>JAFAQA010000032.1 GCA_019246665.1 Hyphomicrobiales bacterium
TGCGCCGCAGCATCGCGGCCCCTAGCCGCCCAATCGGAACCCGTCATGTCAGACCTCGATAAAGTCTTGAATCATCTCGATCAGAATCTCGACGCCGCCGTCGAGCGGCTTTTCACCTTCCTGCGCATTCCCTCGATTTCGACGGACCCAGCCTACAAGCAGCATTGCGTCACGGCCGCCGAGCATCTCAAGGAGGATGTCGCCTCGATCGGGTTCCGGGCGAGCGTTCGTCCGACCAAAGGCCATCCTGTCGTCCTTGGCCACGCGACGACGCCGGTTGCCAAAAACGGCAGCGGCAAGCGTCCGCATCTGTTGTTCTACGGGCATTACGACGTGCAGCCCGTCGATCCGCTCAATCTGTGGCATAGCCCGCCTTTCGAGCCGCGCGTGGCCGAGCTTGCGCCTGGCCGGAAGGTCATCCTCGGGCGCGGCGCTTGTGACGACAAAGGCCAGGCGATGACCTTCATCGAGGCGTGCCGTGCCTGGAAAGCGGTCACCGGTTCGCTGCCCATCGACCTCACCTTGCTCATCGAGGGGGAGGAGGAATGCGGCTCCATCAATCTGCCGGCCTTCGTCGAAGCCAACAAAGCCGAGCTCAAGGCCGATGCCGCGCTCGTTTGCGACACCGGCATGTGGGACCGCGAGACGCCGGCGATCACCTCGACGCTGCGCGGGCTCGTCTATGAGGAAGTAACGATTAAGGCGGCCGATCGCGACCTGCACTCGGGCATCTTCGGCGGCGGCGCCGCGAACCCGATCAATGTGCTGACGAAGATCCTCGGCGGCCTCAAGGATGAGAATGGCCGCATCCTGCTTCCCGGGTTCTATGACGGCGTGCATGAGCCGCCTTCGCAGCTCAAATCGGATTGGGCCGCCCTCAATCTCAAGGCCGAGGAGTTTCTGGGTCAGGTCGGCCTCGCAGTGCCGGTCGGCGAGAAGGGCCGCATGCTGATCGAGATGGTCCAGTCCCGCCCGACCTTCGACATCAACGGCATCTGGGGCGGCTATGAGGGTGAGGGCTCCAAGACCGTGATTGCGTCGCAAGCCTCCGCGAAAGTGTCCTTCCGCATCGTCGGCGATCAGGATCCGGCTAAGATCTCCGCGGCCTTCGAGAAATTCATCCGTGATCGCCTGCCCGCCGATTGCAAGGCGGAATTCACACATCACACGAATTCCAAGGCGATCTCACTTCCCGCCGACAGCCCGCTCCTCACGCGGGCCCGCGAGGCGCTCCTGAACGAATGGGGCAAGGCGCCGGTCACCATCGGCAGCGGGGGCTCCGTGCCGATCGTTGGAGACTTCAAGCGGATGCTCGGCCTCGATTCACTTCTCGTCGGCTTCGGACTCGATGATGATCGTGTGCATTCGCCGAATGAGAAATACGACATGTCGAGCTTCCATCACGGCATGCGGTCCTGGGCCCGCATCCTGGGCACGCTGGCCGCATAGTGGCGAAACGTGAATGTGAGGTGTGAGACAAGAAGACGTAACACTTGGTCCTCCACTCCTCACACTTCACTCTTCACCCTTCCCGCCTTTTTCACGCAATCCCCGAGCTCTTTCGTCGTCCTGAGCCTGCCGGTCTCGATGCCGTTCCAGTTGACGATCGCCTTGTTCGTGTAAGGCAGGACGATCTCGCGCTCGGCCTGAGCGAGCGGCACGAAAGCGCAAATCAAGGAGGCCATCACGGCTTCCGCGGCCCGTCCCGCGCCGTCGTCGCATTTGAGCGCAATGCCGAGGCCTTGCTCAGGCAGGGCGGCGCAATAGACGCCTTCGGCCCCCGTCTTGGTGAACACCTTGGTGCCGAGCGCGCCCATCACCACGGTGTCGAAGCGGCGACTGCCCGCGACCATGAACGGCTCCGCCGCTACAGCCTCACGTAAACGTCGCGCCCCGGCGGCCCGATCGCGCGAGAGCTTCGCCCCGGAACCGAAGCGCGCGAAAGCCAGCGCGAGCGCCTCGAGCGGGGTCGCGTAAGTCGGGATCGAGCATCCGTCGACAGCGCGAGCGGCGTCGGGAAGCTTCACCTCCATCATCTCCTCGAACACGCCCTTGATCCGCCGCTGCACGGCATGATCGGGTCCCACATACCCTTTCGGATCGACATTCGTGGCGCAAGCGACGCAGATAAAGCCTGAATGCTTGCCCGAGCAATTGTTGTGAAGGGCGGTCGGCTCGCGCCCCGCCGCTGCAAGCGCGCGCGCCGCCTGATCGTTCGAGGGCCAATGCGTGCCGCATTCCAGGCAGGTGAGGTCGCGCCCTGCCTTGGCGAGCATGGACGCCGCGGTCTCCACATGGCGCGGCTCGCCCGAATGGGAGGAGCAGGCGAGCGCGAGCTCGGCTTGCGTGAGCCCATAGCGATCGGCCGCGCCCGTCTCCATGAGGGCAAGCGCCTGGAGTCCCTTGACGGCGGAGCGCGGAAAAATGCCACGGCCCGTCTCGCCGAGCGTCAGCACGGGCCGTCCGTCAGGGTCGACCACCGCGACCGTGCCTCGGTGCTCGCTCTCGACCGCGCCGCCGCGCGTGACTTCCACCAAAACTGGATCGCTCATCGTTCCTCTTTCTCCTTGTGATCATGCCGGCTGGATCGAGTTCGCGATCATGTTCAAATCGCTTGGGAAGCATGGTGTTTTTGAAAAACGGTCTCCACTTTTCCCGCCGATGCTTCCGGGGGAAGCCTGTCATCGCCAAAGCTCGACACCTCGATCGCCCAAAAGACATCGAGCTAGCACCCGAGCCGGCGCAGCGCTGCTTTACGAAAACTTTTCGAGATCATCAAAGGCTCTTCAACGCGCCATTAAATGTTGCGTATCGGCGACGATGCCACCACATTCCGCAAATGTACCGTTTTTGAAAGCTTCTGAACGCGCGGGCAAGGAGGCCGGGCGCAAAATGAATTTCGGATCAGAAGGCGGAAAGGCTCTTGATGCGTGATCCTTATCAGGTGCTGGGCGTGAACCGTTCCGCCAGTGAGGCGGACGTCAAGAAGGCGTTTCGCCGCCTCGCCAAGCAGCACCATCCCGATCGCAACAAGGAAGACCCCAAGGCGAAGGACAAATTCGCCGAGCTGAATGCCGCCTACGAGATTCTCGGCGACAAGGACAAGCGCGGGAAGTTCGACCGCGGCGAGATCGACGCGGAAGGCAAGGACCGTTTCCACGGTTTCGGCGACACGCGCGGTGGCGGCGGTTTTCGCCGGGGCGCGGGACCCGATGGCTTCGAGCACTTCTCCTTCGATTTCGGCGGCGGCGGCGCGGGAGCCCGCCCAGGCCCTGGCGGAGCTTCCGGCATGGAGGACATCATCTCCGAGCTGTTCGGCCGCGGCGCGCGGCCGCAACAAGGTCGCGGCCAGCGACAGAGCATGCGCGGCTCGGACATCATCTTCGATATGGACGTGACGCTCGAGGAAGTGGCGAATGGCGGCAAGCGGCGGGTCACGCTGGGCAATGGGCGCGAGGTCGAGGTGACGATCCCGTCCGGGATCGAGCAGGGAAAGCAGATTCGATTGCGGGGCCTGGGTGAGCCCGGTGCCTTCGGCGGCGAGCCGGGCGACGCGCTGGTGACGGTGCACTACAAGCCCCACCCCGTTTTCGAGGTGGTGAACAACAAGGATTTGCGCGTGACCGTCGATGTGCCTCTTGCCGAGGCAGTGCTCGGCGGAGCCATAAGGGTCCCTACCTTGGGCGGGGCAGTCGAGATGAAGATTCCCCCTGGCGCACAGGGCGGCAAGACGCTGCGCCTCAAAGGCAAGGGCCTCCCGCTCAAATCGGGCGGCGGTGATCTCCTGGTGCGCCTCAACATCCAGATCCCGAAAGAGGACAAGGAGCTCGAGGCGCTGATGCGCAAGCGCCGCGAGTCGCGCGCCGGACAGTCCACCTGACGGATCGATCCGTCGAGCGAGAGAGATCCCCCGCCTCTTTTTTTGGCGCCGATCGAGAGCGTATCCGATGCGCTTTCCACTTGCGCTTGCGTTCGCCTCCTCGCACCTTGTGGTCCGGTTGAGAAATGGAGCGGGACATGACCTATGAGTCGATCATCGTCGAAACCCAAATGCTCGCAAGCGGCGACAAGATCGGGGTGATCAAGCTCAACCGTCCACAAGTACTCAACGCCTTGAATTCTGAGCTCGTGCGCGAGGTGAATGACGCGCTCGATCGCTTCGAGGCCGATCCGCAACTCGGCTGCACGATCATCACCGGGTCGGACAAGGCCTTCGCGGCGGGGGCCGACATCAAGGAAATGCAAGGCAAGTCCTTCCCCGAAACTTACCTTGAGGACTTCATCACCTCCTGGGACCGTGTCGCTTCGCGCCGCAAGCCGATCATCGCTGCCGTTGCTGGCTTCGCGCTCGGCGGTGGCTGCGAGCTGGCCATGATGTGCGACATAATCATTGCGGCCGATACGGCGAAATTCGGCCAGCCGGAGATCAAGCTCGGCGTCATGCCGGGCTCCGGCGGCACGCAAAGGCTCGCGCGCGCCGTCGGCAAGGCCAAGGCCATGGACCTCGTGCTCACCGGGCGAACCATGGATGCGGCTGAAGCGGAACGCGCAGGGCTTGTCTCGCGGATCGTGCCGGCCGCCGATCTCATGACCGAGGCGATGAAAACGGCCGAGGCGATCGCCGCCCTTTCCTTGCCCATCGTCATGATGGCGAAAGAGAGCGTCAATCGTGCGTTCGAGACCACGCTCGCCGAGGGCATCCGTTTCGAGCGGCGCGTTTTCCATGCGATGTTCGCGACCAAGGATCAAAAAGAAGGGATGGCGGCCTTTGTCGCCAAGCGCCCGCCCGCCTTCAGCGATTCGTGATGAGTCGCTGAGTGATCAAATCAGCGGTTTCAGCCCGTTTTTTTTTAAATGATCTCGTTGCAGAAGTGGGGCCACTTTTACGGATCATGCGCTAGCGCATGATGATCGACGTCGCGGCGCGGGCGCGCGCGTCCAAAGCTTTCATCTCTCGATCATAATTGCGCCAGGCAACATGGCTCTTGAGCTTTGTGTGCGTCGCGAGCCGCCGCGCGGCCGCGACTGAGCCCGTTCCGAAGCCCCAGCGCGGTCCGAGATCGACGAACCCGGCGGTGGGGCTCGGCACGTCGCCGGTGACGGGGTAATTCGCCTCCGCGAGATAAGAGCGCACGCGCAGGCAGTAATCGATCGAGCGCTCCGAGAACCGCGTTTCGCCATGGCCGGCCCGGTATTTCATCACGGCCGTGCAGATGTCGCCGTTGGCGAGCCGCCAGGCGCCGGCAAGATAGGCGACGCCGAGCTCGATATTGGTGTGAGGCTCGCGCAGCTCTTCGAGGGATCCGGTGAAGCCGAGAAGGCGCGCCGTCGACGGGCGCACTTGCATGAGCCCGATCTCGCCCACCGCGCCCGTGACATTCGGATCATACCCGCTTTCGGTGCGAACCACGGCCTCCGCGATCTCAGGCGGAATCCCCGCGCGTTCGGCCGCTTTTCTCACCAGATCGCGGTAGAGCGCACGGCCGTGCCGATAGTGGACCGGAAAACCCGCCGCGGCGAGGCCCTCGGAAGCCCTGTCCATCTCTTGTAGTGGCGGCGGCTCGGCGAGAAGCGCCGCGGAATCGAGCAGGACGAAAGCCGCGGCGAAGGTAAGGAGCGCGAAAAGCGGGCGCGCCCTCAAGGTTCCACAGGAGCGAAGCCGGTCGCCGTCGTTGGCGCGGTCGCGGGCGAACCCCTCGAGAAACGCGGCAATGCGGCGAAGATCGCGTGCGAGGAGAAGAGGTCAAGCTCGGGCGCGACGCTCGCTTGTGGGGACGCCGGACTTGGTTTCGTATCTCGCGAAAGCGTCGATGGACGCACGGGTGGCAAAGGCGCTTGCGGGTCGAGCGCATCTTGCGGCTCGGCATTACTCTGAGCTTGAGCATCATTCGAGCTGGGGAAGGGTAGCTTCGCCAAGATCCGCTGATAGAAGGGCGCATCCTGGCCGGAGGTCGCCTCGGTCCCTGGCGACGCGAAGGCGGCGAGGGTCGCATGCGCACCGGTCGAAGGGGTCGTGTCTCGACCCGAGGCGCTCGAGGCGCCCGAAGAGTGGCTGGAATTCGCGAGAATGACCGTCACCCCTGTCGCGGCCGGCGCGCTCGACGGGGTCGCGGCCGCATGCGAAGCACCGCTGCTCGCCGAAGCTGAAACGACCGAGGCGGAAGAGGCCTTGGCCTGGGTAGGCGCTGCGACAGGCGTCGAGGTCGCAACCACGGTCGAGGCCGTGGTCGGCGAGCCCACATCCTTCACCGCGGCGGCAATCGATTCCTCGTCGAAGCCGCGCGCGCGCACCGCGACCTTGGTGAGCGCGCCCTTGGCGTCGAAAAGCTCGATGGTCGGGCCCTCGGCGATGGCTTCCGGCCGGCTGGTCTCGATGGTCTTGAAACGGAAGGATGGATTTTGGCCGCCATCGTCATAAGCGAGCTTCACGGCCGGCACGCCCTTGCCCACGAGCTCGGCCACCTTCGCATTGTCCTCGGCTCGCTTCTCGGCCACTTGCTTGGTGAGCTCGGGGTCGGAATCCGAGCCGCATCCCGCGGCTTCGCCGTTCTTCGACGCACGATCGAAAGCGTAGTGCCCGTTGCAGACCCCGACCTTCGGCTCTTGCTTGGTGATCTCGAAGCGATCGGCGCCTTCCTTCAGCTCGCGCCAGAAGGGCATGTTCGGGTCCAGCCGATGGCGGGCGAGATTCGCAGCCGTGAAGCGGAAGGGGAAAGCCTCCATCTGCACAGCCTTCTGACCACCCGAATGCGCCTCCCGCACGAGCGCGTAGATCTCCTCGATCTGCTGATCGGTCATGGAATAGCAGCCGGCCGAGGAGCAATCGCCATGCACCATGAGGTACGAGCCCGTGCCGCCATGGGCCCGGTCATAGGCATTCGGATAGCCCATGTCGTAGGACAAATGGTAATTCGAGTTGGGATTCATCTGAGCTGGCGTGATCGCGTAATAACCTTCCGGAGCCTGCCGATCCCCTTCCTTGCGCTTCGGGCCGAGCTGGCCGGACCAGCGACACATCGGGAAAGTCTTCAACAGGGCGAAGCGGCCGCTCCCATCCTTCTTCCAGACCTCGAACTCGGCCTCTTGCTTATAGGTGCGGATGAGGACCGGATCCTCCTTGCGCATCCCCTTTTCCTGCATGGAGGCGAGGAGCTCTTGCGTGAGCGGCACCCAATGACGCGCATTCGACCCACGAAATTCGGGGTCGTTGCAGGCGCCGAGCAAACTGAGGGCGGCGGCGGCAATGAGGAAACGAATCGGGGTGCGCGACATCATTCCATCCCACAACGACACGTCAGAGAACTTATCCGGCCGCAAAACGGACCAATCTGGGCACGATAGGACGAACCCCATCAAACCCGGTAAGCTTTACCAATCCTTTAGCGCAGGCTGGTTTTGAACGAAAACGCCAGCATCCCCTAACTCGTTAGCGGAGCGTAATCTTTTCGGAAAGAGGCTTTTCATTTTCTCAGATCATGCTCCAGCGGCGGCACCGAAGCTATGCCAACATCGTGTAGGCGATGTTAACCCGCTTCAGAGCCGGCGTCCAATCGACAAAAACTTGTCGGCTCGCTCGGCGCGAATGGCGGCCGCATCCCTGCCGCTGAGATTACCGAGCTGAACGGCGAGCGCTTCTCCGGCCGCCAGGACGGCGGCCTGCGGGTCGCGATGCGCCCCGCCCAGCGGCTCGGGCACGATGGCGTCGATGACGCCGAGCCGCAACAGATCCTGGGCGGTGATCCGCATGCTCGAGGCGGCCTCCTCGGCACGTGCGCTGTCCCGCCACAGGATCGAGGCCGCTCCCTCGGGTGAAATGACGCTGTAGACGGCGTGCTCGAGCATCAAGGTGCGGTTCGCCGTGGCGAGCGCCACAGCCCCGCCCGAGCCGCCCTCCCCGATAACCAGGGCGATGTTCGGCGCGCCGAGCGCGAGGCAAGCATCAGTCGAGCGGGCGATCGCTTCTGCCTGTCCACGTTCCTCCGCGTCGACGCCCGGAAAGGCGCCGGCCGTGTCGATGAACGCGAAAACCGGAAGCGAGAAGCGGTCGGCGAGCTCCATCAGACGCGCCGCCTTGCGGTAGCCTTCCGGGCGCGCCATGCCGAAATTGTGTCTGAGCCGCGATTCCGTCGTCGAGCCTTTCTCCTGGCCGATGAGGCAGATCGGCTCGCCCCGAAACCGTCCCAGCCCGCAGACGATCGCTTCGTCCTCGCCGAATTTTCGGTCGCCGGCGAGCGGCGTGAAATCTTCGATCAACCCCTTGACGAAATCGAGACAATGCGGCCGCTGCGGATGGCGCGCGACCTGCATTTTTTGCCAGGGTGACAATTGCGCATAGACCTCGCGCAAGGCTTCGCTGGCCCTCGCCTCGAGCCTGCCGATCTCCTCGCCGGGGTTACCGTTCTTCGCCACCTCGGCGGCGCGCAGCTCGTCGATTCTCGCCTCGAGCTCGGCCACCGGCTTTTCAAAGTCGAGATACGCCCGCATCAGGCTCCAGGGTGAGTTTCGCGGCCGAGCGCGCGCAATTGAGGTCGTCGGGCGCGGACACAAGCCGGAACGAGACCCTCAAGTCAAGGAGGCAACGCTCCGGTGGGTGCAAGCGTCGGCACGGGCCGTGCGCGGCGCGCTCGCCGATTCGATACGGGGAGCGCGCGATAGACTTGCTTCACCGCCTCGATCACAAGGATGCCCGCGAAGGGGAGCGACAAGGCATGGCCGGCGCGCTCGAAGGCCACGGCGGAGCGCAGGATGAGCGCCCGGTTGAGCGGCGGCACGAACAAGGCCTCGGTTGTGACTTCGGGAGTGAAGAGCGATTCGCGCAAAAGCCCGGTAAGCTGAGCACGGCTGAAGGGTTGCCCCTGTCCGAAAGGCGTCGTGTCGAGCCGCGCCCAGAGCCCGCGCCGGTTCGGCGCGATGACGATGATCCGGCCCCCGGGCTTCAGCGTCTGCCAGATTTCCGAGAGAAGCTCCTTCGGATTGCCCGAGGCCTCGAGCGCGTGGACGATGATCACGCGATCGAGCGACGCATCGCTCAGCGGCAGCAGCAGGGGATCGATGAGGGCCGACGCCGAAGGACCCTTGCGCGGCCAGATCGCGACGCCCTGCGCTGCCGGCATCAGCGCGATCGCGCGCTCGGCCTCGTCGCGGAAAATGCTGAGATAGGCGCTCGCATAACCGACGCCCGCGAGCGCAAAGCCGCGCAAATCCGGCCAGATGGAACGAAGGCGCGCCGACAGGATGCGGCGCGCCACTTGGCCGAGTGGGCTCGCATAGAAGGCTTGCAGCTGCAGGACGTCGAGCGCCATGGTTTTCAGCTTTACGGGCGT
>JAFAQA010000036.1 GCA_019246665.1 Hyphomicrobiales bacterium
GAGAATGTCGGCGGTGGCGCGGCGAATTATGCCGCCGATTACGTCATGGACGTGCTCGACGAGAAGATTGGCGCCCTCGAGGGTGACATCACCGTCTCGACCACGCTCGACAGCCGCCTGCAAGCGCTCGCCGAGCATGTGCTGGGCGAGGAGCTCGACGCCAAGGGAGCCAAGCTCGATATCGGCGAAGGCGCGCTCGTGGCGCTCTCGCCTGACGGTGCCGTGAAGGCGCTGGTCGGCGGTCGCGACTACGCCAAGAGCCAGTTCAACCGCGCGACCTCGGCGCGCCGGCAGCCGGGATCGTCCTTCAAGCCCTTCACCTACCTCACCGCGATCGAGCATGGGCTCACTCCGGACACGGTGCGAGAGGATGGCCCGATCGACATCAAGGGCTGGAGGCCGGAGAACTACACCCACCAATATTTCGGGCCGGTGACGCTGAAGCAGGCCTTCGCCATGTCGCTCAACACGGTCGCGGTTCGCCTCGCTGCCGAGTTCGGGCCGAAGGCCGTCGCGGCGACCGCCGCGAGGCTCGGCATCCAGAGCCCGTTGCAGGCAACGCCATCGATCGCGCTCGGCACCTCGGAGGTGACGCCGCTCGAGCTCGTAACCGCTTACGCGACCTTCGCCAATGGCGGGCTTGGCGTCGAGCCGCATGTGATCGCGAGTGTGAAATCCGCCGCAGGTCAGCTCCTCTATCGACAAAATGTCGAGAGCCATGGCCGCGTCATCGATCAGACAGCGCACGCCATGATGATCGACATGATGCGGGAGACCTTGCTCACCGGCACGGCGCGCAAGGCCGAGATTCCTGGCTGGGACGCAGCCGGCAAGACCGGCACCACCCAGGATTACCGCGACGCCTGGTTCGTCGGATATACGGCGAGCCTCGTGACCGGCGTCTGGTTCGGCAATGACGATGATTCCCCGATGAAGAAGGTGACGGGGAGCGGCCTGCCCGCCGACGTGTGGAACCGCTTCATGCGGGCCGCGCTTTCGGGCTCGACGCCAGTACCATTGCCCGCGGCCACATGGGAGCACGCGCCGGGCCTGTTCGACCCGTCGCCGCCCGGGCCCTCGGCACCGATTGGCCAGGGAACGCCGCAGGCGAACACCGTTCCGCCGTCGCCGCTGGTGATGAATGCGGGCGCGGAGGGGAGCTCGCCTCGTGACGGCACGCTCCCGGATGGTGGCTTGCGGCCGCCGGCGCCCATCCCGAACGTCGCCCCAGGGCGTTCCTTCGCACCGCAGCCGCGGCCGAAAAGCTTCCTCGAGGCGATTTTCGGCAATTGACGAATGGCGGCGCTCGACGCGCGCCATGTGAGGCCGGCGCAGCGCAGTTTCAGGCCGCCAACACTCTCGGGCGCGGGAAGACGACCTCAACCAAGGTCCCTTCACTTGCCTGGCTGGCGATCGACAAATTCGCCTGATTGGCCTTGACCAGCGCCTTGGTCAGGGAAAGGCCGAGGCCGCTGCCTCCCGGGCGCAAGGTGGTGGCGAATTGCTTGAACGGCTCCAGCGCCTCCGCCAGCTCGCGCTCGGACATGCCGATACCGGTATCGCGGGCGCGGAAAATCACCTCGCCTTTTTCCGTGAGCGCGGTGGACACGATCACCTGGCCGCCGGGCTCGGTGAACTTCACGGCGTTCGACAGGAGGTTGAGCACGATCTGCTTGATGCTGCGGGCGTCCGCGATGATGGACGGCAAGCCTTGCGCGAGGCTTTGGCGAAGCAGCACGCGCGAGCGCGCCGCATCCAACTGCACCAGGGCCACCGCGGCCGAGACCTCGGCGTTGAGATTGACGGGCGTGAAGGACAATTCCATGCGACCGGATTCGATCTTGGAGAGATCGAGGAGATCGTTCACGAGGCTGATGATATGCGTGCCCGAGGCGCGGATGTCCTTGACGTATTCCTTGTAGCGCTCATTCTCGAGCGGGCCGAAGCGCTCCTCTGCGATGATGTCGGCGAAGCCGACGATCGAGTTCAGCGGCGTGCGAATCTCGTGGCTGACCTTCGCCAGAAACTCGGATTTTTGCGCGGTCATCCGCTCGGCCGCGACACGTGCCTCGACGAGGCCGGCCTCCGAATCCTTGGCTGCCGTGAGATCGCGGAAAACTACATGCCATCTGCGCGACGACACCATTGAGCGGCCCGCCATGACCATGCCGGCGTGAAGCCGCATGGAAAGCGAGATGCGGCGCCCGTCGCGCTCGCGACCCGTGATCTCGCACCGCTCGCGCGTTGCGAAACTCGACGGTGTGGCCCTCGCCTCCTCGAGAAGGGCGGCGAGCGCCTGATGGCATTCCGGAGCGACGAGCACCGCAAGCGCCTCGCCCGCGATTTCACCGGCGCCATAGCCGAAAAGCTTCTCGGCGGAGGCATTCATGGCAAGGACGCGCCCGAGGTCGTCGATGGTCACGATTCCGTCGGCCGCGCCGTCGAGGAGGGCACGCAACTCTTCGACCTCGGCGTCCTTTGTGGTGAGCTCCAAGCGATGGGACGCTTCCAGGCTTTGCGTCTCGCCTTGCAGCGAGCGGCGAAGCGACAGCAAGGTCGCGGCCTCGCCTTCCCATTTGATCGCCTGGCAACGGGCATCGACCTCGATGACCTCTCCATCGCGCGTCCGGATTGCCACACGCTTTCCCGCGCCTGGCTTCACGTTGGGTTCGGCAAAGAGCTCGTTGATGCCGCCCCTGGCCTCGAAAGCCTCGAAGCTCTCATGACCGAGAAGGTCGAGAAGCGTCCTGTTTGCGGCCATGGCGGCGCCGGCGCGATGCACGACGATGCCGACGGGAATTTTGTCGACGATCGCCGCAAGATCGCTGACGCGCGCATCGGCGAGACCTTGCTTGCGCGTGATCCCCTCGTCTGGCGTCGCCTTGTCGCCTCCCTTGACCACGGCCGCGTCCTCGCGCTCCGCGCCCGTCGGCTTGCCGTCGCTTGTCGCATTCCTGTCACGGGCCCCTTCGGGCGCGCCACCGCCTTCCCCCCGCCCATCTTTTTTGACCCACGCAGCACCGAGCGCCTTGGCGATGTCGGCGAAGGCGTCGCGTTCGGCCGGCGAAAGCGCGGGCGCATCCTGTTCTCGGAGCCGGGGCACATCGGCACCGGGTTTGCGTAACGCGATCACATTGGAGGAGCGCAAAGGAGCGTCAGCGGATATCGAGGTGGCTTCAGCATCGATTTGGCCCGCGGCGGATGCGAGATTTTGCGAACGCGACAGCGTCACGGCATCCGCATTTGCCGATGCGGCCGCCGCCGTGCCTTGCGCCGATTCTTCCGCTTGCACCGCTTCCGCCGGCAATTCCTCTTCGATAGCCGCTTCCGGCGGCGGGGCTACTTCGCCCATGACAGCTTCGGCCGCAGAGCCCGTCGCCGATGCCGCCTCGCTCGCAACAACAGCGTCGCGCTCTTCCTCAGGCGTGGTCGGGATCTCTGAGGAGACCGGTTCCGTGTCCGGATGCGGCTCGGCCCCAGAGAGCTGCGCTTTTGCGGGGCGCTTCTCGGAAACGACCAGGAAACCCCTATATCCGGCGACCTTGCGTCCCTCATCAAGCACCGGAGCGCCGAAAAGCACACCGATGAGGGAAGATCCATCGGGAGCCGCGATCGTCGTGACCGGCACTGCCGAGACGGGCCGCCCGGACGCAATGGCTCCCTCGACGTCGGACCCTCCGCTCGCGAACAATTCGCTCAGCAATGCGGGCTGCATCGGAGCGCCGCAACCGAGCGCCTGCGATAAGCTCGTGCCGGGAGGGCCTGCGAGCAACCGGCCGCCGGCGTCGGTCTGCCAGGTCAGCCGGCGATTCGAAACATGGGAAATCGTGTCGGCAGGGCTCATGCGAGAATCGCCAGACGAAGCGTGTGGCGGGCCTGCCGGCCGGGCCGTGACCTCCACCGCAATCGATTCCGTCTGAGGTGGAGCGGCTGCGCTCTCCTGAGGCTTTACGTGCGAAGCGTCGACGCTCGGCGGCAGCGCCCGCCCGCGCGGGACAATGGGCGGAGCGACTGCGGTCGCCGTCACCACCAAGCCTTCTCTGCCGCCCTGAAGCCGGGCGCGTCCAATGAGCAAGGTCGCGATCACGGGGCGCCTGCCGATCGCCATACGCCATCGCTCGAGCCAAGGGCGGTCCGAGCCCGCGGCGCGACTGATGGCGGCGAGCACCGCAGGCGGGGTCTCGGCCCGGGGTAGCTCGAACAATGCTGCGCCGGCTTCATTCCACCAAAGCGGAATGGCGTCGGACAATGTCCAGATCGCCGCGGCGGCGCCTTGGTCGAGAGCGGAGAAGAGAGAAGCATCCACCCCTGCCGCAACCGGGTGGAGCGGCCAAACGGGCGCCGCGGCTTCCGACCCGGAGGCGGTGTTATCCGGCGGCGACATTGCGCTGAAGACCTGTCATGTTCACGAAATGCGACGTGGATGGGCCTGTTCCGTTCCGGGACAGCTCCTGAGAGGCTCCGGTAACGCTTTATAGACCATGTGCCTTCGCGCTGTCGCATCGAATCACCCGCTTACCCCGCACTCCTGAACATTAATGTTGAAGATTAATGTTAATGAGGCGCGACTTAATGGGGAAAGCGGAGCGCGGCCGCGTGACAAATTCGCTCCCGCTGCTAGCTTCCAGATCGGCGATTGTGATTCGCGAAGGGCGAAAAGCTTAATGGCAACCGAGCCGCTGAGCCGTGCCGTGCCGAATGAAGTCCGCGATTTTGCCGACCGCAGCGTCGAGCAGGCAAGAAAAGCCTTCGGCAGCTTCATGGGAGTCGTAAACGCCGCGATCGAAAGCGAATCGCCAACCGCCGCCACGAGCTCCGAGCCGGCAGCCGACCTGTCTCGACTGGCGCTCGACTTTGCCGAGCGCAACGTTCAGGGCGCCTTTGCGCTTGCCCATGACATGGTGCACGCCACCGAAGTCTCGCAGCTTCTGGAATTGCAGCGCGAATTCCTCGAGACGCAGATGAAGGCACTAAAGAACCAGTTGCGGACGCTCGAACGCTCGCGCCAAGATGAGGACAAAAGACCAGAGGTTAAGCGGCCATGACGGGCGCGGCGTGTGATTGATGGCCTCGACTCGTTTGACCTTGATGCTTGCTTGGCCCTGCTCAAAAATCGGCATAGGCCTTGCGGTCGGCGTGTGAATTCCACTCCTCGAACGTCGTAAACGGATCGCAGGGGGGATTGGCCTTCCCTTTGGACATGATCACGCGCCTATCTTCAATTATGTAAACGATCTTGTCACCCTTCCGCAGTCCGAGCACATCACGCACCGCTTGAGGTATAGTCGTTTGGGCCTTGCTCGTGATTTTGCTGGTAATCATCTCTTTTTTGTCCAAATCGGAAATCACCGCGAAGGCGCAACGAATATCCTTACCTATTCAACAGAGCAATGCGCCTGATCTCATTGAAACGTCAGGCGGCGCGGCCACAGCCCCAAAACCCGTGAAGCCCTCAGATGGCGGCGCGGCGAGGATGCCGATATGATCGCGGCTTGGACTTCCGCGGTCCCACGATGACGCCGAGAGCCGAACGCACCCATGACCGACATCGCCACACGCGTCTACAATCATCAGTGGCGCATCGACCCGATCGTCCGTTCCGTGCTCGATACGGATTTCTACAAGCTCTTGATGGCGCAGACGATTTTCAGGCGCCAAAAGGAGACGCAGGTCACCTTCGGCATCATCAACCGAACGCACCGGGTCCGGCTCGGCGACCTCGTCGATGAAGGCGCCTTGCGCGAGCAGCTCGATCATGTTCGCGGTCTTTCGCTCTCGCGTGGCGAATCGACATGGCTGCGCGGCAATACTTTTTACGGCAAGCGGCAGATGTTCTCGTCCGACTTCATGGAATGGCTCGAGCGCTTCCGCTTTCCGCCCTATTACCTGGAGAAGCGTGCCGGCCAATATGAGCTGACCTTCGAGGGGCCGTGGATCGAGACCACGATGTGGGAGATCCCGGCGCTGGCGATTCTCAACGAGCTGCGCTCGCGCGCCGTGCTCGACGGCATGGGTCGTTTCGAATTGCAGGTGCTCTACGCGCGGGCGATGACCCGCGTTTGGGAGAAGATCGAGCGCTTGCGCAAGCTCGGCCGCCCGAGCATCGCGGATTTCGGCACGCGACGGCGCCATGGCTTTCTCTGGCAGGATTGGTGCGTGCAGGCAATGATGGAGGGGCTCGGCCCGGGTTTTCTCGGCACCTCCAACTGCCTCATCGCCATGCGGCGCGAGGTCGAGGCCGTCGGCACCAACGCCCATGAGCTGCCGATGGTTTACGCAGCGCTCGCCAATGATGATGTCGCGCTCGCCAATTCGCCTTACGACGTGCTGCGAGACTGGCAGGAAGATTACGACGGCAACCTCCTCGTCCTCTTGCCCGATACCTTCGGGACCACCGGCTTCTTGCGCCATGCGCCCGAATGGGTGTCTCGCTGGACCGGCATCCGCATCGATTCGAAGGAGCCGATCACGGGCGGCGAGGAAGCGATCGCCTGGTGGCGCTCGCGCGGCGAGGACCCGAGAAACAAGCTCGCCATCTTCTCCGATGCGCTCGATGTCGACGCCATCGAGAACGTGCATCGGCATTTCTCGGGACGCATGCGGCTCGGCTATGGGTGGGGAACGCTGTTGACCAACGATTTTCGTGGGCTCGCGGAGGACGGCGTGCTCGACCCGATTTCCATCGTCTGCAAGGTGAAGTCGGTAAACGGGCGTCCGGCCGTGAAGCTCTCGGATAATGCGACCAAAGCCATGGGTCCGAAGGACGAGATCGCTCGCTATCGGCACGTCTTTGAAGCTGAGGAAGCACCTGCCATGCCGGTGCTGGTGTAGTTCGGGGGCAGACACTCGCAGCGTCGCTGATTGAAACCCGAAGGATCGGTTTGCAGTTAGGGATTGCGGACCGTCTCGACCCCTGATCGCGCGCCCTCGTGCTCGGGGTCGATCCTGTTCCGGCCGACCTTGTGGAGGCTCGTTTGCGATCACCCGTGGCCGCGCTTCTCTCGCCGAAATGAGATCGCGCGGCAGAGGGCATTCCGGGTCCGCTCCGGCCATTGTCTGGTTTCGTGATGATCTGCGGCTCGCGGATAATCCGGCGCTCGCGGCTGGCGTCGCGAGCGGCCGCCCGCTCATTTGCCTCTACATCCATGACGAAGAGAGTGAAGGTGTTCGTCCGCTCGGCGGCGCTTCGAAATGGTGGCTGCACGGCGCGCTCGACGAGCTCGGGCGATCGCTTCATCGGCTCGGCGGCGAGCTCGTTATCATGCGCGGAAAGTCGGCGCGCATCCTCGAGCGTGTCGCGACCGAGTGCCATGCAGGCTCCATGTTCTGGAACCGCCGCTATGACGGCGCGGGCCGAGCGATCGATGAGAGGATCAAGGCGGCTTTGACGGCGCGCGGCATGGCGGTCAAAAGCTTCGGTGCGCTCCTTCTGCACGAACCGTGGACGCTCAAGAACGCTTCCGGCGAGCCGTTTCGGGTTTTCACTCCGTTCTGGCGTGCCGCGCTGTCGGCGCCGGACCCGCTCTCGCCTCTCCCGCTGCCAAAGCGGTTGAGCCGCCACGCGCTTACCGGCTCGTTGCAAGGTCTAGCCTGCTCCCTCGCCAGCCTCGAGCTCGAACCGCGCGCGCCCGATTGGGCGGCTGGCTTGAGGACAACCTGGAAGCGCGGCGAGAACGCCGGACAGGCGCGGCTCGCGGCATTCCTGGAGGAGGGGCTGCGCGGCTACGCAAATGATCGGGACCGCCCCGACAAGGCTTCGACCTCGCGCCTCTCTCCCTATTTGCGCTTCGGCAACCTCTCACCGCGCCAGATCCGGCAGGGGGCCATGACGGCCGTGGCGAGCGGCGCCGCACGGGCAAGCCCACGTGACCTCGACACCTTCCTCGCCGAGCTCGGTTGGCGAGAATTCAGCTACCATCTCCTCTTCCATAATCCGGAAGTGGCGGCTGAAAATCTCAACCGGCGTTTCGATCGGATGCCTTGGCGTCACGATCGCCGCGCCTTGCGTGCCTGGCAGCGTGGAGAGACGGGCTACGCGCTCGTCGATGCCGGCATGCGCCAGCTCTGGTCGACGGGCTGGATGCACAACCGCGTGCGCATGGTGACGGCGTCTTTTCTCATCAAGCATCTGCTCATCGATTGGCGGGAAGGCGAGCGCTGGTTCTGGGATACGCTCGTCGATGCCGACCCCGCCAATAATGCCGCGAGCTGGCAATGGGTGGCAGGGTCGGGAGCCGACGCAGCGCCTTTTTTCCGGATATTTAATCCCATCTTGCAAGGGCAGAAGTTCGACCCTCACGCGTGTTATGCGAAGCGCTGGATCCCTGAGCTCGCGGCGTTCCCCGCGGATCTCATCTACAGGCCGGGCGCCGACTCTCCTGATCACTTGCCATTCGGCACTCCTAGTAAGGCCTATGCCCAGCCGATCGTCGAACACGGCTCAGCGAGGCGGCGAGCTCTCGAGGCTTTTCAAGGCCTTGGTGAGTAGAGTCGCACGCACCAATCGCCTGCCTTGTCCAAGGCGACCCGTTTTTCGAGGACCTGTCTTTCGAGGACCTGTCATTCGGTTGCGCCGCTTTGCGCCTTCACGTATAAGCTCACGGCTGGTGCGGCGCAGCGCCGCCGAGGGCTGAACGTGACCGCATTCGGTTTCCGCGCGATGACGGACGGGGATTTCTCTCCGCTTCTCGCGCGCGCCCTCCCGCTCCTTACCCTCCTTCTTAGCCGCCCCTGAGGGCCGGCCGGGCGCAATGCCTGGGCGCTCAGGGGAATGAGGCGAAGCATCGTCGGGAGCGCAGAGGTTCCTTTGGCGCTCCGCAGCCGGGAAGGATTGAAAGCTTATGACCAGCGCGAACAAGGCCCAATCGGCCAAAACTCATTCGAGCAAGACGCATTCTGCGAAGACACATTCGACGGAGGCTGCCAGGCACAAGACGGCGGCGGGCGAGGCCTCGGGCAATGCCGGAAAGCATGCGTCAGAAAAAGACCGGGTGATCATTTTCGACACCACCTTGCGTGACGGCGAGCAATCGCCGGGTGCCACTATGACGTTCGAGGAGAAGCTCGAAGTCGCCGATCTTCTCGACGAGATGGGTGTCGACGTGATCGAAGCCGGCTTTCCAATCGCGAGCCAGGGCGATTTCGAGGCCGTGCATGCCGTGGCGAAGCGCGCCAGAAACGCCGTGATCGCCGGATTGTCGCGCGCCAATGCGAAGGATATCGACCGCTGCGCCGAAGCCGTGCGGCCGGCGCGGCGCGGACGCATCCATACGGTGATCGCGACTTCGCCGTTGCATATGAAGGCGAAGCTCCAGATGGAGCCCGAGGCGGTGCTGCAGGCCGTCATCGACAGCGTGACGCGGGCGCGCAACCACATCGACGACGTGGAATGGTCGTGCGAGGACGGCACGAGAAGCGAGGTCGATTTCCTGTGCCGCTGCGTCGAGGCCGCGATCAGGGCCGGGGCCACGACCGTCAACATTCCCGACACGGTCGGCTACACGACGCCCGACGAATATCGCGCGCTGTTCGAGGCAGTCATTCAGCGCGTGCCGAATGCCGACAAGGCGATCTTCTCGGTGCATTGCCACAATGATCTTGGCCTTGCCGTCGCGAATTCGCTCGCGGGTTGCGTCGGCGGAGCGCGTCAGATCGAATGCGCCGTGAACGGCCTTGGCGAACGCGCCGGCAACACCTCGCTCGAGGAAGTGGTGATGGCGATGCGAGTGCGCCCCGACGTGCTCCCTTTCCACACGCGCATCGACACCACGAAGCTGATGCGAGCCTCGAAGCTCGTCTCGGCCGTATCCTCCTTCCCGGTGCAGTACAACAAGGCGATCGTCGGCCGGAATGCCTTCGCGCATGAGAGCGGCATCCATCAGGACGGCATGCTCAAGAACCCGCTCACCTACGAGATCATGACGCCCGAAAGCGTGGGCGTCTCGAAGACCTCGCTAGTGATGGGCAAGCATTCGGGCCGCAACGCTTTCCGCACCAAGCTCGCCGAGCTCGGCTACAAGCTCGCCGACAACCAGCTCGAGGACGCATTCCTGCGCTTCAAGGATCTCGCCGACCGCAAGAAGATCGTCTACGACGAGGACATCGAGGCGCTCGTCGACGAGAACATCGCGACGGCGCAAGACAACATCAAGCTCGTCTCGCTCTCCGTGATCGCCGGCACGCGCGGGCCGCAGCGCGCCACCATGCGGCTGTCCATCGATGGGCGCGCCATTACCGAGGAAGTCGAAGGCAACGGGCCGGTCGACGCGACCTTCAACGCCATCAAGGCGATCGTGCCGCACGAGGCCGTGCTCGAGCTCTATCAGGTGCACGCCGTCACCGAAGGCACGGACGCCCAAGCGGAGGTCTCGGTGCGCCTCGCCGAGGACGGCAAGACCGTGACGGCGCGGGCCGCCGACCCGGATACGCTGGTCGCTTCCGCCAAAGCCTATCTCGGGGCGCTGAATCGCCTCATGGTGAAGCGCAAGCGCGGCAAGCCCGAGGCGATGAGCGTGGCCGAGTAGATCCCGCACCATCGCAAGGCCCTTCTTGCTCCGGTGTGGAGGGCGGTTCTTGAAACCGCGCGCAAAGCCTGTTCCGGCTTGCGCGTCGAAGCCATCGGCTCAGCGCCGCGCCATGTAGGAGGGCGTCTCGCCGCTCAGAAAGTCCTCACGTACCGGCGCGAAGAAGTCGATCACTTCCGAATCTTCGAGAAAACGGGCTTCGTGCTCGACCCCGCCGGGTATCACCAGAATGTCCCCGGGCTTTACCACGCGCTTTTCGCTACCGAGACGAAATTCCATTGATCCCTTGATCATCCACGCAAACTGCTCATGCGGGTGCTGATGAGCCGTAGCGTGCGAGCCCGCTTTCATTCTCCAATAGACCAGTGTGCCTTGCTTGCCGGATATGACACGGCGGCCGATCTTGTCTGTGATCCGCTCTTCGGGCACCGAGTCGAGTTTGTCGAACCCCGCGATAATCGGCATCTCGTTTCCTCCTCGCAACTTTCGACGTTCTCCCGAACCATGCATGTTTCGCCATCGCGATCAAACGGCGCCCGGATCGGGCATTGACGCGCCCTCACGCCATGCCTTAGCGTGAACTCGACGGTGCCCTCACGGGTGAAACGGGAACGCGGTTCGATGCCGCGGCTGCCCCCGCAACTGTAAGCGATGCTGTCGCGCCGAAAGCCACTGGAGCCATCCGGGAAGGCGGCGCGACCCAA
>JAFAQA010000046.1 GCA_019246665.1 Hyphomicrobiales bacterium
TTTCGCCGCCACGAAAGAGGAGGGCCCGGCTATGCCCTCGAACAGGCTCGCCCTCGGGCGCGGCGAGCCGATATTGGGATGCGAAGCTGGGGAAACCGAAGGGGCTGGCGCCGAAACTTGAGGGTTGGCATCACTTTGCCTCTCCTCAACATAGGAAGAGAGGTTTGCGTTCTCGTCGATCGGGTGCGGCTTTTGCCCTGTGAAGTCGCTGATCGCCTTGACCGGGTCGGCAGGGTGCGGATCCGAGGAGTGGGGGGGCGCATGGACGGGGTTCGGATTCGGCCCTGTTCCGAGAAGCCAAACACGCGAAGGGGCCTTGTTTGGATCGGCGGAGCTTCGCAGGAGCCGGGCCACCGTCTCGGTGCGTGTCTCGAGCTCGGCCTGCCGGGAGAGCAACTCCCGAAGACGTCCCTCAAAGCTCAATTGAGCAGATGCCTGCCGATTGCGGGCTTCCTCCAGCTTAGCTTGATTGGCCGCAAGTTTCTCTTCGTAGATGGCGCGCATCTGCGCCTGATCGGCGATCAACGTGCCGACCAAGCTGTCGCGAAACACGAGAAGATAAAGCGAAAAGCCGCTCCAGACGATCAGGGCTAGCTTGAGCGCGGCGCATGAGCCGATCAAGGAGCGCCGCAAGATCAGGGTGCGCGCAGCGCCGTCTTTGCTGAAGGTGATTATGTGCACCTGGCGCAACGCCGCTTTACCGATGCCCGACATGACGCTCGCGTTCCGATCCCTCGCAGGCCTTACGCGATGCCGATTAGACACCGTTAAGGTTAATCGCCTCCTAATGCACAGTGCGGGGCATCGAGGGCTCGCAGCCTCGCCAGCCTTGCAAGTCCGCGTGGTCAGGCCTTGCTGGCAGCCGCGAGCACCTCCTTCGCGTGGCCGTCCACCTTCACCTTGCGCCAGAGCTTGACGATGCGTCCCGCCCTGTCGAGGAGGAAGGTTGATCGCTCGACGCCCACATAGCTTCGACCGTACATGGACTTCTGCACCCAGACTCCATAGTCCTCGAGTGTGGTGTGACTTTCGTCACCGACGAGCGGGAAGGCGAGCCCATATTTGGACTTGAACTTCGCGAGGGCGTTTACCGGATCGGCAGATACGCCGAGGACGGCGCAATTCAATTTGCGAAAGTCGACCAGGAGACTGTTGAAATCCTGTGCTTCTTTTGTGCACCCCGAGGTGTCGGCTTTCGGGTAGAAATAGAGGACCACCGGCTTCCCTTTGAGGCTCGCAAGGCTGATTGATCTGCCGTCGTCGCTCGGAAGGTCGAAGTCGGGGGCAAATTCACCTTCGCGTAACTGCGCCATATTCTCAACTCCCTGATCCGTCATTGGACAGATAGATTGCGCGCCGAATCGCGAATTCGTTCAACCAAAGACCGAAGAGCAACTCTCGTTTGCGCGGACCTTAACTAATCCCGCCGAGTTTGACCCTCAAGCTTGGCGCAAGCCGTCGGTTGAGTCGCTTAACGGATGTCCGATTCCGCGAACACCAATGCTCCGACTGCCTCGGTGAAACCGAAGGCGCGAAGGTCTGTCGCCCGACGCTTGCTGACCGGCGCCGCGCTCGCCATTTTCGTCTTGCTCCTCGTCGTTCTCACTGGCTTGGGCGGCCTCGCTTGGCGGTTGTCGCGCGGCCCGGTCTCCCTCGATGCTCTCATGCCGCGCATTACGGCGGCGCTGCAGCAAAGATTTGCAGAAAGTTACGTGGTCACCGTTTCAGGCGCGGAACTCGAGGGCCGCGGTGCGCGCCCGTCGCTCACCGTCCTTGGTCTCTCGATCAGGGATGCGGCAGGCCACGAAATCATCTCCGCGCCGAAGGCCGAGGTCGATTTCGATCCAATGCGGCTCTTGCGGCCAGATGCCGGATTGCACCGCATCGCTTTGATCGGACCGCAATTCAAGGCCTTCATCACTCGGCAGGGAGAAATCTCCCTCGTCACCGCTCTCTCGTCGTCATCTCCGGATGGGGTGCCGCATGGCCCCGGCGATCGGCCCCCTGGGGCTGCCGAAGGACAGGCGCGGCCCGAGCTCGGCAGGCCTGATGCACGTGGCAGGGATGCGGCAAGCGGCGAGCCTGATCATGTACGTCACGGCTTGGTCGCGGCGTATGATGAGCTTTTCGGCCCCCGCGGGCCGTTCAAGGTGATCAACTTCGTGGGAATCGAGGATGGTCGCCTCACGGTCGATGATGAGCGCTCGAACGACGAATGGATCTTCTCGCATCTCACTGCCTCTTTTGAGCGCGATGTGAGAGAGCATGTGCATCTTGCGCTCAAAGGGCCCTCGGGGGAATGGTCGCTCGAGGCGGCCGTCGAGCGAAGCGGGATCAACGAGCGCCGACTCGTGGTCGAGCCGAAGGACGCGCCCCTCGGCGACATCCTGCTCCCTGTCTTGCCACGGCCGTTGGCGCTTGCGCCCGACATGCCGGTCTCTGGGCGCATTGCGATCGATATCGGAGATGATGGGCACGTCACGAATGCGCAAGGCGAGCTGATGGCCGGCGCGGCAGCCTGGAACAAGCCCGGAGAAAAGGCGCCTTTGCTCGTGACCGATGAGATTACCGCGTCCTTCGCTTATGACGGCCTCTCCCATGTCATCGACGTCCGGAAATTCGGCGTGCTCGCCGGCGATACGGACGTCTCGGTGAGCGGACGCATTTCCCCGCGCAACGATGGCGATTTCACTTTCGAGTTTTCAGGGGCGAATGGCGCTGTTGCCGGCGCGGGGCCCGCCGATCAACCGATCGCGCTTGCGCGGATCCACATGACAGGCACGCTGTCGCCGCGAGACGCCACCATTTCGGTCGCGCCGCTCGAGCTCTCGGGCAAGGATATCGCCTTCGCCTTGAACGCCACCTACCGGCGCGGCCGCACTGGAGGACTGACGCTCGCCATGCAATCGGGCCGCATGCCGGCGCGCGCGCTCCTCGCAATATGGCCGCCCCAAGTTTCGAAGGATATCCGCAAATACCTGATCGAGCGGCTCAACCGCGGCGTGCTCGAGCACTTCTCCCTGTCCAACAGCTTCAACGAAGAATCGCTCGCCGACGCCATGGCTGACCGACCCGTTCCCGACGACGCGGTGAAACTCTCGGCCGATTTGTCGGAAACAAGCCTGCGGTTCTCCGACGATCTTCCTCCTCTTACCTCCGCCACCGCCCGTGTCGAGGGCACCGGTCACACCGTGACCGTCCTGGTCTCGAGCGCGAATGTGGATCTTGGCGACAATCATATGTTGTCGCTCAGCGAGGGTCGTTTCGCGGTCTCCGACACGACCAAAAAACCACCGACCGCGCAAGTGAGCTTTCGTGCTCAGGGAGGAGCAGATGCTTTTGTAGCGGCCATGCAGCATGACGCGCTGCGCGGCGCGAGCCAACCACTCGCTGCCGACAGCTTTTCAGGGGCAGGTGACGCGCATGTGCAGTTTGCCCTGACCCTGCGCGACGGAGTGAAGCCGCGCGACGTTCCCGTCACCATCCAGGGCAGCTTCACCAGGCTCACGGCACAAGATGTGGGAGCGGGCCAGAAGCTCGAGAACGCCCAGCTCAACTTCACGATCGCGGGCGGCGTCATGACCGGAAAGGGGGAGGGACGCTTCGTCGGGGTTCCGGCCACGATCGAGGTTCGCAAGGAGCCCGCCGATCCGGCTCCCCAGATTAAGCTGGCGCTCACCCTCGATGATGCCGCGCGAGGCAAGCTCGGCCTGCATGCCGCCAAAACCATCACCGGTCCCATGCCAATCAAGATAGCTCCAGCGTCGGACGCAGGAACCGCTGCGGCCTTCGATGTCGAGGCTGATCTCAGCCGCACCAGCGTTGACGGCTTCATTCCCGGTTGGACGAAACCAGCGGGGCGTCCCGGCAAGCTCACCTTCAGGGTGACGCCAGGAGATGATCAGACGCGTTTCAGCAAGATCAATCTCGCGGCCACGCCAGTGTCGGTGAGCGGGGAGCTCGTGACCGGCAAGGATGGGGCGCTACTTTCGGCTAAGTTCGACAACTTCAAGATCTCGCCTGGCGATGACCTTCGGGTCGAAGTCACGCGCGACGGAAATGTCTACAAGACCGCGGTGAAGGGTTCGGCGATCGATCTGCGCCCCTACATCAAGAACTTCATGTCCGGCTCGCAGACTGACACGCAAGATGCGGATCTCGATTTGAAAGCGGCGAATGCGACCGGCTTCGGCGAGGAAAAAGGATCCGCGCTTGATCTTCGCCTCAGCCGGCGAGGACAGGGACTCACCGAATTTCGCTTCGCCGGTCAGATCGGGCGCGCCGATGTGAGCGGATCGCTCGATCACCAGGGACGGCCCTTGATCACCCTACAAACCTCCGATGCCGGCGCCTTCCTGCGGTTCACCGACCTCTATGCGCATATGATTTCGGGCAGCATGGTGCTTCGCCTGACGCCGAGCGTCGGCTCGCAAGCCGGAGCCGTCGCCATCCGCGATTTCAGCTTGCGCAATGAGGAAGCCCTGGCGCGCATCTTCGCGCAAGCGCCGCCGCCGCAATCTTCATCCGATGGAAGCGGCCCGGCTCGCGCGGCGCTCACGGCGGCGGACGCACAATTCAACCGGATGCAAGCGAGCTTCGTTCGCAACGCGGGGCGGCTCGATATCCGCGAAGCGTTGATCGTGGGCAATCAGGCGGGGATCACGCTTTCGGGTCTCGTCGACTTCAGCCGAAACGCGCAGAGCCTCTCCGGAACTTTCGTTCCCGCCTACGGCCTCAACAACGCGTTCAGCAAAGTGCCGCTCTTCGGGCCTTTGCTCGGCGGCGGCGCCAATGAGGGCTTGCTGGGCGTGAACTTTCGTGTGACCGGTTCGCTCACGCGACCCGACTTCACCGTCAATCCGCTCTCGGCGATGACGCCTGGCTTCTTGCGAAAGCTGTTCGACGTGGGCGGGCTCGGACCGCATGATTTGGAGCCGGATACGCAAGAACCGATCGACGCCAATCGCAACGGGCGCTGAGCCGCGGACTCGCCGAAGATCGAGCCGATCACACGCCGCTTGCCCTCGACACCGGCTTCAAAAGGACGTGGCGCTTGCGGCCGAGCGACAGCTTGACGACGCCTTCCGGGGAAAGGTCCGACGGGCGAAGCATGGCGCGCTCGTCGATGACGGGGACATCGTTTAGCCGCAACCCGCCTCCCTTGATCTGGCGACGCGCCTCGCCGTTCGAGGTGACGAGTCCGGCCCGCACGAAAGCCGTCAGCACGCCAAGTCCCGCGTCGAGTTCAGCGCGCGGCAATTCCACAGTCGGAAGGCTCTGCGCAAGTGCGCCTTCCTCGAAGGTCTCGCGCGCGGTTTTCGCGGCCTCGATCGCGGCCTTTTCGCCGTGCAGCAGTCTCGTTGCTTCGGTCGCAAGCGTCTTCTTCGCTTCGTTGATCTCTGCGCCATTCAAGGCCTGGAGACGTGCAATCTCGTCGAGCGGCAAGAGCGTGAAGAGCCGCAGAAAGCGCCCGACATCGGCGTCCTCGGTGTTTCGCCAGAATTGCCAGTAGTCGTACGGGCTGAAGAGCTCGGCGTTGAGCCACACCGCGCCCGCGGCCGTCTTGCCCATCTTCGCACCTGAAGCCGTCGTGAGGAGCGGGGTCGTGAGCGCATAAAGCTGGGGCGTGCCCATGCGCCGTCCAAGATCCACGCCGGTGATGATGTTGCCCCATTGGTCGGATCCGCCCATTTGCAAATTGCAACCAACGCGGCGCGACAATTCGACGAAGTCATATGCCTGCAGGCACATATAATTGAACTCGATGAATGACATCTCCTGATCGCGCTCGAGGCGCAGCTTCACCGAATCCATCGCCAACATGCGGTTGACAGAAAAGTGCCGTCCCACATCGCGCAGGAAATCGATGTAGTTGAGCTTTGTCAGCCACTCCGCATTGTCGAGCATGATGGCGTCGCTCTTGCCGTTGCCGAAGCGAAGGAAGCGGGCGAACACTTGTTTGATGCCGTCCTTGTTGGCCTCGATCTCATCGAGCGACAGGAGCCTGCGTGATTGGTCGCGGCCTGAAGGGTCCCCCACCCGGGTGGTGCCTCCGCCCATGAGCGCGACCGCCTTGTTCCCGCTCTGCTGAAGCCAATACAACATCATGATCTGGATCAGCGAGCCGATATGGAGCGAAACCGCAGTGCAATCAAAGCCGATATAGCCGACCGCTTGGTGCTTCTGAGCGAGTGCATCGAGGCCGGCGAAATCGGAGCACTGATGAACGAAGCCCCTCTCATCCAGCGTTCTCAAGAATTCGGATTTAAAGGACATCATGGTCTCCGCTGGCCCTTCCGCTAGCCGCCGGCCGGAGATGATTCCTGCCGAGCGGCCTCATTTCGGCGGCCCTGCCGGTCATGGACGACCCGGCGCGCCGCGTCCAGGGGCACAGCGCAAGACGGCTCGGCCTCTCCATATCTCGGCGGATTGGCGGGCGGCTACCTAATCCCGCCTGCCTGCAAAATCAAATGCAAAGATGGAGCACGGAAGCCCTCCCTTTTTTGCCTGAGCCAAAATGCGCGTCGGCTCTGGAATCCGAGTTTGTCTCTCTCTATTCTTTCTTAATTTTGCATGTATGCTGAAATATTGCGCAGTCGTTGTTGTATGCTGTAGTTAGCGAAAGCAGTGTTCGCCGGCTTGTCGAAATAAAGTAGTTGTGCCTAACTTGCCTAGGTCTCCTCTTTGTCATGAAAATCATTCGAGTTGGGTGCAGGGTAGAGGTCTCCGATGCTCGTTTTATTCGGCGGGGAATATGGCGCGCTCGACACACTTCGCTTCGTTGAGGAGAAACTCGGAATAGGTTTATCCGAACTTGATATCGACCCCCGCACGGGAGATTGGGCGAGAGGGCTCTACTCGCGCCCCATGCGATGGTCGACGGGCGTATATCGTCTTCTCGGCCTCGAGCCGCGCAGCGTGGAGCCCAACTACTCGTTGCTCGCTAGCCTCATTCATCCCGATGATCGCCAGCTTCCAAGTGATCTTGACGATGTCACGCACGCCGCCGAGCTCCGCGAGCGCGAATTCCGGATCATTCAGCCGAAGGGAACCTTGCGATGGCTGCAGACCCAAACCGAGGTCCTTCTCGATGAACAAGGTGTGCCGATCAAGAAAGTCTCCATATGGACCGATATCACTGCTCGAAGAGATGCCAGAGAAACGATCGCGGAGCACCAGCACCGCTTCCAGAGCCTGGTGCGCGCCAGCGACACCCCCGTATGGCTCACGCGGGCGAACGGCATCGTCATCGACATCTTCGGCTGGCAGGAACGCACGGGCCAGACGTTAGCTGAGGCGCTTGGGATGGGATGGCTCGAATGCATCCATCCCGAAGACAGGGAGGCGACGCTAGCGGCCTGGACCTTGTCGAATGAGCGCGCACAGGCCTATGAGGTCGAGCATCGTATCCGGATGAAATCCGGCGAATACCGCTGGTTCAAATCGCGCTCGGCGCAACCGGGTAAGCAGAATGGCGCGATCGTCACTCGCGTCGGCGTCTCCACCGATGTTCACGACGAAAAGATGTGGCCGAAGCGTTCGGACGACAACGTTTTGACCGGCGCCCAGATCCGAGCGGCGCGGGGCATCCTCAATTGGTCCGTGCGCGACCTTTCCGAGGCGACTGCGGTCTCGCCCTCGACAATCAGGCGTCTCGAGGAAACGGACGGGGTTCCTTCAGGGCCGAAGGAGAGCGCTGCGGAGATCAAGAACTCGCTGCGCAGCGCAGGCATCGAATTCTTCATCGCGCCCAGCGGCAAACCCGGTGTCAGTCCGAATTGAGGAGAGGCCCGCAACACCGAGACGGTTTCCCCCGATCGGCTCCGCGTCGGTGAAAGACAAATCCAGCATGGAGCGGGACCATTTCGGATCAAGCCGATTTCGTCACTCGGTTACCGGCGACCTGGTGGGAGCAATTTGCTGGCGCAACGCTTGTTGCGATCGAGACCGGAATGAGTGAGGCTCGCCTATGGCGCCTCGATCACGGCCGAGGAAGCTCATGGTACCTCAAGGTTGCAGAGGGAAGAGTGAGAGCCGAATTGCGGCGCGAAATCGAGCGTACCCGCTGGCTCGCGGACCATCATATGCGAGTTCCGACCATCTTGAGGGTACATGAAGGCAGCGACTTCGTCGCGTTCTTGAGTCATGCCGTCCCGGGCGTCGTCGCGACGCATGCCGAGCATCCGCCCGCCATTCTCGCCGCCGCCATTGGACGAGGTCTCGCCAAGCTGCACGCGCTTGCGGTTGCTGATTGCCCCTTTGACGAGACGTTGCGGACACGCTTCGCGCGAGCCCGTCGCCTGATCCGAGATGGCGAGATCGACGCGGCGAACTTCGATGAGCGCAACCGCAACCTTGCGCCTCAAGGATTGCTCGACAGGCTTTGTGAGCGCAGGCCCGTCGAGGAGCTGGTGGTCACCCATGGCGACGCCACGCTGAGCAACATCATCGTCGATCACGAGGCCACGATCGGTTTTGTCGATTGCGGCCATTGCGGCAAGGCCGATCGCTATCTCGATCTCGCGCTCATGGCACAAGAGCTCGAGGAAACTTTCGGGCGCGCCGAGGCGCGAACCTTTGCCGCGGCATATGGTGAATCGAGGTGGAATGCGGTGAAAGCTCGGTTTTTCGCCGATCTCTACGAGCTGTTCTGAGCGGCGCGCCCACTCGAGCGAAGCGCAATCACGTCGAGGTCAAGCTTGGCAAACCGCGCCACAAGGCCCATTGTCGACGCCATTGGGGCAGCTCGATTGGCGTTCTGAACGGGTCAAACCCGCCTTTCTCAGTTCGCTTGAGGTAAGGCTCGACGAGCGCGAGCGGGACGAAAGCAGGCTTGAGCTGTTCAGGCAAGATCGCCACGAAGGGCAAGGCGTCGGCGAGATGTCGGCGCGCCTCCCGTCGCCACTCGGCAAAACTCGCCAAAAGGGCAGGGGTGGCCTTGCCACCCAGCACCTCTTCGGGCGAGGAGCCATGCCGGCGCAACAGATCGCTCGGCAAGTAGATTTGTCCGCGCGAGGCATGCATGGCGAAGGCGCGGATCAGGCCAGTGAAAGCGTAAGCGAGGCCGGCGCTTTCGGCCGCGGCATCGACGCGTGGATCCGGCGAACGCGCAGTCGGTGCACCTCTGAGAATCTCTCCGGCAAGTCGGAAGAGAACCGATGAGGTATTCTTCCCATAGCCTTCGAGTGAGGAAAGATCGGGCATCGGACTGTCGTAAAGATCGAAGCCGCGCGCATCGATAAGGGCAATCAGCGCGGCGCGTGACAGGTCGAATCGATCGACGGTGTCGATGAGTGCAGCCGCGACAGGGTTGGCGCTCGCGCCGCCTCGCGCCTCGCCTTCCAGGGCGTCGCGCCACCATTGGTGACGAATTTCTCCCGGCATGGGCTCGCTCACCAGCTCGCGGATTCGGGCAATCTCAAAGGAAAAGGCGTGCAGGGCGTAGACGTGGGGTCGCTCTGTGGCCGGAACGAACAAATTCGCGAGAAATCGATCCTTGTCGTTGTCTTGCACCAACAGCGCACAATGGGTGTAGGCCCGTTCCAGCGATGTCGAGAGCGCATTGTTCATGGGGCTAGGGGGCTAGCAGACGCTGGGGCGCCATGGCCAGGGTCTCGGAACGCGCCCGGATCGCCGCCAGGCGCGGGCGCCCCCTCATCGCGTGCGTCGGTCGAATTGGCGCTGGGCCACGGCGATGTCCTGAAGATGCCGCTCGACCCAACTGTCGAGCGTCGTGATCGGCTCGCTCAGGGAAGCGCCGAGGGAAGTCAACGAATATTCGACGCGAGGTGGCACTTCGGGAAAAGCATGCCTTTCGACGAACCCGTTGCGCTCTAATCGTCGCAAAGTCTGGATCAGCATCTTGTCGGAAATGCCGCCGATTTGGCGTCGCAATTGAGCCGTGCGAGCCGGGCCGCTTGCGAGCATATGGACGAGCAAAAGCGCCCATTTCTCAGCAAGGACCTCGAGCACCGCTCGGGCGGGGCAAGCGGGATCGAAAACATTTCCAAGGCCGCGCTCGTCACATTTTTTCATTCCTAAAACTTACCAGAAGGTTGGTACTTGTCTAGTGGAAAGCAATGTGCGATGCCACGGCGGTCGCGGCGTCCAACGAGCGAGCCGTGGAGGCTCGGCAAACATCCGCCGCTTGCACAGGAGATCTTTCATGAAATTGTACTACACGCCCGGCGCTTGCTCGCTTTCGCCGCACATCGCCTTGCGCGAGGCAGGGCTCCCTTTCACGCTTCACAAGGTCGATCTCGCAAAGAAAACGGTCGAGACGGGGGAGGATTACAACAGCGTAAATGATAAAGGCTATGTACCCGCCTTGGTGCTCGACAGCGGCGAGAAGCTGACGGAAGGCCCTGCCATCGTGCAGTATATTGCCGACCAGAAGCCTTCTGCGGGAATCGCTCCCGCGCCGGGCACCTTGGAGCGCTACAGGCTCCAGGAATGGCTGAACTTCATCACCTCCGAGCTTCACAAGCCCATGGGCTCGATGTTTAATCCGGCTCAGACGGCCGAATGGAAGGAGGCGGTGAAGGTAAACCTTGCCAAGCGGCTCGACTGGCTCGTAAAACAGCTCGACGGCAAAGCGCATCTCATGGGCGACAAGTTCAGCGTCGCCGACGGCTATCTCTTCACCGTCCTCGGCTGGGCCAAGCATGTGAATTTTGATCTCGGCAAATGGCCCTCTCTCCAGCAGTACATGTCGCGCGTCGGATCGCGTCCAAAGGTCGTCGAGGCGCTAAAGGCCGAAGGCCTGATGAGCTGACGCCATTTGGCCACCGCGCTGGTCCCGATTTCGTCGTGTCGGGCTTTACCGCTCACGCGCGTTGACTTGGGGCCGGCGCAAGCTCATCTAAGGCCTGTGGCCGCCGGCCTTGAACCGGCGGATACAGGGAGAATTGCGATGTTTATTCAGACGGAAGCGACGCCCAATCCCGCGACGCTGAAATTTTTGCCGGGGCGCGAGGTGCTCGGGGACCGGGTCGCGGATTTCAGGACGCCCGAGGAGGCCGCCGCGTCCCCCCTCGCGCAGCGTCTCTTCGCGATTGAGGGTGTCAAAGGCGTATTTCTCGGCAGCGATTTCATCAGTGTCACCAAGGATGATCGCGAATGGCCCCATCTCAAGCCGGATATCCTCGGTGCCGTGATGGAGCATTTCCTGACGGGCGCTCCCGTGCTCAACGACGCTGCTGCAAGCGAAAATCGCGGCGCGCCTGAGTTTTTCGACCCCAAGGATGCCGAGACTGTCGCCACGATCAAGGAATTGATCGAGACCCGCGTCCGTCCCGCCGTGGCCGGAGATGGCGGGGACATCACCTTCAAGGGATTTCGCGATGGCGTGGTTTACCTCAACATGAAAGGCTCGTGCTCCGGCTGTCCTTCCTCCACGGCCACGCTGAAGCACGGCATCCAAAATTTGCTGCGCCATTTTCTGCCCGATGTGCGCGAGGTCGAAGCCGCCTGAACCGCCGCATGCGATAGGCCAGCGCGTTTGTTGACGGCTGGCGTTTCCGTGCCAGCCGCTCGATTTTCACCAAGTTTTCCCCCCTCTGCTTCCTCTCAGGAGCTGCTCAGCCATGGCTGATCCGAATTTCAAGCCTTCCCCGCACACGCCCATAGCCAAGGAGGCGCTCGAGCAGATTTTTCTCAACGCGCGCACCCACAACAAGTGGCAGAACAAGCCGGTCCCGCAATCCTTGTTGCGACAGCTCGCCGACGTTCTGAAAATGGGCCCGACGAGCGCCAACACCTCACCGGCGCGTTTCCTCTTCCTCGAATCGCGAGCGGCCAAGGAAAGGCTCAGCCCCTTTATGTCGGAAGGAAATCGCGCCAAGACCGCAGCGGCTCCGGTGACGGCGATCGTGGGCTACGACACCGAGTTTTACGAAAAGCTGCCCAAGCTTTTTCCCCATGTCGATGCGCGAAGCTGGTTCGTCGGCAAGCCTGAGCACATCCAGGAAACGGCATTCCGCAATTCGACCCTGCAAGGAGGTTATTTCATCATTGCCGCGCGTGCGCTCGGTCTCGATACGGGGCCGATGTCCGGCTTCGATGCGGCAGGCGTGAACAAGGAGTTTTTCCCAGACGGCAAAGTGAAAGTTAATTTCATCTGCAATCTCGGATATGGCGATCCGGAAGGGGTGATGCCACGCTCGCCGCGTTTCACGTTTGAGGAGTTCTGCACTATTCTCTGAAAAGCGGAGGCTTTTCCTCCGCGCCGATCGCAGCGGGAGAGCCTGTATTTGATTGTTCTTGCGCTCGATACCGCGCTCACAGCCTGCTCAGTGTGTCTGTTCGACACGCAACGGGACAAGGTCATCGCGAGTGAGAGCGCCATGCTCGGCAAGGGGCATGCCGAAGCCCTCCTGCCGATGCTGGAGCGCGTCATCGCCAAACTCGAGGGTGGCTGGAGCGCAATCGGACGCATCGGGGTCGTTGTCGGCCCGGGGAGCTATACGGGGTTGCGCGTCGGGATCGCAGTGGCGCGCGCGGCTGCGCTGGCGAGCGAACGACCCGCGGTCGGCGTCACGACGCTCGCCGCCTTGGCGGCGCCGCTGGTCGGCGGCACGGAAGACGTGCCGATTGCGGCGGCGATCGATGCGCGGCACGGCAATCTCTTTTTTCAGTTGTTCTCAGCCGAGGGACGCGCGCTTGGCGTGCCCGTCGCCTTGACGCTTGCGCAGGCCGCGGAGCGGCTCGGCGAGCGGCCGGTGCATCTTGTCGGGAGCGCGTCTCCGGCGCTCTACTCGACCTTGTCGCAAGCGGGTGGCGCGCCGAAATCGAGCCTTCCCGACGCTGCCCCGGACATCGTCTCCGTGGCGAAGCTTGCTGCCGTTGCGGATCCCAGAATCTCCCCACCCGACCCGGTCTACGTCAAACCCGCCGAAGCGCGTCCGCTCGCGGAGCAAGGCATGGCTTCGCGATAACCACATGGTGCCGTGGCGACAAAAACCGATCGTGCTGCGTAATCTCAGGACCGACGATGCGCCGCGTCTGGCAAGGCTGCACGCCAACGCATTCCATCGAGGTTGGGGCGAGGATGAGTTCGAGCAACTGATCGCCAGCGCGTCGAGCGTGGGCGAAGGGGCGGCATTCTCCGAGCGCGGAAATTTGCAAGGGTTCGTTCTTTCGCGAATTGCCGCGACCGAAGCCGAAATCCTCTCGATCGTGGTGGATCCGACCGCACGCCGAAAGGGGGTGGCACGAGCGCTCCTCTCCCACCATCTGGAGCGGTTGCGGGAGAGGTCCGCGCGAGAGCTCTTTCTCGAGGTTGATGAGGGAAACTCGGCAGCCTTGGCGTTTTACGAAAATTTCGACCTCAAGCCTGTTGCTAGCCGGCAAGCCTATTATCCGCGCGCTTCGGGCGAGCGGGGGACGGCCCTGATTTTGCGTCGCGCTCTCGATTGACCCGTTGGTGGCATGCTCAAAGAGCGAAGAAATTTGGGAATGATGCGAGGCTCGACGCGGCGGCGCCTTGATGCGATAGCGTGACGTTGGAGCGCTGGTGCAGGAGCGATGCGTATGACCGACGAAGGACGATCGCTTGCCGTGCGCCGGCGCGAACGGCTTGCGCCGGATCTGCGGGAGCTGCTGCTCAAGCAGGCCAATCTTTCCCAGGAGGTGCCACGCAGGCCGCTCGCCTGGCCAAGCGAGCGCGCCGGGGGCGGCGCCAGCCGGTTGCGGTTCGTGGCGCGCTCGGCCCTGTGCCTTGTGGCCATCCTTCCGTTCATGGTGGTCGGCATGGGTGCGCAGGCGTTGGTCTTGCGCCTCTGGCGCAATGCCGCCGGCACATTGCCGAGAGCGTTCCTGTGGTGGGTGGGCAAGGTTTTCGGCCTGCGCGTCATCGTCAAGGGGCAGATCGCGCGAGCCGCCCCGGTGCTCGTCGTCTCAAACCATGTCTCCTGGCTCGACATCGTGGTGCTTGGCGGGCTCGTGCCTTTATCGTTCGTCGCGAAATCGGAGGTGGCCGGCTGGCCGATCATCGGCACGCTTGCGCGCTTGCAACGATCGATCTTCGTGGACCGGACGCGGCGCACGATGACCGCCGATATCGCCCGCTCGATCGGCCACAGGCTCGTCGCAGGTGACACGATCGTCCTCTTCGGTGAGGGCACGACCGGAGACGGAAATCGCGTGCTGCCTTTCCGGCCGGCGCTCTTGGCGTCCGTGCGCGAAGCCATGAGCGCGAGCGGCGCGAACGGAGCCCCGATCCTGGTGCAGCCCTTGTCGATCGTTTATTCCAGCCTCGACGGTCTTCCGCTCGGTCGGGCAGATCGGCCGTCGGTCGCTTGGTATGGAGATATGTCGCTCGGCTCGCACCTCTTGCGCCTCCTCGCGATCGGGCCGATCGATGTCACACTCCGCTTCGGAGAACCGTTCGAGGTGGCCCATGGTGATCGCAAAGCCCTGGCGAAGCGACTTGGCGATGAAGTGCGGTCAATGGCTGCAGAAACCGCAAATGGACGGCCGCACTCGTCGGCTGCCCAATCCGTCCCTGCCTAGGTTTTCGATTCGGCGGATGTTCCTAATAAGTGACTAAAATCCATTCACAAATTCACGAGTTGTGTCAGTCCACTTGCTACGAATGAGGACCATTGTCGGGTCCGAACCTCAGCCAGTTTTGACCGGCTTTCCGGGAACCGCATCGAAACGGCCGTCGGGGACAAGAATCGAGGCCCGAACGCCACAAAGCGGGCCTTGTCAGGGCTGGTGCCCCGCCGGTGGGCGCCAGAGATCGATTTTGCGAGGCCCCGTTCCACTTCGCCCGGAAAGCGATTAAATGAATGGGAGTCCCGCGTTCAGCTTGGGCCAGGACTTGGCCGATTCGCTCGCCTTGATGGTTTTGGAGGTCGTGATTGCCGAAGCGCTTTTTCGTGAAGTCATATGGCTGTCAGATGAACGTCTATGACTCCGCACGCATGAGCGATCTCTTGCGATCCGGCGGCCATGTGGAGACGAGCGATCCGGCGAAGGCCGACATCATCATCCTGAACACTTGCCATATCCGAGAGCGGGCGACAGAGAAGATCTTCTCCGAGCTCGGCCGCGTGCGCGAATTGAAATCGGAGCGCGCGTCACAGGGACGCAAGACAAAGATCGTGGTTGCCGGTTGCGTGGCGCAGGCCGAAGGGGCCGAGATCGTCGCTCGTCAGCCCGCCGTCGACATCGTGGTGGGTCCGCAAGCCTATCACCATCTGCCGGCACTCCTTGAAGGGTGCGCCTCCTCGCCGGCGATCGAGCTTGATCTGGCCCCGGTGGAGAAATTCGCGCAACTGCCGCTGCCGGCGCGCGCCGATATTCAGGCGCGCGGTGTTTCCGCCTTTGTCACCGTGCAGGAGGGGTGCGACAAGTTCTGCGCCTTTTGCGTCGTGCCCTACACGAGGGGCGCGGAAATCTCGCGCCCGGTTTCGGCGGTCCTCTCCGAGATCGAAAATCTGGCGGCGTCGGGCGTGCGCGAGATCACGCTGATCGGGCAAAACGTCAATGCCTATCACGGTGAAGGGCCAGATGGGCGGACATGGTCGCTCGGGCGGCTTCTGTCGCGGGTTGCGAAAGTGACGGGCATCAAGCGCCTGCGCTACACGACGAGCCATCCTCTCGACATGGATGACGAGCTGATCGAAGCGCATCGTGATCTTTCCGTGCTGATGCCTTATCTGCACCTACCGGTGCAGTCAGGTTCGGACCGCGTGCTGGCAGCCATGAACCGCCGCCATGATGCGAGGGCCTATCTTCGGATCGTCGAGAAGGTGCGTGAGGCACGCCCCGATATCGCCCTCTCCTCCGATTTCATTGTCGGTTTCCCCGGTGAGACGAAGGCGGATTTCGAGGGGACCCTCGATCTCGTCCGCGAGGTCAAGTTTGCGAGCTCGTTTTCATTTAAGTACAGCGCGCGGCCGGGCACACCGAGCGCTCAGGCGAAGGACCAAATTTCCGACGAGGTGAAGATGGAGCGCCTGGCAAATCTGCAGGCTCTGCTCGAGGAGCAGCGCCAAGCCTTCAACCACGCGACCGTCGGGCGCGAACTCGATGTGCTCTTCGATAAGCCTGGTCGCCATCAAGGCCAGATCGCCGGCAAATCACCTTACTTGCAACCGGTTCATGTCGAGCACCGGGGCGCTGTGATCGGCGATCTTGCTTCCGTGCTGATCACCGCCGCGGGTCCGAACAGCCTCGCGGGCCGGCTTGTCGAGGGGAAGGCTGCCGCATGAGCATGCAGGATAATGTTCTCTCACAAAAACCGCGCCGCCGCGTTCCGGCCGAAGCGCGTGTTGGGGATGGGGCGGACGTCAAGGTCGCTTTCGACGACAACCGCACAGCTAGCCTCGTCTTGGGGCAATTCGATGAGAACCTCGCTCACATCGAGCGCCGTCTGGGCGTGCGCGCCACGGCCAATGGGAACCAGGTGCAGATCAGAGGCACTCCAGACGCCGCCGAACAAGCGCGCCGCGTTTTGAACATGCTCAACAGCCGCATCAAGGATGGCCGAGGATTGTCGCTTGGTGATGTCGATGGGGCGATCGCGGAAGCGATTGCTCAGGGCTCGCTCTTTCCTGCCGCAACGGAGCCCTCGAAGGGAGCGTTCGATCAGATCTCGACGCGCAAGCGTGGCCCCGTCAAAGCTCGTTCGGCCAACCAGCACCTCTATCTTCAGCTGCTCAAGCGCTGCGAGTTGACCTTCGCCGAGGGGCCCGCGGGAACAGGCAAGACCTGGCTTGCGGTCGGTCATGCCGTGTCACTCCTCGAGCAAGGCGCGGTGAGCCGCATGATCTTGTCTCGACCGGCGGTGGAAGCGGGTGAAAATCTGGGCTTTCTTCCGGGAGACATGCGCGAGAAGGTCGATCCCTATCTTCGCCCTGTATACGACGCGCTATTCGATTTCATGGATAGCCGGCATGTGGAACGGGGCTTGCAGACCGGAATGATCGAGATCGCGCCGCTCGCCTTCATGCGTGGGCGTACGCTCACGAACGCCGTCATCCTGCTCGACGAGGCGCAAAACGCGACCTCGGTTCAGATGAAAATGTTCTTGACCCGTCTCGGCGAAGGGTCGCGCATGGTCGTCACTGGCGACCCGACCCAGATCGATCTCCCGGGCGGCCAGAAATCGGGGCTGATCGAGGCGATCGATCTCCTCAAGAATGTCGAGGGCATCGGGCATATCGCGTTTCATCATGGCGATGTGGTGCGCCACGACCTCGTGCGGCGCATCGTCCAGGCTTATGAGGAGGCGGGCAAATCGCCGCGCGGCAGGCAGGCGGTCGAGAAGGGCTGATGGCCCGCCATGTCGAAACTTAAGGTCGATGTCCTGGTTGAGAGCCCGCTTTGGAAGAAGCCTGATTACGCCATTCGAGTGATGATGCGCGCCGCCGAAGCGGTCAGTGTGTCGCCCAAAACAGGGCGGGCGATTGGACCGGGCGATGAAATTTGCATCGTCTTGCTCGATGATGCGCAGATCGCGGCCTTGAACCTGAAATGGCGCGGCAAGGATGCGCCGACAAATGTGCTTTCTTTCCCGGCGTCCCCGGGCCCCGCCTTACGTGCTTCGCGGTATCTCGGGGATGTCGCGCTCGCCTTCGAGACCATCGAGCGAGAGGCTGTGGAGGAAGGCAAGGCCTTCGCGGACCATCTGACCCACCTTGTCGTGCATGGTATCCTCCACCTCCTCGGCTATGATCATGCGAGTGAGGACGAGGCGCGGCGAATGGAGGCGCTCGAGACCCGCATCCTGGCGAGCATCGGCGTCGCGGATCCCTATGCGACAAAAGCGGCGTAGCAGGACGTGCCGCAGCGCAGCGACGGATGGACATGAAGAGCAACCCTCGACCTGGCGCTTCGGCCCCATCGACAAGTGATGGCGGGCCGGTGCGCCGTCTCGCTGGGCGGGTGAAGCGCGTTTTCAGAATCGGCAAGCCCTCGAAAGATGGCGCTGGCCAATCGGGAACGAGCGGGGAGGCAGCGACCGACGCCTATTCCCAAGAACGTGCCATGCTCCGAAACGTGCTTGCGCTTCGACAAGCCCGGGTCGAGGATGTCATGGTGCCGCGCGCCGATATCGTCGCCGTCCCGGTGAGTGTCACGCTGGGCGAGCTCTTGAACGTCTTTCGCAGCGCCTCTCATTCCCGTTTGCCCGTCTATGGGGAAACCCTCGATGAGCCGCGCGGCATGGTGCACATCCGCGATTTCCTCGATTATCTCGGGGCCAAGGTTCAGGAGCCCGTAGTGAGGAAGGGGAAGGAGGGCGAGCCGCTTGGCAATCTCGGAAGCGTCGATCTCACGACGCCGCTCGAGGCGCTCGGTATTTTGCGGCCCGTGCTCTATGTGCCGGCCTCGATGCGCGCGGTCGCCCTGTTGCGTCGCATGCAGGCAACGCGTACCCACATGGCGCTCGTCATTGACGAATATGGCGGAACCGACGGGCTGGTCTCCATCGAGGACCTCATCGAGATCGTGGTCGGTGAAATCGAGGATGAGCATGACGATGAGGAGGGCGCGCAGGTTTCGCGGGTCGACGATCGCACGCTCGTCGCCAGTGCGCGCGCCGAGCTTGCGGAGGTGTCGGCGATGCTCGGCGCGGATATATCCCGGGGCCATGCCGCCGAGGATGTCGATACGATTGGAGGCTTGATCGTGACATTGGCGGGACGCGTGCCCTTGCGCGGCGAGCTGATCGCAGGTCCTGGCGGGATCGAGTTCGAAGTGATGGAGGCCGATCCGAGGCGATTGAAGCGCGTGAGAATTCACCTTCATTCGAATGAGCGGCGCTCTCGCCGACAAAAGGACCAGTCTTTGGAACCCGCACAGACGCCTGCCGGCGGCAGCGCCGGCAGCGCGCCATCGGCCGAGCCGTCTCGGCCGGATCGCGGCGTGGGCGCCTCGAGCGAGCCGAACCGTCGGTGACTTACGCGCAAGCCCCGTTGGCGGCGTCGTTCGCTGATCCCATCATGCTGGCTTGGGGCTGGAGGCGGCGCCTCGTTGCCCTCGCGGCCGGCGCCGTCGGCGCTCTTGCCATGCCGCCGCTCGATATCTGGCCGGCATTGGCGATTTCCTTGCCGATCGGTGTCTGGCTCATCGACGGCTCCGCGGTCGATGCGAAACATCCACGCCTCGCGACGCTTCGCTCCGCGGCTGGTGCTGGTTGGTGGTTCGGCTTCGGCTACCATCTCGCAGGGTTGTGGTGGCTAGGTGCCGCCTTCCTTGTGAACGGGGATGAGTTCGCTTGGGCGTTGCCGCTCGGCGTTCTCGTGTTTCCAGCGGGGCTTGCCCTGTTCTCCGGACTGGCCTTCGCGATCGCACGGCTTTTCTGGAGCGACGGTCCAAGGCGCATCCTTGCTTTCGCTTTCGCGCTCGCGGGTGCGGAATGGCTGAGGGGACATGTGCTCACGGGCTTTCCGTGGAACATGCCAGGAATGGCGCTCGGCTCGAACCTCGTCCTTGCTCAGTCCGCCTCGCTCGTCGGCGCCTATGGGCTCACTTTCCTCGCTCTCGTCATTTTTGCATCCCCCGCGACCCTCGCGACGGAGGCCACGTCACGCGCAAGATGGAGCGCGCCCGCGCTCGCCCTTCTTCTCCTCGCCGGGCTCGCAGCCTTCGGCGTTTGGCGTCTCGCGGGCGGGCCGCCGGGCACGGTCGCGGGCGTCCGTCTGCGCATCATGCAGCCCAATCTTGCGCCCGACCAGAAATTCATTCCCGCAAACCGCGAGCAGATCGTCTCGCGTTATTTGGCCTTGAGCGACAAGCCAACGTCTCCCGAACGCAACGGCATCGCCGACATCACGCATTTGTTCTGGCCGGAATCAGCCTTTCCTTTCATCCTCACGCGCGACCCGGAGATGCTCGGGCGCATCGCCCAGGCGCTTGGGGACAAGACGACGCTGATCACGGGGGCCATCCGGGCGCAGGAACCATTGCCGGGCGAGCTCAATGCGCGTTTCTTCAACTCGATTTACGTGATCGGCAAAGGTGGCGCCGTGCTCTCATGGGACGACAAGGTGCATCTTGTCCCCTTCGGCGAATATCTGCCGTTTCAGGAATGGCTCGACCGGGTTCGCCTGCGTCAATTCGTACGCGTGCCCGGCGGGTTCACGGCTGGCGTTGCGCGCCGCACGCTTGAGATTCCTGGCCTTCCGGGCGCCGCTCCCCTGATCTGTTACGAGGCGATCTTTCCGGGGGAGGTGCTGCCGCAAGATGGGCGGCCTGTCGGCCTCTTGGTCAATGTCACCAACGATGCCTGGTTCGGGCTCACGAGCGGCCCATATCAGCACCTGGCCCAGGCGCGCTTGCGCACGATAGAGGAGGGCCTGCCGCTGGTGCGCGCCGCGAATTCCGGCATTTCCGCCGTCGTCGATCCATTTGGGCGGGTCGTCGGCTCCTTGCCGCTCGGCGTCGAGGCGGTTCTCGATGCGGAGTTGCCCCGCGCCATCTCTCCACCCCCTTATGCCAAGCTCAGGGACGCACCCTTCTTTGCGCTCCTTTTGGCTTCGGTTGTGGCCACCCTAAGGTTGCATCGCCGCCGCCCGTTGGCTAGACGTTAACCATAAGGTCGCGCATTTGGGGGAGAGGCGGGGTGCAGGCGGGAATGGCCAAAAAGACACCGAACTCGATCGACCGGCATGTGGGGAGCCGTTTGCGGATGCGCCGGGTGTTGATGGGGATGAGCCAGGAGAAGCTCGGCGATCATCTCGGCGTGACTTTCCAACAGGTGCAAAAATACGAAAAGGGGATGAACCGTATCGGCGCCAGCCGCTTGCAGCACGCCTCTCACGCGCTTGAGGTGCCGGTCGAGTTCTTTTTTCGCGATGCGCCGCAAATCGAGTCGAATTTATCGGATTCGACGGGCGAATTCTCCGGCAACAGCAATTTCGTCGCCGAATTCCTGTCTTCGAACGAGGGGATCGAGCTCAATCAGGCGTTCGCGCGCATCAAGGATCGCAAGCTTCGCCGGCGCATCGTCGAGTTGGTGCGGGCCGTCGCGGGTGATGATGAAGGCGAGCCGGAGGCGCGCAGCATTCGTTCGGAATAAAGGACGAATTCGTTCGTCGATGCTTGACCTTCTTTGCTCGTCCTGACTAAAGAACGCCCGTCCGGCGCCTGTGTTTGAGCGCGCGAAGCGAGCATCAATCATCCCCCTGTCAGTCGAGGAGTGTGCCACCGTGATGCGGAAGAACTTTGTTTTCACCAGCGAGTCGGTCTCGGAAGGACATCCCGACAAGGTCTGCGACCGCATCTCCGACGAGGTGGTAGACCTGTTCTTCCGCGAGGGTACGAAGGCGGGCATCGATCCGGCAAGTGTGCGCGTTGCCTGCGAGACGCTCGCGACGACGAACCGGGTCGTCATCGCCGGTGAGGTGCGCGGCTCGCTCGCGGACAAGAAGCTCAAGAGCAAGGTGAAGTCGGCGGCTCGTCGGGCCATCAAGTCGATTGGTTACGAGCAGGAAGGCTTTCACTGGAAAAAGGTCAGGATCGAAGTACTGCTTCACGCGCAATCGGCCGACATCGCCCAAGGCGTCGACGCCGCCGGCAACAAGGATGAAGGCGCGGGCGATCAGGGGATCATGTTCGGCTATGCGTGCCGTGAGACGCCCGAACTCATGCCGGCGCCCATCTATTACTCCCACAAGATTCTCGAAAACCTCACCCAGGCGCGCAAGTCCGGCGAAGGCCAATGCGAGAAGCTCGGCCCGGATGCGAAAAGCCAGGTCACCGTGCGCTATGTGGACGGCAAGCCGGTCGGCGTGACCCAGGTTGTGGTCTCGACGCAGCATGTCGACGAGACTTTGTCGTCGAGCGACGTGCGCAAGATCGTGGAGCCTGTCGTGCGCGCGACCTTGCCCGAGGATTGGATCACCTCCGAGACTATTTGGCACGTCAACCCGACCGGGAAATTTGTGATTGGCGGCCCGGACGGTGATTGCGGTCTCACCGGGCGAAAAATCATCGTCGACACTTACGGAGGAGCCGCCCCCCATGGCGGTGGTGCATTCTCGGGCAAGGACCCGACGAAGGTCGACCGTTCGGCGGCCTATGCGGCGCGCTACCTTGCCAAGAACGTCGTCGCGGCCAAGCTCGCGGATCGTTGCACCATCCAGCTCGCTTATGCGATCGGCGTCGCCGAGCCGCTCGCCGTCTATGTCGATCTGCACGGGACCGGAAAGGTCGACGAAGAGAAGGTGGAGAAGGCATTGCGCGAAGTGATGCGCCTCACGCCTCGCGGCATCCGCGAGCATCTCGGCCTCAACAAGCCGATTTATGCCAAGACTTCGGCTTATGGCCATTTCGGCCGCAAGCCGGGCCGGGATGGCAGCTTCTCATGGGAGCGCACGGACCTGACCGACGCCCTCAAGCGGGCGGTGCTGCATTGAGAGCCGGCAGCGCCATTCGCAAGAAGCAATAGGCGTTGCGAAGGAAGAGGCCGGCGACGCCGCGCGCAGCCGGTTGCGTCGGGACCAACGTTGCGCTAGCCCACTTGCTTGGGCGGAGAATGCTGCGGTAGCTCAGTGGTAGAGCACTCCCTTGGTAAGGGAGAGGTCGAGAGTTCAATCCTCTCTCGCAGCACCATCAAAGCCGTAAAATGTAAGCCATCCCTGAGAGCCGGTTTTTTCTGTTTTTCGTACCAGGTATTTTGCACAATCCGGGCGAGTAAAGCGAACCTCAGCCAATTCCGGCGGCCTCGCCGCGCGAGGCATGTTGGTCGCGCGGCAATGAATCCCGGAAGCT
>JAFAQA010000061.1 GCA_019246665.1 Hyphomicrobiales bacterium
CTCATCCAGCGGCGACCCTCTTCACATCATCGCGAGCTTGCCTATCAAGCGCCGCGTGCCGCTAGGCGCAAGTTCAATGCTGTTGCAAGCTAGCGTGCCACTTCGTCCCAGCTAGAGAGAGAGCATGCGCAACTTAGCCTTGGCTACTGGTTTAATCTTGATCATGAGCGCCGGCGTCGCTCGCGCGCAAACCCAGCCCAATCCCCTCGATGTTGTTCCCGACAAGATGCCGTTCGACATTCCGTACGGAACGCCGATCGGGGCTGATCGCGCGAGAGCCGTGATCAACGCTGCGGCCGATGAGGCCAAAAAGCACGGTTGGAAGCTGAATATCGCCATTGTCGATTCCGGCGGAAATCTCGTTGCTTTCGAGCGGATGGACGGCGCACAGCTCGCCTCGATCGCCATTTCAGAGCACAAGGCCCGCACGGCCGTCACCTTCCGCCGTGAGACGAAGGCCATCGAATCTGGCATTCAGAGCGGCCTCAACTATCTCACCACGCTCGACGGGGTGATCGGCTCGCGTGGCGGCATTCCTCTCGTGGAGAATGGCACGATCATCGGTGCGATCGGCTGCTCAGGCGGCACCGGTTCGCAAGATGAGGTGGGAGCGAAGGCCGGAGCCTCGCTCGTCAACAAAGGAAGCTGATCGGGCGAATTTGAGGATCGACTGGGAAAGTTGGGAAGGCCTATTTCCGAAAGCTCATGCACTCACTACTTAGAGCTTGCCGACTTTTCAGCATGCACCCGGCAGGCTCTAAGGGTTGCGCCGATCTACTTTCTTCGCCAGGGGCGCCGACGGCGCGCCGCGCCATTCACCCGAGGCTCCGCCGCGCTTCTCCAAAAGGCGCACGGCGTCGATCGTCATCCCGCGATCGACCGCCTTCACCATGTCGTAAATGGTGAGGCAGGCGACGGAGACCGCGGTCAAGGCTTCCATCTCCACACCCGTTTGCCCGCTCGTCTTGACGCTCGCGGTCACATGGATGCTCGAATTTGTGTCGTCGATCTCGAGATCGAGGGCCACGCCCGTGATCGCGAGGGGATGGCAGAGCGGAATGAGCTCATGGGTTCGTTTCGCCGCCATGATGCCGGCGATCCGGGCGACGCCGAGCACGTCACCTTTCTTGGCGTCTCCAGCACGGATCAGCGCGAGCGTTTCCGGCCGCATGCGAACTCGTCCCTCGGCCAGGGCCATTCGCTCGGTCAAGGGCTTCGCCGAAACGTCAACCATTCGGGCTGAGCCGTCTTTCGCAATGTGGGTAAGGCCGGTCATGCGGCGCTCGTCTTCAGCTGAGCCGGCGACAGGAGCGCCCGCGTTGCCCCTGCCACATCGTCTTGGCGCATCAGGCTTTCCCCGACCAGGAAGGCTCGCACGCGATGCCGCTCGAGGCGGCCGATGTCGGCGGAGCTCGAAATACCGCTTTCGCTTACGAGCACGCGATCAGGCGGCACGAGCGCGGCAAGCCGCTCGGTCACTTCGATCGAAGTCTTGAACGAGCGCAGATCCCGATTGTTGATGCCGATGAGCGGCGAGGGGAGGGCGAGCGCGCGCTCGAGCTCCTTCTCGTCATGCACCTCGATCAACGCCGCCATATCGTATTCTGCCGCATCGTCGCAGAGGGCGCGCGCCAGATGATCATCGATCGCGGCCATGATGATGAGGATGCAGTCCGCGCCCCAGGCACGGGCTTCCGCCACCTGATACGGATCGAAGATGAAGTCCTTGCGCAACACCGGAAGCTCGCAGGCTTCGCGCGCTTGCATCAGGAATTCCGGCGCTCCTTGAAAAGAGGGGGCATCGGTCAGCACTGATAAGCAAGCGGCGCCCCCTTTGGCATAAGCGCGCGCGAGCGCCGCAGGATCGAAATCCGCGCGGATCAATCCTTTCGAAGGGCTCGCCTTCTTGATCTCGGCGATGAGTGCCGGGGCACCGGCGATGATTTTTTCGCGTAGGGCAGCGAGGAAATCGCGGACCGGGGGTGCCGCATCTGCCACCCTTTCGAGGGCCCCGATCGGGAGACGCGCCTTCGCGGCGGCGATCTCCTCGCGCTTATAGGCTTCGATGCGGCGCAAAATATCGGTCACGGAGCGGCGTTCGATGCAGCGATGAGCTTGCGCAGCGTCTGAAGCACTGAGCCATCGTCCAGAACATTCGCCGCGAGCTTTGCGCCTTCGGCAAGGTTCTTGGCCTTCCCGGCGATACAGAGCGCCGCGGCGGCGTTGAGCACGCCGATGTCGCGATAGGCCGTCTTTTCGCCCGCGAGCACACGCATCAGCGCGCCCGCATTGACCATGGCTTCAGCGCCCTTGAGGGCCTCTGGCTCAGCAAGCGAAAGCCCCGCCTCCTCGGGCGTGATCTCGAATTCGCGGATGGCGCCATTCTCGATGGCGGCGACATGCGTCGGCCCCGTGGTCGTGATCTCGTCGATGCCGTCCGAGCCACACACCACCCAGACGCGCTCGGAGCCGAGCACCTTGAGTGTCTCGGCGACGGGCAATGCCCAGCTTTTCGCGAACACACCGACCAGCTGGCGCTTGACGCCCGCGGGGTTCGACATCGGGCCCAGAAGATTGAAGAGAGTACGCGTGCCCATCTCGGTACGCACGGGCATGACATGGCGGATCGAGGCATGATGGGTCGGCGCGAACATGAACGCGATGCCGGCGTCCCGCAGACAGCGCTCGAGGCCTTCCTTGTCGAGCCCGATCTTCACCCCGAGCGCGCCGAGCACATCGGCCGCGCCAGATTTCGACGAGGCGGCGCGATTGCCATGCTTGGCGACGGTCACGCCGCAGGCGGCCACGATCAAGGAAGCGAGCGTCGAGATATTCCAGGTTCCTGCCTGATCGCCGCCCGTGCCGACCACGTCGATCGCGCCTTCAGGCGCCTCGATCCGGACCATGCGGGCCCGCATGGCTTCGACCGCTCCGGTGATCTCTTCGACCGTCTCGCCGCGCACGCGCAATCCCATCAGGAAAGCGCCGGCTTGCGCATGCGTGACCTCGCCGGACAGGAGAAGATCGAACGCGCTCTGCGCCTCGAAAGCCGAAAGCGGCTGCCCAGTCGCGACCTTGGCGAGGATCGGTTTGAACGCGTCCATGCAATCGGCCTCGATTGGCGAGCAGTGAAGAAGAGTAGGGAAGAGGGAAGAGTGAGGAGGGAATCAGCCTTCACTCTTCACCCTTCACTATTCATCCCTTCTCACTACTCACTCAGAAGCACAGATTCAAATGTCCCGTGAACGGGCCCTGGCGTCCCCACGATCATTGGACCCCGCGGGCGCCGTGCTCAAATCAGAAAGGAGGTGAATCGGCTGACAGGGACTGCGTGCACGGAGTGCCTGATCTCCCACTCCGTCGCCCCTGAAGTCCGCGTTAACCTCAACATCGGATATTGTCAGTTTGCAAATGATTCGCGAACGCAATTTGACCGCATTTGCCGCAATATTGAACTAGCAACCTGTGGGATTTTCGGGCTTTTGCACGACGGCTTCCCAGGGGCAGAGACGCCGATCTGCTCGAATGAGGTGAAAACAGTGCCACTTTCGCGTCGGCAATCTGTCGAGATTGGCTCTTCCCCCTCGGACGCGTTTTGCGTATGAACAACCTCATGAGCAGAGTGAGGCGCGTCGCGCCGGCCAGTTCGCGCAATAACGGATCGCGCTCAGTCGTCTGGCCGGATTTGCCGTGGCGCCTCTTCCTGGGGGTGGGCGTTTCTCTACTCGTTGCGAATTGTGCCGTGAAAACGAGCGTCGGCGATGGTGGGATCGATCCGAAATTGGGCGTGCGCGCGAGCCCGCGTCTCTACTCGGAAGGCGAAGAGATTCCGAAAGGCGGCGGCAAGAGGCTGGTGGGGCAGAGCTACACCATCGCCGGGCAAACTTACATTCCGCAGGACGTAAAGCGTTATTCGGTAGTTGGGCTCGCTTCTTGGTACGGCACGGCATTTCACGGCCGCCTCACGGCGAACGGCGAGGTGTTCGATCGCTACTCGATCAGCGCGGCGCATAAGACTCTGCCGTTGCCGAGCTACGCACGCGTGACCAATATCAGGAACGGCCGTTCCATCATCGTGCGCATCAATGATCGCGGTCCTTACCATTCCAATCGTGTCATGGATGTCTCGGAACGCGTTGCCGACGTTCTCGACTTCAAGCATCTCGGCACGACGCAGATCAGGCTCGACTATTTGCGGCCGGCGAGCCTCGGCGGCTCGGATGATCGCAAGCTTCTCGCGACGTTGAGAACCGATGGTTCGGGTGCAGTGCTCGACGGGCCGGGCTCGGTGCCGGTCGCGCTCGCGAGCGCCGATCTACCCGAGACGCGCGCCTCCGGACCTGGCGCTCCGATTGCGGCAATCGCGTCCGCCGTGAGCGCCGCGGCGGCGCCGATCACACAGTCGACGAGCGCAGTCGCCTATAGCGTGCCCGCGGCGCGCCCCAATCTCTTCTCGACGGCGAGCTATGCGGATTCTTCCGGCGCGTCTGGACAAGCCAAGACGATTGACGCGGTTGTGGCGCAGTCGAGCGATGTCAATGATGATGAGGCCGAGGCTACGACGACGGTCGTGCGCAATGATGCAGCCTTACGCACCACGATCGCGTACGCGCCGCTGCCGCCCGAACGGCCTTATGAACTCGGCCTCACGACATTGGTGAGGTCAGCGCCTGGAGTCGTTTCGCGCCAAGCTCCGCCGGATGACGGTGATGACGAGGTGATCGCACCGCGCCCGCCCGTGCGGCCCAAGCAGCTCGCGACCTTGTTCTTCGCGCCCGAGCGCCTAGGTGATGCGCAGGGCTTCACGCCTGGGAATCCTTTCGCTGGTCTGAAGCCTCAAACTTTCGTGCGCCTGCGTGCGCCGTAGCCGTGTGTGATGAGCTGAGATGGAATCGGCCCGTCACCTCGGTCTCATCGTCCTCACTTGCAAGCTGATGCGAGAAACGCGGCCATTATTCAAGGTATTAGGGCAAGTTCTTTGTAAAACGAAGACGCCCACGGGCTCTAGCTCGTTGGTAGAACGTGATTTTTCCGGAAGAGTGGCTCCCACTTTTCCGCATCATGCTCTTGCGTAACGCATGGGCGGCTTCGTCAGGGGCTGGTTGCGTTCGGTCATCCCTCCGGGCTTGATCATTCTTGCCGTCGCGGTTTGCATGGGAAGCGCAGTGCGCGCCGCAGAGACGGTCCAGACAACGGCACAGCAAGCGGTGCTCATGGATGCCGAGAGCGGCACCATTCTCTACGAGAAGAATGCACGCACCCTGATGCTGCCCGCTAGTCTCGCCAAGCTTATGACCGCGGAGGTTTTGTTTCATGAGATCAAAGAGGGGAGATTTTCACTCGATCAGGAATTCGTCATTTCGGAAAATGCCTGGCGCAAGGGCGGTGCGCCGTCGGGCGGCTCTACCATGTTCGCTGCAATCCACAGTCATATCCGAATTGCCGATCTGATCTCGGGTCTCGTGGTGCTCTCGGGCAACGATGCCGCGATTGCGATTGCCGAAGGCGTCGCCGGCACGGAGCAGGCCTTCGCCGAGTTGATGACGAAACGCGCTCACGAGCTTGGGCTCAACGCCTCCGTCTTCAAGAATGCGAGCGGGGCTGATGATGCGGAACAACGCACGACCGCGCTCGAGCTTGCCCTTCTTGCGCGTCACATCATCCGCACCTATCCGGATCTCTACAAATTCTTCGGCCAGAAGGAGTTCACCTGGAATAAGATCCGTCAGCTCAATCGCAATCCGCTCCTCACCATGGATATCGGGGCCGACGGGCTCAAGACCGGCAATCTCGAGGAATCGGGCTATGGTCTCGTAGGGTCAGCCGTGCAGAACGGCGAGCGGCTCATCGTGGTCATCAACGGCGCGCCGACCGCGAAGGATCGCGCCAATGAGGGCCGCAAGCTCCTCGAATACGGCTTCCGTTCCTTCGAGGGACAAGACCTCTTTCCCGAAGGCGCGATCGTTGCCAGCGCGAGCGTCTATGGGGGCGAGAAATCCACGGTCGATTTGCGTGCCGAAGGGCCGGTCCGCGTGGTGACGCAACGTGGCGCGCGCGAAAGGTTGAGCGCAAAGCTCATCTACGACGGTCCCTTGATGCCGCCGGTCACCGCCGGTACCCGGGTCGGCATCTTACGCGTTTCGGAGGGAGACGCCCCCATTCTGGAAGTGCCGCTTTTCGCCGCTGAATCGGTCGGCAAGGGCGGTCTCAAGCGGCAGGCGGAGGATGCGCTGGTGGAAGCCGGCGGCAACGCGGTGCGCCGCCTATTGAAGCGGTGATCGGAAGATGCCGGGCCGACGCGGCATGTTCATCACTTTCGAAGGCAGCGACGGCTCGGGGAAATCGACGCAGGCTCGGCTTCTCGCTCATTCGTTGCGACGCGCGGGTCACGACGTGGTCGAGACGCGCGAACCCGGAGGCTCGCCCCGCGCCGAAGCCATCCGTGCGCTCTTGCTCTCGGGCAAGGCGGCGCGCCTCGGTGCGCTCGCCGAGACGGTTCTCTTCAACGCAGCGCGCGCCGATCATTTGCGCGTCACCATCCGCCCCTCGCTTGCGCGCGGCGCCATCGTCATTTGCGACCGCTTCGCGGATTCGACGCGCGCCTATCAAGGCGTGCTCGGGAAAATGGATGATGATCTTCTCGTAGCAGCGGAAGCAGCGGTGGTCGGTGACACGGCTCCCGACCTTACGATCATCCTCGATCTTCCCGCCGAGCTCACGCTTGAAAGGCTCGGCGCGCGCCGGGAGACAGTCGGCGAGGCGGCGGACAAGTTCGAGGAGGAGGCGCTTGCGCATCACGACGCATTGCGGCAGGCGTTTCTCGACATCGCCGCGCTCGCGCCGGCGCGCTGCGTCGTCGTGAGCGCGCAAGCTCCTGTCGAGGAGGTAGCGAAGCGCATCTTTGCTCTGGTGATGGACCGCGTCTCTCCTGAAGCAGGACGGTCCGCGCCGCGGCCCGCAAAGAACACCGATGGCCGACCCAAAAGACAACGCTGACACCATCCCCGCTCCGCGCCAAGTTGAACGGCTCGTCGGTCATGGAAGGGCGGAGCTCGAGGTGCTCGAGGCGCTTCGCGCACGCCGTTTTGCGCATGCCTGGCTGATCAGCGGTCCGCAAGGGGTGGGCAAGGCGACATTTGCCTATCGCATAGCGCGTTTCGTCCTTGCGGGGCCTGATCCTTTTGCGCGCGCCGCGCATGCCTCCTCGCTTCGGATTCCCGCACATGATCCGGTCGCGCGCCGGATTGCCGCCGGTGCTCATCCCGACCTCTTTCTTTTGGAGCGAACGCTCGGCTCGACCGGCAAGCTACGCACGGAGATCATCGTCGATGATGCGCGCCGTGCCACTGCCTTCCTGCAATCCACGAGCGGGGAGGGGGGATGGAAGGTGCTGATCGTCGACGCCGCCGACGAGTTGAACCGCAACGCGGCCAATGCCCTGCTGAAGATCATCGAGGAGCCGCCCGGCCATGCGCTCGCGCTCCTGGTGGCTCATATGCCGGCTCGTCTTCCCGCGACGATCCTCTCGCGCTGCCGGCGTTTGCGGCTCGATCCTTTGCCCTCCGAGGAGATCATCGAGATCGTCAAAAGCCTGCCGGCGAACGAGGCCTCCGAAAAAACTATCGTCGAGGCGGCGCTTCTCGCCGAAGGCTCCGTCACACGGACCTTGCTCTTCCTTGAGCATCGCGCGGTCGAATTCGCCCGCATGACGCGGGAAGTGCTCGAGGCGCCGTCGAAATCGAGAAGCCCGGCGGCGCTAAAGCTTGCGAACCGCCTGGGGACGCGGGGCGCGGAAGTGTCTTACGACGTTGTGTTCGACACGATCTTCGTTTGGTTGCAGGAACGCGCCCGCCGTCAAGCCGCCGATCTTGATCCGCGCGCCGAGGCGGCCGCGCGCCTCTGGGCGGAGATCGAGACCCGAAAGCGTGAGGCCGACGAGTATAATCTTGACAAACGCGCTCTCCTCATCACGTCTCTCAAGGACGTCGCGGAGCTTTCGCCGTAAGGACGAGCGCGAGGGCGTAAGCTAGTGGATCGATTCTGACCGATGCTCCATCCGTCGGCACAATCAATCCGCAATTTTTTGGAGTTGCAGAGGTGTAGTCAGGCCTTTGCCGACAAATGGGGAACCATTTGTCGGGGCCGGACCACCAGAGCGTGCAAGACGGATGACCCAGCCGAAATTCTACATAACGACCGCGATCTCCTATCCGAACGGCGCCCCTCACATCGGCCATGCCTATGAGGCGGTCGCGACCGACGCCATCGCGCGCTTCAAGCGCGTCGACGGCTTCGACGTGTTCTTCCTGACTGGCGTCGACGAGCACGGGCTCAAGATGACGCAGACCGCGGCGAAGGAGGGACTCACGCCGCGCGAGCTCTCCGACCGCAACACGCCGATCTTCGTGGCCATGTGCGACAAGCTTGCGGTTTCGCGCGATCGCTTCATCCGCACGACGGAGCCCCCCCATTACGATGCGTCCCAGGCGCTGTGGCGTCGCATGCAGGCCGCGGGAGATATTTATCTCGGCACTTATGCCGGCTGGTATTCGGTGCGCGACGAAGCCTTTTACGACGAAAGCGAAACCAAGCTCGGTGAGAACGGCGAGCGATTGGGACCGCAGGGCACGCCGGTCGAATGGACCGAGGAACAGACCTATTTTTTCCGTCTTTCGGCTTATCAGGATCGCCTCCTCAAATTTTATGCGGAGAATTCGGGCTTCATTGGCCCCGAGACGCGCCGCAACGAGGTGGTGAGTTTCGTGAAGGGCGGCTTGCAGGATTTGTCGATCTCGCGCTCGACGCTGAGCTGGGGCGTGCCTGTGCCCGACGCTCCGGCCCACGTTATGTATGTCTGGGTCGATGCCCTTACGAACTACATCACAGCGCTCGGTTTTCCCGACGAGAACGCGGCCCAATGGCGCTATTGGCCCGCCGACTATCACATCATCGGCAAGGACATCGTGCGCTTTCACGCGGTCTATTGGCCGGCCTTCCTCATGTCGGCAGGGGTTGCCCCGCCAAAGCGCATCTTCGGGCACGGCTTCTTGTTCAACCGGGGCGAGAAGATGTCGAAATCGATCGGCAATGTGATCGATCCTTTCGCGCTCGCCGATACTTATGGCGTCGACCAGCTCCGCTACTTTTTTTTGCGCGAGGTCGCTTTCGGCCAGGATGGCAGCTACAGCCATGAGGCGATCGTCAATCGCATCAACGCCGATCTCGCCAATGATCTCGGCAATCTCGCCCAGCGCTCATTGTCGATGATTGCCAGGAATTGCGATGGTCTCGTGCCGACGCCGGGGCCGCTGTCAAAGGAAGATGAGACATTGTTGGCGCTGGCCGATGCCTTGCCCGAGCGTGCGCGTGGGGCGATGGATCAGCTCGCGCTTCATGTCGCCCTTGCCGACATCTGGAGCGTGGTTGGGGCCGCGAATCGCTATTTCGCAAGCGAAGAACCGTGGGTGAAACGAAACTCGGCGCCCGAGCGCTTCTCCACGATCCTTTATGTGACGCTCGAGACGTTGCGGGCGGTGGGCATCGTCACTCAGCCTTTCATCCCGGCGAGCGCGGCCAAGCTCCTCGATTTTCTCGGCATCGATGAAGGTCGACGCATGCTCAAGGATGTCGGACCATCGGGGAGGGTTGAAGCCGGCAGCAAGCTTCCCGCCCCGTCCCCGGTCTTTCCTCGTTTCATCGATCCAGAGATGAACTCCGCGGCGTCCTGATGCTCGTCGACAGCCATTGCCACCTCGATTTTCCCGATCTTGCGGCCGATGAAGCCGGCGTCCTCGCGCGGGCGCGCGCGGCTGGGGTCGGTCGCTTCTTGACGATCTCCACGCGCGTTCGGCGCAACGCGGCGCTCCAGGCGATCGCCGCTCGCCACAACGACGTCTTTTTCACGGTCGGCACCCACCCGCATCACGCCGCCGAAGAAGCCAGTGTGACGACATCCGAGATCGTCGCGATCTCCGGCCACCCTCGATGCGTCGGCATCGGCGAAGCGGGGCTCGATTATCATTATGACCGCTCGCCGCGCGATGTGCAGGAACGTGTGTTTCGCTCAAATATTGCCGCTGCGCGCGAGACCGAGCTGCCGCTCATCATTCATGCGCGCGATGCCGATGACGACATGATCCGCATCCTGAACGATGAGATGGGGGAGGGCACCTTCAAGGCAGTGCTGCACTGCTTCACCTCGACCGAAAAACTCGCGCGCACCGGCATCGATCTCGGCTTCTTCGTCTCGTTCTCTGGCGTCTTGACCTTCAAGAAATCGGAAGAGCTGCGCCGCATCGCGAGGATCGTGCCGTTGGAGCGGCTCCTTGTCGAAACGGATGCGCCCTATCTTTCGCCCGAGCCTTATCGCGGCAAGCGCAATGAGCCGGCTTTCGTGGTTGAGACGGCGAGGGTCCTTGCCTCGACCTGTGGGATGACGTTTGATGCACTCTGCGAGCTCACGACGGCGAATTTCCACCGCCTTTTTGATCAGGTTACGGTAGGAGCGCCAACCCTCGCCACGCCCGTTTCGACGCCGGCCAAGTAAGCAAGGCGAGTTCGGTGTCGTTGCGCGTCACTATTCTCGGCTGCGGTTCCTCGGGCGGGGTGCCGCGTGTCGGCGGGGATTGGGGCGCTTGCGACCCGAGCAATCCGAAGAACCGCCGCCGGCGCTGCTCATTGCTTCTGGAGAGCGGCGATGTCGGGGACGCGACGACAGTCCTCGTCGACACCTCCCCGGATCTGCGCGAGCAACTTCTTGATGCCAAGGTCCGTCGGCTCGACGCCATCGTCTTCACCCATGCGCATGCGGACCACACCCACGGTGTCGATGATCTGCGTCCGCTGGTCATCGCCGAGCGCGCGCGTCTTGACGCCTGGATGGACGAGACGACGGCGGTCGCGCTGAAACGACGTTTCGGATATGTGTTCGAAACACCGCCAGGAAGCCATTATCCACCCTTGCTCAATGAGCGGCATCTGGCACGTGACGCCCCGACGACCATCTGCGGCCGCGCGGGTCATCAGATCACGATACGGCCTTACCGCTTGCCGCATGGCGACATCGAAGCGTTGGGTCTGCGCATCGGCGACTTTGCCTATGCGCCCGATCTCAACGCCATTTCGAGCACCAGCGAGCCCATGTTCGAGCGCCTCGATATGCTTTTAATCGATGCGCTCCGCTACCGGCCGCATCCTTCTCATTTCAGCCTGGACGAGACACTCGCCGCGATCGCGCGCTTCAAGCCAAGGCGCGCGGTGCTCACCAACATGCACACCGATCTTGACTACGAAACGCTCCTGAAAAGGCTACCGCGGCATGTCGTGCCGGCCTTCGATGGAATGCAGTTCACGGTTTGAAAAGGCGCCAGCATCGCCGGGGCCGAGCCTTGGAATTTATGTTTTTCAATCACTTAAGCGACGTTCTTATAAGTTCCATAATATATCTTATGCGAATCCATTCAATCCGGGTGCGCCATCATGACCGGGCTCTTGGCCGGTCAACCATGCCTTATGAGGGGTCGCGAAGTCCCTCTTTCCTGGAACAGAAGGCGTGGATACGCGCACCGAGTGCGCGCAGGACGAGGGCTCCTTCGCGGTGACCGGTGCCGTCACGACCGGGCTTGGCCCGGTCATCGATGCCTTTATGAGGATCGCGAAGCCCTCGTTCCGGGAACCGAAGGCGTGGTGCGCGCACCGAGTGCGCGCAGGACGGCCTACTCCATCGAGAGCGCCACGTAGCGCATGTCGCCTTGCGCGTTCGCGACATAGAGAAGCGCTGATTTCTTGCCGTCCTTTTTGAGATTATCGAGAAGCTTCGCGACATCCGAAGGTGACGAGACAGGTTGCTGGCCAATCTCGACGATGACATCGCCTGGCTGCAAGCGCTTGTCGGCGGCGGTTGAATTCGGATCGACCCCCGTGATCACCGCGCCTTTGACGCCATCCTTGATGCTGTAGCGCCGGCGCAGATCATCGGTAAGCGGCGACAGATCGAGACCGAGCGCCTTCTTCAGGGCCGTCGTGTCGTTTTGCGGCGGAGTCAGGGCCGCGACCTTCTCGTCCTGCAGCCTGCCGAGAGTGACGTTGACCGGCGTCTCCTTGCCGTCCCGGATCACGACAACCTCGACCGCTTTGCCGACCGGCGTTGCTGCCACCATGCGTGGCAGGTCGCGCGATTCCTTCACCTCGTCGCCGTTGAATTTGACGATGACATCGCCCTTCTTGATCCCAGCGGGCTTCGCGGGACCGCGATCATCGACGCCGGCGACGAGCGCGCCTCTCGCTTTGCCGAGACCCAGCGTCTCGGCGATCGACTCATCCACATTCTGGATCTGGACCCCGAGCCAACCCCGGCGAACCTCGCCGAATTGCGTGAGCTGATCGAGGACAGGACGCGCGAGATTGGAGGGGATCGCGAAGCCGATGCCGATCGAGCCGCCTGTCGGCGACAAGATGGCGGTGTTGATGCCGATCACCTCTCCCTCGAGGTTGAAAAGTGGGCCGCCCGAATTGCCGCGATTGATCGCCGCATCGGTCTGCAGGTAGTCGTCATAGCTCCCCGAATCGATGTTGCGGTGACGTGCCGAAATGATCCCGGCAGTTACCGAGCCGCCGAGACCGAACGGATTGCCGACGGCCATGACCCATTGGCCGATCCGCATCTTTTCGGAATCGCCGAACTTCACCGCCTTCAAAGGCTTGTCGGGCTTCACCCGCAGCACGGCAAGGTCGATCTTGGCGTCCTTGCCGACCACCTCGGCCTTGAGCTTCGAGCCGTCGGTGAAAATCACCTCGATGTCCGTCGCCTCGCCCACCACGTGGTTGTTGGTGATCACCACGCCTGAAGGATCGACAACGAAGCCCGAACCCAGGGAATTCGATTTGCGCATGCGCGGTGGCTGGGGAGCATCGCCCTGCCCTTGCCGCTTGCGATTGAAGAAATCGTCGAAGAGATCGTCGAACGGCGTATTTTGAGAGTCGCCAGGCGTTCTGAAGTTGCGCACCTGTTCGGTCGTGGTCGCCGAGATGTTCACGACCGCGTCGACCACCTGATCGGCGACATCGGCGATCTCGCCAGGCCCACGGGCCGCATGCACCGGAGTGGGTGCGGCCGCTGTGAGGGTGAGCGCCAGGGCGAGGCCGAGGGAACTCAGCGCAGCACCACCAGCGCTCCGGCGCTGACTGATCGATGTGGCGGACGGATGACCATCAGTCGTCGGAATCGATGCATCGTGGCGTTCGTGACGCGGGAGAAACATGTTCATCATCGTTTTATTCCTCGAGGGCGAAACGCCACAATTTCAGATAGGCGCCGTTGAGCCCCCTGCCAATGGCGCTTCTCTTTACCAAAAGCCGGCGCGCCGGGCGAGCCAAACAAGAGCCACACCGCAAATGGCGGCGATAATGCCCGCGCCGCGCAATCGTCGCTCCCCATGCTCGGCAACCTCACGCATTGCCCGCGCCACCCCCCGGGGAAAAGCCGCGAATAGCAGCCCTTCTATTGCAAAGACCAGGCCAAGCGCGGCAAGAAAATCTCTCATTTCGCCGCCCGCCCCATCCCGGCGATGAATCAATTATTCGTGGGCGGCGTAGGCGCTGCAAGGGAAACCGCCGGCGGCGGTGCTGATCCACGGCCGGACGGATCATTGAAATACCGAAAGAAGCTCGAGCCCGGCGCCATCACCATCCGAGTCGAATCGGGTTTGAAGCCATTCTCATAGGCCTGCATCGAACGATAGAAAGCAAAAAATCCCGGATCGCGCCCGAAAGCATCAGCAAAGATCTTGTTCTTTTCCGCGTCCGCGGCGCCTCTGATTTCTTCCGACTTCTGGTTCGCCTCACCGAGAATGGTTTGTACGCTAAGATCCGCGTTGGCCCTGATCGCGGTGGCCAACTGTGTTCCTTCGGATCTTTTCTCCTGAGCCTCACGCTGCCTCGCGCTATTCATGCGATTGAAAACCGCCTCGGTGTTTTTGGGCGGCAGCACCACTTGGCGTAGCCGTAGATCGATGATGTTGATGCCACGCGACATGACCTGCTCATTAACGAGGCTTAGCATTTGCCCCTGAAGCTGGCCTCTCTGGTTCCTAACGATATCCTCGATTTTTGAATCCGCGATCACTCCACGGACGGCGGCATTGACAATTGCTTGGAGCTGTTGAGTGGCACCCGCTCTCGAGCCGACCGCTTGATAGAACCGCAAAGGATTACTGATCCGATAGCGGGCGAAGGAATCGACCACCAACTGTTTTTGACCAGCCTCAAGGACCGTTTGCGGCGCAACATCGAGATCAAGGATTCGCTTGTCGAGAGGGATCACCGTCTCGACTAGCGGCCATTTGAAATAAAGGCCCGGCTCCGAAATGGCTCGGACCACCTTGCCGAAGCTCAACACGAGTGCGTATTGGGTCTGCTGCACCGTGAACAAGGTGTTCGCGGCGAGGATCAGAACGATGACGAGCGCGATGAGCGTGCCTATTCGCGAGGTGCTGGTCATTTCGCCGCTCCTTGGCCCGAGCGGCGCTGCAATTCGCCAAGCGGTAGATAGGGTAATACGGGCGCCCCGCCCTGCCCCGTTCCCTGGTCAAGGATGATCTTGTCCGTCCCGCCGAGGACGCGTTCCATCGTCTCGAGATACATGCGCTCGCGCGTCACATCAGGCGCATTCTTGAATTCCGCATAGACTTGGTTAAACCGCGAGGCCGCGCCCTTGGCCTCCGCAACAGTCCTCGCTCGATAGGCCTCGGCGGCTTGGGTGATCTGGCTTGACTGACCCTTCGCTTCGGGAACGACCTTGCTCTCGTATGTACGTGCCTGATTCTGTAGTGTTTCGGCGTCGATGCTCGCGGCCTGAACATCTTGGAATGCTGCAGTCACCTCGGGCGGTGGCGCGTCCTTGAGAAGATTAACGATCTGGATCTGGACGCCTGCCTTGTAGCTGTCCAGGATCTCCTGCATCGAATTCTTCACCTCCTGCTGGATCGGCTCCCTATCGGTGGTGAGGATGGCTTGGATATTTCGCTTACCGATCACTTGGCGCATGACGCTTTCGGCAACCGCTCGGATGGTACCTTCAGGATCCTCAATATTGAAGGCGTAGTCCTCCGGCCGCGCTGGGTCGACCTGCCATTGCACGCTGAAGTCGATATCGACGATATTGTCATCCCCCGTAAGCATCAGCCCTTCGTCGCTCGGCCGCGGGGTACGGGCGGCGACACTCGATCCCGGGACGCCGATTTCCATAGTGTTCGTGCCAAGAACCTGTACCTTGATGTAATTGCCGATCGGATAGGGCCAATTGACATTGAGCCCAGGCCCCACCGTGCCGACATAGCGCCCGAAGACGAGATTGAGGCCCACTTCCTTGGGCTGAACGGTGTAGAGCCCGGTGGCGAGCCATGCCAGCACGGCGAGGAGGACGAAGAACAAGATGGCCTTGCCGCTGAAGCCTCCCCCGCCACCGAACCAGTTTCCAAACCGGGCTTGAAAGCGGCGCACGATCTCTTCGAAATCAGGAGGCTGGCGCCCCCCATTGCCGCCGGACGGCCCCTGGCCCCAAGGTCCTTGACCTTGCGGGCGCCACGGCCCGCCTCCTCCGCTTTGATTGCTCCAAGGCATATTCGTTCCTTACCACAGCCGTGCGAACGGCGCTCCTTAGAGCATGATCCGAAAAGGTTTGAACCGCACTTTCGAAAAGATCATGCTTAACCAGCATTCTAACGCAATCAGGGCAATTCGAGGCGAAGCCATGATGCACGTGGGCGATGGATTGCCCGCCCCACCTTGCGTGTCAAGCTCACCTGGTCGGCATCCGGCTTCGAGGCCTTCGCCTTCATCGGCTCGCGACCGGCTCTTCAGAAGCGCGAGAGCGTGATCAGCGTAAAGTCATGGTCATCGCCCGGTTGCGCGACATGCTCCTCATGACCCGTCTCACGCCATTCACCCGGATCGAGCGAAGGAAAAACTGCGTCACCTTCGATCAGCGCATGGACGCGCGTGAGATCGATGCGCGACGCGCTTGGCAGGAAGGCCGCATAGATCGTGGCCCCGCCGGCAATGATGATCTCGTCGGCTCTCATGTTGCCGGCGAGCACTTGCGCCTTCGCGACGGCCTCTTGCGGCGAATGAGCGATATGAACGCCATCAGCCTTGAAGGCCTCGTCGCGCGTCACAACCACGATCTCGCGGCCCGGCAGCGGGCGCCCGACCGATTGAAAGGTCTTTCGCCCCATGATCAAGGGCTTGCC
>JAFAQA010000223.1 GCA_019246665.1 Hyphomicrobiales bacterium
TCCGTGCCCTCATAGATGTGCTTCGGCATCAAGGGGAAGTTCTCCTTGTCAAAGAGATCGAGCGCCGCGGCTAGCGGCTGGGTGAGGCCGATCACGACCGTGGCATCATCGGGTGCCTCGACCTTGGCGATGAGCGGCACGATCTTCGACAGGTAAGTGTTGTATTTTGCAAACTGGGTGAGGGTGAAAACCACATCGGCCGAGGAGAAGGGCTGGCCGTCCGACCACTTCAGCCCTTTGCGCAAGTTGAACGTGTAGGTCTTGCCGTCATCCGAGACGGCCCAGCTCGTCGCGATATGGGGGATGCGCTTGCCGGTGGCGTCCCGCGCCATGAGCCCGTCCGCCCAGACGTCGGCGATGTAGAGGGCGGGCGACAATGAGGTGAGCTCGGTATTGAGGATCGAAAGGCCTGCCGGATCCATGGCAATGACTACGCTTCCGCCCGGCTTGGGAGTCTCGGCCGCGCAAGCGGGGATCGCCTCGGCACCGCAAACACCGAGCAACAGGAAAGCGAAAGCGAGCTTGCGTGCAAGGCTGTGTCCTGGGGAAGGTCCGCACTCGATGCTTGAGCTCCATGGGCGCCGCCTTCGATGATGCGAGAACATGACATTCCTCCCTGCTGAGCAGTCGATCTCAGTGCGAACCGATTCTGACGCCGCGGTCGCGCGACAGCGCTTCCGGCCGTACGGGTTGAGCAAGCTCAAAGCCCATCCGTCTCTCGACACGATGGCACGCGACCAGGCTTTCATCAGCGCATACCCGCTTCAACTCGGGATCCTGCGTCTCGCAAACGGCAATTGCGAAGGGACAGCGATCACGAAAACGACAGCCGCCGGAAGGCGGTGATGTCGAGGCCGCATCGCTTTCAAGGATGATCCGCCGGCGCGAACGCGCGAGCTTCGGATCGGGAATGAGCCGCGCATCGAGGAGCGCCCGCGTGTAAGGGTGAAGCGGACGCGTCAGCACATCCTTGCCGGCTTCGACGATGCGTCCGCGATACATCACGACGACACGATCGGCGATCGATCGAACGGCATTGAGATCGTGGCTGATCAAAAGGAAGCCCACCTTCGTCTTGCGCTTAAGCTCGCGCATGAGATCGAGGATTTGCGTCTGGATCGAGATGTCGAGGCTCGACAGGGGCTCGTCGGCGATAATGAGTCGGGGCTTGCGGATCATGGCGCGCGCGATCGCCACGCGTTGTTGCTGGCCGCCGGACAATTGGTGCGGAAAGCGCTGCATGAACTCGCCGGCCGGCGTCAGGCCGACAGCATGAAGCTCGCCGGCGATGAGTTCGCGAACACCATTCCCTTCTGCCAGTCGATGCCGGCGGATCACATGGGTGAGGATGCTCTCGACCCGCATGCGCGGGTTGAGCGAGGCCGCAGGATTTTGGAACACTGCCTGAACCTCGGCGCGATAGGCGCGATGCTCCGCCTTCGTGAGGCCGTCGAGGGCCTGGCCCCGATATGAAATCGTTCCCCGGACGGGCTTGGAGAGCGAAAGCAAGAGCCGGGCGAGGCTGCTTTTACCCGACCCCGATTCGCCGACGATCGCCAAGGTCTCGCCTTCGCGGACCTCGATGTCGACGCCGTCCACCGCATGGACGAGATGGCGTCGCCATTCTCCGGCCTTGCGGTTCGCGAAGGTCTGGACGAGACCACGCGCCGAAAGGATCGGCGCGGTCACGTGACCACCTCATCGGCGGTCGTCGCGCGCGCCGGCGCCGCGCCTCTTGTGGAAAGCTCGATCAGCGTTGCCGTATAGGGATGCTTCGGCGCCTCGAAGAGGGTGAAGACGTCGGCACATTCGACGACTTTGCCAAAGCGCATGACATAGACACGGTCGCAGAGCTCGGCGATCAGGCCAAGATCATGCGTGATGACGACAAGCGCCATATCTCTTTCGCGATGCAGGCGGCGAAGCGTTTCGAGCACCTGAAGCTGGACGGTCGCATCCAGAGATGTCGTGGGTTCATCGGCAACGAGCAGTGTCGGCGAAGGTGCGAGCGCGAGCGCGATGAGCGCCCGTTGGCGCATTCCGCCCGAAAGCTCGTGCGGATAGCGCCTGGCCACTAGCTGCGCTTCCCGCATTCCGACCTCCCGCAGCAGGTCGAGCGTGCGCTGCCGCACGGCCGACGCACGCAAGCCCGACGGCAGGGCTTCGGCGATCTGCGCTCCCACGCGTTGCGTGGGGTTGAGATATCCAAGCGGGTCCTGGAACACCATCGAGAAGGTGCCCGCGCGCCGCATCTGTTGAAGCGCGCCCTCCGGCATCGCGCGAATATCCTCGCCCTTGAAAAGCACCTCGCCGGAAAATTCGGCGAGCTCGACCGCGGGCAGGAGCCGCAGCATCGCTCGCGCCAGCGTCGTCTTCCCGGAGCCGGATTCCCCGACGATGCCGACACATTCGCCGCGCTCGATGAAGAGGTCGACGTCGTCAACGGCCCGCAAAACCTGATCGCCGACGCGCAAATGCACAATGAGGCGTTTGACCTCCAACAACTTCGCCCTGTGGGGTGCTTCATGCGTCAAGGCGCTTCGATTCCCTCGGCTCCCGTGCGGCCACGCTGACGAAGGCCACCCCGATCATGCCGCCAGACCGATCGCGGCGCGAACGGCACGCGGGTTCACGACTTCGTTCAATCCATCCGCCAAAAGGTTCAGGCCAATGATGGCGATGCAAATGGCAAGGCCGGGAAACACGCTCATCCACCATGCGGCATTCAGGAAGTCCTGCGCCGCGAACAAGAGCTGGCCCCAACTAATCATGTTGGCATCGGACAGGCCGAGAAAACCGAGGCCGGACTCGATGAGGATCGCGAGGCTCGCATCGAGGGCGACCTGGACGATCACCGGCGGCAAGGCATTGGGAAGGATTTCGCGCAGCACGATATGGGCTGTGGAGAGGTCGGCCACGATGGCAGCGGCCACGAATTCGCGCTCGCGAAGATTGATGAACTGCCCGTAGATTAGCCGGGCTTCGAGCGGCCAAATAGCGAGCGCGACAGCCGCGATCAGGAGCCAGAAGCTCGAGCCGAAAAGCGCGATGGCGAAGAGGACGACGATGATGACGGGGAGCGTCTGGAAGAGCTCTGCCAATCGCATCAGCACGGCTTCGGTGAGGCCTCTGCGATAGCCGGCAAGCGTGCCGATTGTGCCGCCGATCACCAGGGCGGCGAGCGCGGCGCAAAAACCGATGGCGAGCGAAGCGCGCGTGCCATAGAGGACGAGCGAGAACAGATCGCGCCCAATGTTGTCGGTACCCATGACATGTGTCCAAGATGGCGGCATCAGGCTCTCGCCGACCTGCCTTGTCGGATCGAAAGGCGCGAGCAAGGGAGCCGTGACCCCAATCAGGACGAGGAGCGCCAGGATGATGAGTCCGGCGGCGCCGTAATGCGTCCGGCAAAGTCGTGAAAGAAGCGCCGAAACGGCGAGCGCGCTCGTCGGGAGCGCTTCACGCGGACGGGCGCTTGCCACCTCCGATCGCGAGGTCAATGTTGGTGAAGGACCTGGAATGTCCTGGTTCATGATCCCGTGCGGATGCGCGGATCGAGCGCGCAATAGAGGAGATCGACGATCAGGTTCATCAAGATGACCGCGAAGGAGACGAAAAGCACGACGCCGACCACGACCTGATTGTCGCGCGCCCGTATCGCTTCGATCAAGAGCAGCCCCACTCCCGGCCAGGAAAACACGGTTTCGATGAGAACCGCGCCTCCCATGGCGACACCGAAGGCATAGCCCATGATGGTGACGACCGGCAGGCTCGAATTCCTGAGCACATGGCGCCGAATGATGGTTGGGCGCGACAAGCCCTTGGCCCTTGCGGTCACGATGTAGCCTTGCCCCAGAGTCTCGATCACGTTCGCCCGCATCAGTCGAGCGACCCGTGTCGCCTCGTAGATCGCGTAAGTGATCGCCGGAAGGGCGAGATAACGGGCGCGCTCGAGGAACCACCCGAATCCCGAGGCGCGCGACACTAAGGGCGCCATGCCCTGCGTCGGGAACCAGCCGAGCTGCATCGCGAAGAGGATCACGAGAAGCTGGCCGAGCCAGAAGCCAGGAATGGCGTAAGCGACGAGCGTTGTCGTGGTCCAGAAGCGATCGAGATGGGGATTTTGACTTGTGGCGGAAAGCACGCCGACGGCCATGCCGATGGGAATGCCGAGAAGAAAGCCGCTTGCCGCGAGCATGAGGGTGCGCGGCGCGCGCTCGAGGATGAGGCCGAGGACGGGCCGCTGCATCTGGAAGGAAAAGCCGAGATCGCCATGGGCAAGGTTGGCGAAGTATTGCCAGAGTCGCGACAAGAACGGATCATTGAGATGATAGTGGCGCTCGATCGCTTCACGGAATTCGGCAGGCACGGGATATTGTCCCACCATGGCCTGCACCGGATCGCCCGGCGTGAGCTGGAGCATGCCGAAGACCAGGAGAACGACGACGATCATGAGGGGGATCGCCTGAAGGCATCGACGAGCCGCAAATCGCGCCATGGTTCGGGCTTCAGTTCAACCGAAAGAAATTCGCTGCGTTCTTGTAGAGCCACTTTTCCATGACGTTGTCCTTGAGCGGCAGCGCCTCGTATTCCCCAAGCAATTCCTCGAAGGGCACGCCGAAAATGCCGCGGGAGAGACCGACCATGATCTTGTCCTGCAACAAGGTGTTGCCGAAGCGAAGGAACTGCTCCCAGCCCGAGCCTTCGGTCGCGAAATGGCGCGGTCGATGGGCGGCGGTGTCGCAATAGAGATTGGGATGACGCCGCAAGAGGCCGACCATATCGTTGACCCAGGGCCAGCCGGCAAGCCCCGCCACGATCCGCAACTCCGGAAAATCGATCGCGATGTCATCGAGGTGCCGTGGATGCCCAAGATCGTAAGGTCGATCATTGGCGTAGTTCATCGAGGTGTATATGCGCACCGGCACGTCGAGCTCCACGCATTTCGCGTAAAGCGGATAATATCGCCGATCGCTCGCGGGGATCATGTTGTAGAGCGCGACGACCCGCATGCCGCCGATCCCTTCCTCGCGCACCAGCCGCTCGAACTCTCGAACGGCACGCATGCCGTCGAGCGGGCTCATGGCAGCAAGGCTGATGAAGCGTTCGGGATGGGCCTTGGCCACACGAGCCAAAGTGGGATTTGAGGCGCCTCCGAGGATACCGACCTCGATTCCGGCTCTATCCATATCCTCGAGCAAGCTTGCGACAGCACTTCCCGGCGCGGCTCGCTCTTCGGGTTCGGCGCGTTCAGCCCGTCCCTTGAAGATTTGATTGTAGTTGTCGAAGCCGTAACCGGCTGGGCGCTCGAGGCGGTCGGGGACGGGGTTGCCTGGTCGAGCTTGAATGGCTTCCTTGTAGTCCGGGCTGTCCTCGCCGGGAGGCAGGTTGCATTCGAGATCGATGACGCGACGCAATTCGGCACCCTCCACTCTCGTTCCTGATGGCCGGAGATCCGGCCATACAGCCCGCTCCCAGGTGCCCTCCGCGCGCCGGCGCGGCAAAATCCTGGAGCCTGGTTTTCGGATGCTAGGGTGCGGGTATTTCGAGGTCAATTGTCTAGACAATTCACGTCGGCATCTCCGCCTGCGCCGGCGATCGTGCTGCAAACACGATGTTTTGCAAAGGCTCGCCGCGCGCCAGACGGTCGAGATTGCTTGCGATGAACCGCCAGCGGCGCTCGATGAGCCCGTCCGTCCAGGCCGAGCAATGCGTCGTCATGATCACATTCGCGAGCTCACGAAAGGGAAAGCGCGAAGGCCGCGCGGAGGGCTCCGCCGGGGTCGGGTAAGTGTACCAGACATCGAGCACCGCGCCCGCCACGATGCGGTCGCGAAGGGCGATGTAAAGCGCTTCCTCGTCGAGGATGGCAGCGCGCGCCACGTTGATGATCACAAGATGCGGCCTGCATAATGCCAAGCGTCGGGCATCTATCATACCGCGCGTCTCTTCACTGAGCGGGCAAGTCACCACGAGGAAGTCGCAGCGAGGCAGCATCGTGTCGAGTTCCTGCATCGAGCCTTGGTGATCGACATGATCCATGTTCGACCGAGGCGTGCGGGTGACTGCCACGACTTGCATGTCGAAGGCCTTGGCCCGACGCGCCACGGCTCGCCCGATCCGGCCAAGTCCAATGAGGCCGAGCGTCTTACCGGCGAGTTCGCCATGAGTGTGACCGGCAACAGCGACGCCGCCGGTCCAATCACCGGCTCGAAAAGAGGCGTCGAGTCGCGCCATCCTCACATTCCATTCCAACATGGCGAGTATCACATATTCGCTGACTGCGATCTCATGCTCATGCACGTTGCAGAAGGTGCAACCGGGTGGGATGGCTTCCGCGAAGACGCGGTCATGCCCCGCGACCGGGCTTTGGATGAGCTTGAGTCGCGGCGCTTGCGGCATGTTCAGGCCGTAGCGGGTCGTGATGACGGCGTCGGCGACCAGCAGAGCTTTCGCGAATGGACCTTCACCTTCTGTAGCTTCGAGCGTCGCCACCTGCCATTGCGTGCTCAGCAGGCGTCGTAGCCTTTCGGCATGATTGGCCGAATAGGCGTTAAGGAGAAGGACGTTGAACATGGCAGCGGGTGGCGAGCCGCACGCTACGAGGCCTTCGCCGTGGCCTTGGTCCTCCGGTTCGCGAGCTCTGGCGTATGCGACGTAGCATCGCCTTCGCGCTTCGCCAGCAGTGCCTCGGTCGCGGCCAAGAGCACGCAAAGCGCGATTCCCTGCGCCGCAAGGCGCACCTCGGCGAGTGGCGGATTGGTCGGGGCGATGCGAAGCGTGCGGTCGTTCGGGTCACGACCGAGGGGATGGGTTGCACCCGCCGGGGTGAGCGCGAGGCCGATCTCCTTGGCAAGCTCGACGACGCGGCTGGCTGAGCCCACACTCATATCGAGGGTGATGAAGTAGCCGCCATCGGGACGGGTCCATCGTGCGGCGCCGGTGCCATCGAGCCTCTCCGCGAGCGCTCCAGCGACGGCGTCGAATTTCGGCGCAAGGAGCGCCCGGTGTTGATCCATGAGCTTTCGCACGCCCTCGCCATCGCGCAGGAAACGCACGTGCCGCAGCTGGTTCAGCTTGTCAGGCCCGATGGTGCGTCTGCTCATCCGCGCGACGAGCCAGCGCATATTTGCGGGCGAGGAGGCAAAGAAGCCGAGGCCTGCGCCGCCGAAAGTGATCTTTGAGGTCGACGCGAAGACGAAGGGGCGATCCGCATGGCCGCCGGCGGCGCAGGCGTCGAGGATGCTTGCGACCTTGTGACGGTTCTCGGTCAAATGATGAACCGCATAGGCATTATCCCAGAACAGTCGGAAATCGGGGGCGGCGGCGCGCATCGCGCCGAGCCGCATCACCGTCTCGTTCGAATAGGTCTCGCCGGTCGGATTTGAATATTGCGGTACGCACCACATGCCCTTCACGGAGGGATCGGCGATGCAACTCTCGACCCTATCCATGTCCGGCCCCTCCCCCGTGAGCGGCACGGGAATCATCCGGATGTCGTATTCTTCGCAGATCGCAAAATGCCGATCGTAGCCCGGGACGGGGCAAAGAAAGCTGATCGGTTTTTCTTCGCTCCAAGGTCCGCGGCCGCCTGGCACGCCCTTCAAAAGCGCGAAGACGATGCAATCATGCATCAGTGCAAGGCTCGAATTGTTGCCGACAAGGATCTGGTCGATGGGCGCGCCGAGGGCATCGGCCAGCAAGGCTCGCGCTTCAGGAAGCCCTTGCGAGCCGCCACCGTAGTTGCGGGCGTCCTCGCCCTGCTCGGTGAGCGTGTCGCGATTTCCCGGCAATGAGAGCATTGCCGTGGAGAGGTCGAGCTGCTCGGGAGACGGTTTGCCTCGCGTCATGTCGAGCTTGAGCTGGCGTGCCCGAAACGCCGCGAAATCGCGGAGCGCCTGCTGGCGAAGCTCTGAGAGCTCCGGTGTCGATCGGTTCGCGAGCTCACTCATGCGCCACCTCCGTCCCAACTCGCTTGTCGAGTTGCCTGGAAAAAGGCCTCCATCTCCGCGCCAAAACGGGTGATCTGTCACCCCTCAAGCGGGTTTCGGCGCACGCGTGTCGATATGGGGCCCTGCAGGGCAGCGGCATAACCGCGATTCCATGTCGGCGCGAGGAGAATCTCGCTTATGCACACATGTCTTGGCAAGCTGGCGACGAAAATCACCGTCTCAGCGAGATCCTCGGGCTGCAGCATCTTGGCGCGGTCCTCGTCGCTGACGGGCACTGGCCTTCGATCGAGAATGGGCGTCGCGACCTCGCCGGGGCAAATGGCACATGAGCGAATGCCGTTCGCGAACTCCTCCATATTGATGCTGTCGCTCATGGCGACGACAGCGTGCTTCGCCGCCGTGTAACCGGGGCCGGACATGGGGGAAACGCGCTTGCCCGCCATCGAGGCGATATTGATGATCAACCCATCCTTCTGCGCCCGCATGAACGGCAGGGACGCCAGAACGCAGTAAAAAGCGCCATTCAAATTGACGCCGAGGATCTCATCGACGCGGGCTGGATTGAGAGACGACCAGGCACGTTCAAGGATATTCGTCCCCGCATTGTTGATCAGGACGTCGAGCCGACCGAAACGATCGTGGATGCGCCGCGCGGCCGCTTCCACCGCCGCTGCGTCGACAATGTCCAGCACTTCGATCGTGGCGCGGCCACCCTGCTTCTCAACGACGCGAGCCGTTTCATCGAGCTGCGCCTTGCGGCGGCCGGAGAGCACGACATCCGCACCCTCCTTGGCGAGAGCGACGGCGGTCGCGCGTCCAATTCCGCTTCCCGCTCCCGTCACCCAAGCCGTTTTGCCTGTGATCGACGACATCGACTCTCCTCGCAGCTACGGAAATTGAGATGGCCAAGCAAGCGTGAGTCGCCAATAAGCGCAAGCGCAAATATGTGTTCAACGCTCCCGCACCGGCGCTCCCGATACTCAACTTAGCGATCTACGATGATCCCCGCAGGGACCCGAACGAGCTCACAGGATGGCTCCCACAAAAAAAGCGAGCGCGCCTCGGGCGCGCCCGCATCGATATCAATCGCTCACCACGCCACGGTGGCGGGTGTCGGCGCTAATGGTGCCAGAACAGGGCGAGCAGGATGATCACCGGAATGGGAACACCGATAAGCCAGAGGAGTATGCCGCGTCCAAAGCCCATAGTTTCCCTTTCCCGTATCGGCGCCTCGCGCCTCGAGCGCGTGGGCGACCCCAAACGCGATCCGTTCGCGCAGGCCCATATACGCGTGACAGAACAGCCGGTTCCGCTTGAAATCCTTGGGCCGCGCGGCCGCTCGGCAGGGTAGCCCGGCCTCGCGGTGTTGATCCTGGGGTGCCCCCAAACGAAATGGCCCCGACGCGAAAGCATCGGGGCCTCACCCTTCGACGTGGAACTCATTCATTCGATGACGCGCACAACCCGGTGAGTGCGGCGGTCGACGATCACACGCCTGTTGTTCAAGATGGTGTAGCTGTAGGCATCGTATTCCGGAACCGGGTAATAGGTGACCGTATCCGGCAGAGCCTCGCCGACGACCACCGGCCCTTGATAAACGACGGAAGGCTGTGGAGGCAGGGCCGACCCTGTGATCGCCCCGACCGCGCCACCTACCGCGGCGCCGACTGGCCCACCAACAACGGCACCGACGGCGGCGCCACCCACGGCTCCGCCCACGGTCCCGCCAGCGTTTTGAGCATAAGCGGCGGGACTCGCAAGCAGCGCGGTCGCCGCCGCCGCGACGTAGAATAACCTCATGACCCTTCTCCCTTTTGAAGCGCATACCTATGCGCGTCGACGGGGTGAATACGTTCAGCCAAGAAGTGAGTTCCGAGGAGGCGGGCCAAGGAAACGGCCACGATAAGCTGTTTGGCTCGGATTGAGCGCCGCGCTAACTCCACCAGCTTATGCTCTCTTTCGGCCAAGCGAATTGAAATTTGACCTCCACTCCTTTCTTCATGGCGCGAATCTCCTCAAAATGAAGCGGAATCGCCAAGCTTCCGGCCGATCTGGGCGCCGCCTGATGTTTGGGAACTTCACGGATAATTGAAAGATTATGCTATCGGAACTGAACGGGAGGACCGTCATGCAATCCGATGCCACGAGGGAGCCGAATAGAACGGCCTCCACAAAACTGAATGATGGTAAATCAAATCGCAACGATTTCGAGACACTGCGACGCGATGTGACCAAGCTTGCGCAAACCGTGAGTGACCTCACGCAAAACCAGGCGACAGCCGCACGAGGGCAGGTATCGCAGGCTCTTGGGGCTGCATCCGATCAGATCGCCCAGTCTGCGGCCGCGACGCAGGACAAGCTCATGTCGCTTGAGGCGGATCTGGAAACTTACGTCCGACAAAAGCCACTGTATTCAGTGCTTGTCGCGCTCGGGGTTGGGTTCCTGCTCGGCAAGATGAGCTGATTCTACGAGTGCCGGCGCCGCGATGCCGGCCTAAGCGCGAGTGGTAGGCGAGAGAGGACCTACTTCGTCTTCATCGATTCGAGCGCGATGAGCCTGAGCTTGTCGGGGTCGCGCTCTCCACCCTCGACAGCGGCCAGAAGGTGCTTGGTCAGCTCCGCGGAAGCTTTCGTCCGCTGGGCAGGCGACATCGGCTTCGCGGAAGCCGCTTCGATCTCGTGCCAAGCCGAATCATAGGCGAGTGCGATGATCTTGACGGTCTCTGGATCGAATGCGCGCGGCATGGCTCCCTCCCTTAAGCGGGCGAGCGGTCACTCGGCCAAGCTACCCCCCTGCAATGCTTGCAACGCATCTTCCCGTCTGGCGCGACGCTACCCCTTCAATGGCGCGCGACATAGATGCAATACCACCAGCTATGTTGGTGCTTATCTACCAATCTTCCGTCGAGGCCAGATCGCGTCCCTTCCGGTGATGCCGCGCTCTCGTGCCCAGATGACCGCGGCAGCCCGGCGCTTAACGCCGATCTTGTGGTAGAGGGATGAAATATGGTTGCGAATGGTATTGGGGGAGAGCTTCAGTGTCGCGCTCATCTCCTTATCGCTTTCGCCCTGGCAGATCAGCGCGAGGACCTGCCGCTCACGCGTCGTCAAATCCTCTATGGCGCCGCTCGGCACCTCGGATCGGGGCGTGCGTCGTAGCCCGGCAAGCTTCTCCACGATGGCACGGCTGAACCACGATGTGTCGGCCATTACGGTTTCGATGGCGGTGATCAACTCGGCTTCGGAGCGCTTTTGCGCAGTGACATCCTGGAGCACGCAGAGCACGCTTTCACCTTCGTTGATGATCACGGCATCTGCGAAAGCCAGGCAGTCGATGAGAGAGCCGTCCTTCGCCCGCAGCTGAAGATCGACATTGCGGACGCTGCGCGAAGCTTTGATTGCGCTTTCAAGGCGCTGGCCCGCGCTCCTGTCCGACCAGAGCTGGAGTTCCGTTCCGCGTCGCCCGAGAAGTTCTTCCTCGGTGTACCCGGACATCCGCTTGAAGGCTTCGTTCACATCCGTCAGCGTGAACTCGGCGAGCTTCCAAATCATCGCCGGCACCGGGGAGAGCCGAAAGGATGTCGCGAAGCGCTCTTCGCTGTGACGCAGGGCGGCCTCGGCCTTCTTGCGCGGATCAAGATCAGCGAAGGTAAAGAGCATGCACTTCTCGTCCGCGATCTCGAGCGGTTCACCGGCAACGATCACGGCTTTGAAGTTGCCATCCGGCAGTGGAAGAGAGGCTTCCATCTGCGGAATGGTCTGGTGTTTGTTGAATCTATCGAGGGCAAGCTCGCGCTTATCCGCCTCGTTGAGGACGTCGAGCTTGCCGAGCGAGACACCGATCACGTCGCGCCGCGCAAACCCCGTCATCTCGAGGAAGCCGGGATTGACCTTGATGTAGCGCCGATCTGACGAGCGGCAGATGATGGCGGGGGCAGGATTGGCGTTGAATGCGCTCTCGAAACGCTCCTCGGCCTCGAAGCGCTCCGTCTCATCGCGGACGATGAGCACGTGGTAGTCGAGATCTCCACTGTCACCCGAAACCGGAAGGCTGCGAAACACGAGATAGCAGGGCCGGGCGGGACGTCCAGCGCGGCGCATCCTCACTGTCAAGTCACCGAAGCTTTCTCCCGCGACAGTTCGATCGAGAGGATATTTTTCGCTCTCGATCGGTCGATTGTTTCGGTATTCGAGCTTGTAATGTTGGCGATATCCTGAGGGCGTGCTTCCGAGGTCCTTGATCCGCCTCGCCCCATGCATCGCGAGAGCGGCCTTATTGGCCCACTCGATCTTCTTGTTCCGATGAATGAGGATGATACCCTCAGTGAGCCCGGCGATGATCCGCTGCAACTGCCGATAATTGCCGCTCGGTTTCAATTTTTGCCCTCGCCCCGATCAGCAAGACGCGAACAGATCTCCGAGCGCATCAGTGAAAACCACCACCGGCGAGAGCCGAGCGGTGCGGCCGCTTCGACGCCGCAGAGGCCGGCAGTTTCCGAGCTAATGATGCGCGAAGAGCGCGAGAAGGATGATGATCGGGATTGGTACACCCAGCAACCATAGAAGAATTGAACGGCCCATCGTCGCGCTCCTTCCCGGCAGTGTTTGTATCGATCCGATGAAAGCGGCCTAGATTTCAATGTCGCTTCGATCGCGCAGCTGTCCGCCCTCGGTCGCCGCGAGGCTTGCCGCGAAGGCGCCAAGAAGCAGGGAGGCGGCAAGCCAAAGCGAGAACCGCGCCGCAGCCTTGCGCGCCGCGTCGGCGGCCGCTTTCGCCTGGTCAATCACCTCCCCAACCCGCTTTTCGGCATCGCCCTGGCTGAGGCCCGTTTTCCCCGCGATGAGTTGCGCGAGATAGCTCCTGTCCGGTGCGGAGACGTCGCCCTCGCGCAAGCCATTGGTCAGGATCCGAAGCACCTCTCCCCGATTATCGGCCGTCGAAGCGGGCGCACCCGAGGGGCGCAAGAGTGCATCCGCGTAATAGTCGACGGGAGACCCTGAGGCTTGACGCCCAGTCGCCTGGGCAAGCCCGGCGGTGGCGCCGCCCGCAATGTTGGTCGAGGCGGAGGCGAGGAAAGCTGCCGTGATCACCGTTGCGAATGCCCAAGCGATGAAGCCGTGCGCCGTGTCGCGGAAATAGACTTCGTGCGTGTGAAGCCTCGCCCATTTCCGACGCAGCCGCCCGGCAATGTAGCCACCCACCGCCGAGGAGAGGCAGGCAGCGACCAGAAGGTAGATGCCGGCCACGACGCTGAGCGTCGTTGCCGACACGCCCGAGCCCGACCACGGGGAAACGGCCGAGAACCCCATTCCGGCTCCGAAGGCGAGGAGCATGAGCGATAGGGCGGCGATCACCACAGCGCCAGCCGCCGCGGCGCCCCAGGAAACACCCGAGACCGAAGCCTCTACGGCACTTTCGGGCAGGGTAGTTTGAGACATTGGCACGGCAACCTCCCCAGTCGAGCCGACCTCGATCGTTTGCCAAAGCCAAATTCCCGAGCCTTCAGGAAAGTTCCAGGAATTGTCAGATCCTGGGCAGTATTGCGAAGAGGAATGATCTATTGCCCCTCACGCACCACGGTCAGTACTGGGCGCGGTGAAGGGGCCGGATTTACTTTCGGCTCTTCTCCTTGACTCGCGGCCATGACGCACGCCCGCACGGCCTCGCGCAACGAGCTCGCATGATAGTCGGCGCTCACCCCCATGCGCGGCCTCTCCTCCTTGCCGGCGCCATCCGCCTCGGACCACAGGCCGACGAGAATGGCGGCTTTGGGCAAGCGCTGATGCAGTCGGCGCAGCAGATGCCGCACATGGGGAAGATTGCGCTCGACCTCGAGATAAATGACGCAGATCATTGCCACGTCCTCCGCAGCAAAGCTCGCGGCGCGCGACCGCGAAATTGCCGCATGGGAAACCGTGCGGGCTCCCAAGCCGTGCTTGCCAAGAAGTTGTGCCAGCATGGCCGAAGCCGTGTCATCGAAGGGGCCGCGGCCGCAGACGCATAAAACAGGGTTCTCACCCTGCCATGCAGGCGGCAGTCCCTCGCGCTCAACGACCGGGATATCTTCGACAGGGGCCCTGGTCGGAGCGCGCTGATCGTCATGCTCTGCTTTGTCGCGACCCTTCGCCTCGATCTGCGGGGCTGAATCGTCCAAGGTTTCAAGCTCATGGATGAGCCCGTTTAAATCCTCTCGGATCTTTTCGAGCTTCTCCGGGCCAATGACACCTCTTTCCACGTCGTGAGCCGCAAGCTTCATGCCGTCCAGCGCGACCTCGTCGTAATAGGCAGAGAGCGAATGCTCCTTGAGCAGGAGCTCGGCCTGATCGAGCGCTTCGTCGGGATCGCCCGCGATCATTCGCTGATAGAAATTCTCGACGGGAGTGAGTGCCGGGCGGTCTCCCAAAGCAATATCGAGAAACTGCAGGCGGTCCACATGACGGCCGAGAACGAGAAGGCACAAGGTGAGCGGCGTCGAGAGAATGAGGCCGAGAGGCCCCCAAAGCCATGTCCAGAAGGTCGCCGAAACCAGAACCGAGATCGGCGACAATCCTGTGCTATGCCCGTAAAGAAGCGGCTCGACCGCCTGGCTCGTCCCGATTTCAACGACGACATAGAGCGCCGCTGTCCACAGCAGCATCGACCAGCCGGGATCGACCGCCGAGGCAAGCGCCAGCGGCGGGATCGCGGAAAGCGGTGCGCCGATATAGGGGATGAATCGAAGAAGAGCGCTGAGCACGGCCCATAAGATCGGGGAGGGGACGCCGATCAACAAAAGGCCGATACCGATAACCACGCCGAAAGCGGCGTTCACGCCCAAGAGTGCCAACAGGTAGTTGCTGAGCCGGTCGGCTGCGTCGTCCATGGCCAGTGTGGTGCGATGCAGATCGCCGGACCCGAAGAGGCTGATCAGGCGATCGCGCAGATCTTCCCGCTGCAACAGCACAAAAATGGCAACGACGAAGGTTGCGGCGAGGGTTGCAAGCGGGCTGACCACGGGGGTTAGAACGCTTTCCGCGATTTCGAGCGGCGAGCGTTCAGGCTGATGAACTTCGACCGGGAGCGGCTTCTGCTCCTCACCGGCCTTCGACGGAGCGGTTTCGCTGTTGGGTGAGGGGGGCTTCGCTTGCTCGTTTTGCGCCGGCTCGAGCTGCCGCGCCCAGCGCGCAACCAGAGCGGATGCTCTTTCAAAAGTCGATTTCCGTATAGCGTCGACCTTGTCGCGGATCGTCGTTTCATAGCGTGGCACCTGCCCGGCCATGTCGGCGATTTGCGTACCGATCAGGCCGGCGATCCCGAGCACCACCGCGATCGCGAGAAGGACGGCCAGCATGACTGACGGAACGCGCCAGACACCCAGGCGCCTCAGCAATTTGACCACCGGTGCGAGGACAAACGCCAATAAAACGGCAAGTGTAATTGGAATGATGACCTCGCGACCCAAGTAAAGTCCCGCGACAATCACCACAAACAATATAAGATTGAATAACGCGGTGAGGCTCGCGTTGCCGTCCGCTTGTCGAGCCATCGTCGGCGGTCTAGCCGCGGGAGGGATATGTTCCGGCATACGTAGAACCCGACGACCGTGGTTGGATCGTGAAACCGTCCAGGGGGACGTTTGTTCCGGCAACGCCTGTTGAGGCACTCGCACACATGCTGGCCGGCTGCCCCTGCTTGAGCATTCGTCCCCTAAGCAGCTCCGGCTTGAACCATCAGGCGCGGGAGCCGGCCTCGGTCTAGCTAGGCCAAGTCCAGGACAATATCGAAACGGGCCTGCAGAAAATCCTGCGCTGTCCCTACCCGCATCACAAGTTCGCGTCGAAAAAGTCCGTCGTTGCGATTTCGCTCCTCGTTCGGAAAATAGAATTGCGTCGTCAACACGGCTTCTCCGGGCGCCTGCGCCTTGATGTGATAATGACGCGTTCGGCCCGGATAAAGCCCGGGCAAAATGGTGTGGAATGCATAACGGCCATCAGCGTCAGTGAAGACATGACCGCGCAGTCCGAAGCCTTTATTGTCGTAGACGCCCTTGTCATCGGCGTGCCAGAGATCGACGAGCGCTCGATGCACGGGGCGGCAAGAGCGGGTCAGGACGAGACCTGAAAGCTCGACCGGGCGACCGCCGATGCCGGCGGTGCGCAGATCGGCGCGATGCGGCGAGTGGGGCTTGAAATACGGGCCTTCGGTCTCGGCAACAGTGGGTTCATGGTCGTCGCAGGCCGACGTCGCGGCAAGCGGCTGCTGCGCGTGTAGTTTGTCGCCCGCGATCAACAGCCCTCCGGCGGCGAAGGAGCCGGTTGCCAGCATCTGCCGGCGTGAGACTTTTCGGCCGAACGGCATGGGGTTGCGTTCGCTCATCATCTCTTCTCCTGGAGCTTGCTCGTTTGCGACCGCCCGCCTTATAGCACCCGACGCGGTCCGCTTGCCACGCAAGCTTCGCTCGAATTAGCGCGGGGTCGATACGCGGTTCAAGCGGAAACCCTCGAGAGTGGGAAAGGCCGTCCCTCACGCGCCCATGGTGGCGAGCATGCCTACGGCAGCGAGGCCCATCACTGCGGTTGCAACCCAGCCCACGAGCTTGAGCGGCAGCGACAGGGTGAAGCGCCCCATGCTGGCCTTTCGGCTGGCGAGATGCATGATCAGCATCATCAAGGGGGCGGCGACGACGCCGTTGATGACCGCGCTCCAGAACAGCGCTTTGAACGGATCGAGCGGCGTGAAGTTCAAAAGCGCGCCGATCCCGGTCGCGACCGCGATTGTCATGTAAAATTGCATGGCGCGGCCAGGCCGATGTCCGAGACCGACGCGCCAGCCAAATGTTTCACCGACCGCATATGCGGCTGAACCCGCAAGCACGGGAAGGGCAAGCAAGCCCGTCCCAATGATGCCGAGCGCGAACACAAGGAACACGAAGGGCCCGGCAATTGGACGAAGCGCCTCCGCCGCCTGCGCGGAGGTCTGGATGTCGGTCACGCCATGGGCATTGAGGGTCGCGGCGGTCGTGATCACGATGAACAGCGCGACGGCATTCGACAGAGCCATGCCCAGATAAGTGTCGACCCGTATCCGATGAAACTCCGGCTCTGCCTGCTCGGGGGCTCGCTTCAAGGGCTTGGCCTCTTCACTCTCCTTGATTTCCTCCACTTCCTCCGAGGCCTGCCAGAAGAATAGGTAGGGGCTGATCGTCGTCCCGAGCACCGCCACAATGACCGTCAGGAACCCGACGTCCAAGGTAATTTTGGGAACGATGAGGCTATACGCCACGGTGCCCCAGGGCACCTCGACCACGAACGCCGTGCCCACATAAGCGAATAGCGACAGCGTCAGCCATTTGAGCACCGATACGTAACGGGAGTAGCGAACGAATACTTCGAGGAGAACGGAGGCAACCGCGAACACTGCGACGTAAAGCAGTGTCGGTCCGCCGACCAGAAGGTTGAGCGCCGCGGCCATCGCACCGAGGTCGGCTCCGATATTGATCGTGTTGGCGAGCAGAAGGAGCGAGACCAGCGTGTAAAGAATCGGCTTTGAATAATTTTGCCTGATGACGCCCGCAAGCCCCTTCCCTGTCACCCGGCCGACACGGGCGCTGATCTCCTGAATCGCGCACATGAGAGGCCACGTAAAAAGGAGTATCCAGCCCAGCTGGTAGCCATACTGCGCGCCGGTTTGGGAATAGGTCGCGATTCCGCTCGGGTCGTCATCCGATGCGCCCGTAATCAGCCCAGGGCCGAGGATTTGGAGAAGCTTGGGAGTTTCTGGCTGCTTGACGGCCTGAGCATCCGGAACGAGCGCCTCAGACATCTCGAGCCTCTCGCTTGCTCAGCCCGTTCATTTTCAGGGAGGGCGCGTCAGACCGGAGAGTGCCCGAGAAGCGCCATGATGAGGATGATCAGCAAGATCAGGCCCAGAATTCCTGACGGACCATATCCCCAACCTGAGCTGTAGCCCCATCTCGGATAGGTGCCAACGCTGCCAAACAAGAGGATTATCAGGATAATGACCAGCAAAAGGCTCATGCCCGGCCTCCGTCATTGATTGATCCAGCTTTCGATACGCAAAGGTCCCGGCTAAGTTCCGCTAAAGATATTATCAGGCAATGCGTTAAAGAATCTGCGCTCTTTCGCCGATCCAGAAAGAAGCGGCTTCCGCGAGCGAAGTGCAAGATCGCGATGAAGGGGGTCGTATAGTTTTATCTATTTCGCCGGGCCTTGGCGGATCGCCGAAGGCCAGGCGAAATTGCTCCAGCGTGCACGTCATGGGCGCGACCAATCTCTCTCGATGGCGATATCGTGAAGTCGAGACGAGGACGGTTAAATCAAATCCGTAAGTGTTTGCATCATATGGAATTTAGAACGGGTGGAGCTTGTCTTCGGCCCAAAACGCCAAGAAGAAGCTTGCTATCAGCGGAGCAATCGTCGCGAAAAGCCTCGTCCAAACGCGTATAGTCGATTAGATTGGTGTCGCAGCTCCGGGTGACCAGCCGCCTCGTTCGTCTCACCGCTCACCCGGGGCCATGGCCCTGTGGTTCGGGAGGACGGACATGGCGAATCTGCATGTGATTGCCGGCGCGAGCGGCACCTGGATGCGCCCCACGATACGCAAGATCGGCGTCGCCGATATCAGGAGCGCGCTGGCGAAAGGCCTCGATGATTTTTTGACGATGCCTTCCCATCTCGTCTTCCTCGGCCTCATCTACCCCGTCGTTGGAGCCTGCCTTGCCGCCTCCAATGCTTTGTTCCTGCTCTACCCGCTTGCCTCGGGCTTTGCCCTGATCGGGCCTTTCGCGGCGATAGGGCTTTACGAGCTGAGCCGGCGGCGAGAGCTCGGGATGGACATCTCCTGGCGACATGCTTTTGATGTGCTCGGCTCGCCGGCCATGCCTTCGATACTAGCGCTCGGCCTTCTTTTGATGGTGATCTTTCTCTGCTGGCTGGCGACAGCGCAGGCACTCTACGTTTGGCTCTTTGGTCCGACGGCTCCGGATTCATACGGGCAATTCATTGAGGACGTGCTCACGACCCCGCGCGGATGGGCGCTCATCATTCTGGGGAACGGGATCGGCTTCATCTTTGCTGCGCTCGTATTGAGCATCAGTGCCATTTCATTCCCGCTGCTCATCGACCGTGATGTCGGCGCCGCCGTCGCCATCCACACCTCGATTCGGGCGGTGCTCGCGAACCCTGTGATGATGGCGCTTTGGGGTCTGATCGTCGCCGCGCTTCTCGTGCTCGGCACCATCCCCTTGTTCATCGGGCTTGCCGTCGTGATGCCGATCCTTGGCCATGCGACTTGGCATCTTTATCGCAAGGTGGTCGAACCGCCAGGAAGCGAGGAGAGGCAGGCTTTCAACGTGGAGGATCGCAGGTTCTGAAGGCTCGCGTGAGCCTGCCGGCCGATCACCACCCCTCAAGATTTCCGGCCGAACACCCGGGTCACGCCCGTGCGCAAGCGGTCGAAGGCCACGCGCCAAATCAAGGACCCCATGCTTAGAGGCGCGGATAAGATTTCGGCGTCCTCAGGCGTCGAAAGCTTGGCGTCGAGGTTTTGTGCGAAGCTCTCGCCGATCCGAGAGACGAGAGCGCGCACCATGTTCGATCGGCTGAATTGCGCGAGCGGGCCAGTGAGCGAATAGCCCAGCTCGACATCGACCCGCGTCACTTCAACGCCGGAAGGACCGGTTTCTCGGCGAAGCCGGTACGCCACCTCGCCCGCGGCGCTGGAGCTGCTCTTGCGGTCCCCGCCCTTTCCACTGATCACTTGTCGATATTCGGCTGGAAAGCTCGCGATCGTGCCTTCGCCCGCGAAGCTCGCCTTGATCGGGCCAAGAGCAATCTCCATCCTTCCCGTTACTCGGCCATCCGGAAGCGGGGCATCGAGCTTCATTCCCGGCATGCAGGTTGCCACCGCCTGGGCATCAGCCATGAGCTGCCAGACCGCGTCTCGCGGGTGCTCGAGCACGAAGCTTTGGGTGAGCCGCGTCTTACCGGCAACCTCTTCGACTGAGCCCACCTCGACCTTGATGCGACGCCCCTTTGTGGTCGGTGCGACCGGAGGTGGGGATTGGGTCCCCCTCGCCGACGCACTGCCGACATTCGCGGAGGCCGCGAGCGAACGATGGGGGGCCGCTGGCTTCGCGTTACCCGTCGTCGAACTTGCTGGGCCGGGGGCCGGGCCCAATCGCGCGCCGCGAACGGAAGCCGAGGGAAGGTCGAGCGTGGCGCGCTCTGCCATGACGCGGGCCATCGCCTCCACAATGCCTACATAGCCGGTGCAGCGGCAAAGATTGCCGCTCATCTCGGTGCGAATTTGCGCTCCGGAAAGTCCCCCCTTTCGCCGGATGAGATCGCGCGCAGCGATCAGCATGCCGGGGGTGCAATAGCCGCATTGGAGCGCATGCGCCTCGCTGAATGCTTGGCGCAAGCGCGCCATCAGCTTGTCGTCATCGAACCCTTCGATGGTGCGTATTTCGGCACCGTCACAGCCTGCCGCGTAGGTGATGCAGGAGCGCGCGATCTCACCGTCGATTTCGACGGTGCAGGCGCCGCAAATGCCGTGCTCGCAGCCGATATGCGTGCCCGTCAACAAGAGATGCTCGCGAAGAAAATCGGCAAGATGCGTGCGCGGCGTGATCTCGGCGCTCACCGATTGCCCATTGACGGTGAGCGTGATCGCCGTCATCAGGCCTGCGCGTTCGCGATGGCGCGCTTTATCGCGGCCATATGGATGTTCAGCTCGTAAGCATCGCCGACTAGCCCGGATTGCTTGAGCTTTTCGCGCACGGGCTCGAGCGGAGGTGGGAAGCTTGCGCCGAGGCCCTCCGCCTCCCCATTGATGAGAATGGGTTGACCTCGTGTCGCGCCGGCAACGAGCTGGAGCACGCCCCGATCGCTATCGTGCACCACGGCACCGATCGCATCGGCGAATTCCCCGGATTTGCGGCAAATCTTGGCAAATCCCGCGCGGGCTTTCCTGGAAAATCTCGGAATGCGCACGCCGTCCAAAACCTCGTCGGGCGCGAGTTCCGTATCCAGCGCGCCACGAACGAATTCTTTCAATGCGACACGGCGTTTGCCACGCGGACCGGTGAGTAGCACCTCGGCTCCTACGGCCAGGAGGCAGGAAAGCCAATCGGCGGCGGGATCGGCATGTGCAAGGCTTCCGCCGATCGTGCCGCGCGTGCGCACGGCGCGGTAGGCGATGCCGCGCGCCACCTCGGCGAGAAAGCCGTTCGACGGATCGGCAAAGCGACTATCCTCGATCGCCGCATGGGTGATGCAGGCCCCGAGAGTAACAGCATCCTCCTCCTCCTCGATCCGCGTGAGATCAGGGATGCGAGTCACGTCGACGATGAGGGTGGGTTGCACGAGGCGCAGATTGAGCATCGGTCCGAGCGTTTGTCCGCCGGCGAGAATTTTGGCGTCGGAATTCCCTGATAAGATCCCCACCGCGCCCTCGATGGTGTGCGGCCTTTCATAGTCGAAGGCGACCGGCTTCACTGCGCGCTCTTTTTGGGACGCGCCCGCATGACGGCTTCACCGATGCGCCGCGGGGTCAGGGGCAAATCGAGAAGCTCCGCGCCAATATCCTTCAACGCATCATTGACCGCATTTGTGATGGCGGCCGGTGGGGCGATTGCGCCACCCTCGCCAATGCCTTTCTGCCCAAAGCGCGTGTAAGGGGAGGGGGTTTCCATGTGGAACACGCGGATCTCGGGGACCTCGGTGAACCCGGGAAGCAAATAATCTGAGAGGGTCGATCCGAGCGGCTGGGCTCTGCTATCGAATTGCATCTCCTCATAAAGCGCCGTGCCGATCCCCTGCGCGGCGCCGCCATAGATCTGTCCATCGACGATCATCGGATTCACGAGCACGCCCCCGTCCTCGACGATGACGTAATCTATGATCTCGACTTCCCCGGTTTCCAGATCGACGCCGACAATGGCGGCATGTGCCGCGTAGCTGAAGGTTCCCGTGTCGCGCTTTGCCTTGTAGCCCGCGGTGACCTCGAGGCCTGCGGGATCGACGTCGCGCGGCAGTTCTTGCGGACGTCGGTACCAGGTGCGCGCGATCTCCGCGACGGAAACCCGCCCCGAATTCGCGACCACATCACCCGATTCGAGCCGAACATCCTCGGCTTTCGCCTGGAGCAGGCTCGCGCCGATGCGTTTCACGCGCATCGCCAGTTGGTCGCACGCCGAGGCCACCGCGCCCCCTGCGACGATCATGCAGCGAGAGCCCCAAGTCCCGGTGGAATACGGCGTCTCGGCGGTGTCGCCATGCACCAGCCGAATCCGCTCATGAGGTACGCCCAGGATCTCATGGGCGACCTGCGACAGCGTGGTCTCATGGCCCTGGCCGTGGCTGTGCGAGCCGACGCGCAGCTCCAGGCCGCCATCAGGCGTGAACCGCGCATGGCATTGCTCGAACCCAGGAACGAAGGGAATGCCCCAACCCGCATAGACGCTGGTTCCATGCCCGGCCTGCTCGGAATACATGGCGATGCCGAGGCCGATAAGGCGTCCATCCGGCTCCCCGCGCCGTTGCCGTTCGCGAACAGCTTTGAGGTCAATGGCGTCGAGGCAGCGGCGAAGCGCTTCTGGATAATCGCCACTGTCGAAATGCCGCTTGGCGATGTTGTCGAACGGCATCTGCTCGGGCCGCACCAGGCTTTTGAAGCGCAGATCGCTCGGCTCTTGCCGAAGCTCCCTCGCCAGCGCATCGAGCGTGACCTCCAGCGCAAAGCAAACACCGGTGCGCGCCACGCCTCGGTATGGAAGGATGGGCGGCTTGTTCGTCGCGATCGAATACGTACGGCAGCGATAATGGGCAAAGTCATAAAGCCCGGGAAGTATGCTGCCGATTTGCCCGGCTTCGAGGCAAGCCGAGAATGGATAAGCCGAATAGGCGCCCGCATCCACGCTCGCCACGCAATCGAGGGCCAAGAGGTGCCCCTCGTCATCCGCATAGGCCGTCAGCACATAATGGTGCTCCCGACAATCGGCGCCGGCTGTCAGATTTTCACGCCGATCCTCGAGCCAGCGAAGCGGCCGTCCGATCTTGCGCGTGCCCCAGGAGAGGGCCACCTCCTCCGGCAGCAAGATGCCTTTGTAGCCGAAGCCTCCGCCGACATCGGGGGCGATCACGCGCACCTGCCCTTCATCCACGCCGAGACATTCGGCAAGGCCGGCGCGCACGATATGGGATTGCTGCGTCGAGCTGGTCACGACGAGCTGGCCGAGCCGGCTATTCCATTCGGCGATCACACCCCGCCCTTCGATAGGGCTCATCACCTGGCGAGCGGTACGAAGCTCGCGCGTAACCGAGGTTTTGGCCTTGGCCGCCACGGCCTCGAAATTGGCATCGATTTCCGTCGTCAGATAGAGATTGTCGCCCCAATGCTCGTGCACGAGCGGCGCTCCGGGCTTGCGGCCCTCCAGCATGTCGTGGACAGCCGGCAGCTCTTCGAATTCGACGTCGATCAAGGCTACCAAATCCTCGGCCTCGGCGCGCGTCGGCGCGACGCACATCGCGATGAGCTCGCCGACATGGCGCACCTTGCCCGTGGCGAGGATAGGCTGCACTGAGGATTTGAAGCCCGCGAGCGCTGTATCGGCGCGAATCGGAGCCACCCCGGCGAGATCCTCGGCGATGAAGACGCGGGAGCGGATGAAAGGCGGAATGGTTATCCGCTTCAGTCGCGCATGCGCAAAGCTGCTGCGCAAGAACGCAACCTCCAGCATGCCGGCCGGGCGGAGGTCGCCGACAAAGCCGCCCCGACCGCGCATGAAGCGGTCATCTTCCTTGCGTATCAGGCTCGCGCCTATTCCTTGCCCCGTCATCTGCGACGCCAAATGCCCTTGAATGGTACTATTAATAGAACAAGCGGATGCTAGCCGCAGTGCCCCGTGGAACGCAAGCGCAGGCGCTCAGCGCCGCCGCCGATTGATGAGCTCGATGTTGAGGCGCACCACGTCGCCGGGATAGGTCACCTCGCCGACATAGATCACGACGTCGTTCGCATCGGTCACGACACAGCGCGCTTCCGCGGTCGGGGCGCTGATGGCGATCTCGAGGTGCCGGGCCGTTTCGACATCGGCTGCGCTGATCGACAAGGTCTGATGAGCATGCGCGATCGGAATGCCTTTCATCTCGGCAAGCACGGCAAGCGCCGGACGAGCGGCGAAGCGTTTCGGTGCGCGCGCGTAAATCTCTCTCGCGATATGCACGCGGGCCAAGGCATAAGGTTCGCTGGCGCGCTTCTGCACGCTGCGAAGATAGGTGTAGGATGAGGCGGGCTTACCTTCTCCGTCGCCGATCATGGGCGCGGGCGGGGCGTTGATGGTCGGGAGAAGCTCCAGGACATTCTCCCTGATCGGTTCGACCAGGCTTTCCCAATCGGTGGCTAGATGAATCCAGCGCTTGTTCTCCAGCGATTTGGTGACGAAGGTGCCTCGGCCTTGATGAGACCTCAGCAAGCCTTCGCTTTGCAGAAGCTCGATCGATTGACGCACGGTGACGCGGGCCACGCCGAATTCGCGCTCCAACTGCTCGAGGGTGGCGATCTTGTCGCCCACGACCCAGAAGCCATCGCGGATTCGCCGCCTCAGGACCGAGGCGACCTGAAGGTATCGCGGCAGACGGCTGCTGGCATCTTGCCGCCCGATGGCCTTTCTTGCTCCGCTCGCCATTCATTGCCCCTGCTGCTTTCAGGAATTCTCCAGGCCGCATCACAGTCATTCGGCGCCTTTCGCGCCATCGGGGCTCGTGCCTCACACAAAGCCGCGGGACTGGCAAGTTTGCGAACGCAAGCAGGGCGAAGCAGGCGGTTTCAAGGTGGGTCGAGAGTCGACTGTCTTGTCTCGCGGACCATGGTATGCTTGTTCTAATAATAAGACCAATTCGATGAAGGATCAGCCGCGTCGGCCCGAGCCGCAATCGGCATGGCCTCACGGGAGCTCGCCTATGACGAAGATGATCAACCTCAACGCCGACATCGCGGAGGGCTGGGGCGCCTATGACATCGGCAATGATGCCGAGCTGATGAAGATCATCAAATCGGCAAGCGTCGCCTGCGGCTTTCATGCGGGCGACCCAAACACCATGCACAGGCTGTGCAAGCTGGCGAAGCAGGAGGGAGTGAGCGTCGGCGTGCACCCCGGCTTCAACGATCTGTGGGGCTTCGGGCGCCGCCGCATTCACATGAAGGCAAGCGATCTCGAATATATGGTGGCCTACCAGATCGGGGCGCTGCAGGCGATGGCCTGCTATGCCGGTCTCAAGGTTACCCATCTCAAGCCGCACGGCGCCTTGAACAACATGGCGGCCGATGATGAGGATTACGCCATGGCCATTGGTCGGGCCATCAAGACCGTCGACAAGGACATCATCTACGTTGCGCTCTACGGCTCACAGATGCAAAAGGCCGCGGAAAAGCTGGGTCTGCGCCTTGCTCGGGAAGGCTTCGTCGACCGCAAATATGATGATGCAGGCAATCTCGCCTCGCGCGCCATTCCCGGGACTGTCCTCAAAGACCCGGAGGCGGCAATCGAGAACACGTTGCGCATGGTGCAGGAGAATGAGGTTCTTTCGATGTCCGGCAAGCGCGTCAAGGTCAATATCGACACCTTTTGCGTCCATGGCGACGAGGCGACGGGCGTCGCGGTCGCGGGAGCTGTGCGCAAGGCGCTGGAAGCGGCAGGGGTCAAGGTCGTGCCGCTCACCGAAATGAAGCTTTGATGCCGGCTTGGCGATGAGCACGTCAAAGCCGACATTGGCGATTATCGGGGGAACCGGCGCGCTCGGCTCCGGTCTTGCGCAAAGCTTCGCCGGGGCGGGCTTTCCGGTGGTCATTGGATCAAGGACCGCCGAGAAAGGCGCTGAATTCGCGCAAAACCTTCCGGTCGTCGCCGGTACGTCCAAGCCGAAGGGCACCTCCAATGAAGCGGCTGCCCAGGCCGGCGATATTGTCTTCATCACCGTGCCTTTCGCTACGCAACCTGAGATCGTCGAGGCGATCCGCCCGAATCTCGACGGCAAGCTCGTCGTCGACACCACGGTCCCGCTGATGCCCCCCAAGGTCGCGCGGGTGCAGCTGCCGCCCGAGGATTCGGCTGCGATGGCGACCCAAAAACGGCTTGGAGCCGGCATTCGGGTCGTCGCCGGCTTCCACAACATCGCCGCGCACAAGTTGAAAAGCGGCGCTCCCATAGATTGCGATGTTTTGATTTTCGGCGATGATCCGAAGGATCGGGAAATCGTTATCGGTCTTGCCAAGGCGATCGGATTGCGCGCGCTTCATGCAGGCCCTCTTGCCAACTCGACCGCCGCCGAGGCGCTCACCTCGGTGCTCATCGGCATCAATCGGGCCTATAAGGTTGACGGCGCGGGAATTCGCATCACCGGGATTGCCGAAGCTTGAGCCCGGTCGGCTCCCGGATGAAGCACTACCGTCGCGCCTGTCTTGGCGGAGGCTCCAGGTGCAAGCCGGATTTCGCTTCGGCCGAATGAGAGCGCAAGGACGAGGGATCAAAGCTTGCCGGTCACGATAACCGCGCTCGAGGATATTCCCTTCGTGAAGCCGGGGGATGATGTCGCGGCCCTGTTGATCGCCGCTTTGGAGAGGGCCGAGCTCGCGCCTCGTCCATTCGATGTCGTCGTCGTGGCACAGAAGATAGTGTCCAAGTCACAAGGACGTTTCGTCGACCTTGCATCGCTTACGCCCTCTGAGGAAGCGATCGAGCTCGCCGAGGTAACGGGCAAGGACCCGCGCCTCGTCGAAGCCATCTTGCGCGAAGCAACCGAAGTGGTTCGTGCAAAGCGAGGCCTCATCATCGTCGAGACGCGTGACGGCCTCGTCATGGCGAATGCCGGTATCGACCAATCCAATTTGAGCGCTGCCGATCACGGCAGGCGCGTGCTCCTGCTCCCGGAAGATGCGCAGGCGAGCGCGGACGAGCTCAAGGCGAGGCTCGATGCGCATTTCGATGGCGCGATCGGCGTCATCGTGTCGGACAGTGTCGGTCGCGCTTTCAGGCTCGGGACGGTCGGATTGGCGATCGGCGCGGCGGGTGTTCCCTCGTTGTGGGATCGTCGCGGGGAGGCTGATCTTTCGGGGCGCCGGCTCGAGGCGACCGATGTCGGCTTTGCCGATGCGGTCGCGGCCGCCGCGGTTCTCGTCATGGGAGAGGCTGCCGAAGGACGTCCGGCGGCCTTGGTGCGCGGCCTTGATTGGAAGGCGCCGCCGAGACCCGCATCGGCGCTCGTTCGCCCGAAGAGCGAGGACATGTTCCGGTGAGAGCCGGAGGAGCAGCGCCAAGGAATGGCGGCGCAAGGAGATTGCCGGGCGGCGCGACCTATGTGGCGCTTTCTGGCGGGGTTGGCGGCTCCAAGCTCTCGCTTGGCCTTTCGCATCTGCTCGGAGCCCGCCTCACCATCATCGTCAACACGGGTGATGATTTCGAGCATCTCGGCCTGCACGTTTCCCCGGATGTCGACACGACGCTCTACACCCTCTCGGGTCTCGTGAACGAAGAGACCGGCTGGGGGCGTCGCGACGAAAGCTGGAATTTCATGCGCGCGATCGAGGCGCTCGGGGGCCCGAGCTGGTTCAGGCTCGGCGATGGCGATCTCGCCATGCATGTGGATCGCAGCCGCAGGCTGCTCGTTGGCGAGACGCTGACTGAGATTTGCGCGCATTTCCGCGCCTCCCTTGTGGTCGAGCCCCAAGTGCTGCCGATGAGCGATGATCTTGTGCAAACGCTCGTCGAGACAGATGCCGGCACGCTGGCCTTTCAGGAATATTTCGTCCGCCAGCAGTGCCGTCCCCGCGTTCATGCCGTCCGCTTCGCAGGCGCGAGCGCGGCGCGCGCCCAACCTTTGGCGCTGGAAGCGCTGGCGGCGCCTGAGCTCGCCGGCGTCATCATCTGTCCATCGAACCCCTATCTCAGCGTCGACCCGATCCTTGCGGTTCCGGGCGTCGCGGAGGCGCTCCGGACCTGCGACGCGCCCGTGATCGCCGTCACCCCCATCATCGGCGGCAAGGCGGTGAAAGGGCCAACTGCCAAGATCATGGATGAGCTTGGCCTTGCAGTCGATGCCGCGACCATCGTGCGGCACTATTCGGGATTGATCAGCGGTTTCGTTCTCGATGAGATGGATGCGGACCAGGAAGCAGGCTTGGGGGTGCCGGCGCTCGTCACCAACACCATGATGAAGACGCTCGACGACAAGATCGCTTTGGCGCAGGCATGCATCGGCCTCTGCGAGAAGCTCCGCTCGGGCTGCGACGAAAAGCGTGCGAAGGCTCGAAATGCGTAGCGCCAATGCAGAGCCGGTGTGGGCAGTGGTGCCCGTCAAGCGCCTCATCCGCGCCAAGACACGGCTCGGGCGCATTCTCTCGCCCCATGCGCGACGCGAGCTCGTGCTCACCATGTTCGAGGATGTGCTCGCGACCTTGCGCGGCACTCCCGGAATCGGGCCCATTCTTGTCGTGACGGCAGACCGTTGGGTCGCGGCGATCGGTGAGCGTCACGGCGCCAGGATCGTCGTTGAGGGCCAGCCCTTTGGGTTGAACGCCGCCCTGGGCCAGGGAGCGCGTTCTGCGATGCGTGAAGGCGCAAGGCGTATACTCTTCATCCCCGCGGATGTGCCGCTTGCGAAGCCAGCAGAAATCTCTTTGCTCGCGAGTGAGCCTGGGGATCGCGAGCGGCGCGTCGCAGTCATCGTTCCGGCGGAGATTGGCGGGGGGACAAACGCGCTCCTGCTTTCGCCTCCTGACGCGCTCGCGCCGAATTTCGGCGAAGACAGCTTTGCCTTGCATTGCCAGCAAGCCTTCAGGCGTGGCCTGGTGCCGAAAGTGCTGCGCTTCAACGGCTTGGGAAGGGATATCGACGAGCCAACGGATGTCGACGCGCTCATGCAGGAAAGCTCGGAATCGACACGCTATACATTTCTGCAGCCTGCATTGCGGGATCACGAGGCTCGTCTCAAGAGATTGTCGCGGCATGTGCTGGAAGAAGCGGCGTCCGAAAAGCCGTTCGGAATGAGCGAGGGATGATGAGCGGCATCGACAACGGAAAGGCGCTCGGCGTCGTCGAGAAGGGCGAGCGCCTCGATCGCGAGGAGGCGCTCGCGCTCGCAACTTGTGACCAAACGCGCCGCATGGCGGCGATCGCGGAGAGGCTCTGCGTCGCCGGCCACGGTAACCACGTCTCCTTTTCGAAAAAGGTTTTCATCCCGCTCACGCAGCTTTGCGCGGATGTCTGTCACTACTGCACCTTCGCTCACGCGCCACGGCGCGGGAAAGCCGCTTATTTATCGGCTGACGCAGTCCTCGACATTGCGCGCCAAGGCGCGGAACAGGGAGTGAAAGAGGCCCTTTTCACGCTGGGCGACAAGCCCGAGCGTCGCTACGCCAGGGCGCGCCAGGCGCTCGCCGAACTTGGCCATGAGACGACGCTCGATTATCTTGAAGCCTCGGCGGCCCTCGTCCTCGAGAAGACGGGAATGTTGCCGCACCTCAACCCCGGCCTGCTGGATGAGGGTTGGGCGAGACGGTTGCGCCGTATCTCGGCATCGCAGGGCCTCATGCTCGAGACCGCGTCGGAGCGACTATCGCGCCGCGGTGGCCCGCATTTCGGCTCGCCCGATAAACATCCCGCCGCGCGGCTTGCCGCGATTGACGCTGCCGGGCGGGCCGCCGTGCCCTTCACCACGGGGATTCTCATCGGCATCGGGGAGACCCGCCTCGAACGCATCGAGGCGCTTCTCGCCATCCGCGATCTCCACGAGCGCCATGGGCATATCCAGGAAGTGATCATCCAGAATTTCCGCGCCAAGCCCGCAACGCTCATGGCTGGCGCGGCGGAGCCGTCGCTCGATGAGCAAATCTGGACCATCGCGGCCGCCCGCCTCATCCTCGGACCCTCGATGAATATCCAGACGCCGCCGAACCTTCGGCCGGATGATCTCGAAGCATTGATCCGCGCGGGGATCAATGATTGGGGCGGCGTTTCGCCGGTGACGCCCGATCACGTGAATCCCGAGGCGCCCTGGCCGCATTTGCAAAGCCTCGCGGAAGCCACCGAAAGGACGGGGCGCATTCTGGTCGAGCGGCTCGCGATCTACCCCGACTTTGCCGTAGAACCGAAGCGATGGATCGCGCCGGAGATGCAAACGCCGGTTTTGCGCCTGAGCGATGCCCAAGGTCTCGCGCGAGAGGACTTCTGGTCACCCGGCGGTCTCGAGCCCTTGCCCGTCGCAAGTATTTCCCGCTTGCGCTCGGGAGACGCGAGCGCCTCATCGGGCATCTCGCGAAGCCTCAGCCTGTTGGCGGAAGGGTCGGTACCGGACGAGGCAGCGATTGAAAGCTTGTTTAACGCCCGCGGCAGGGATTTCACCGCCATTTGCGACGCCGCCGATCGATTGCGAAAGATCCGTGTCGATGACCGCGTGAGCTACGTCGTCAATCGCAACATAAACTACACGAACATCTGCACCTACGGATGTAAATTTTGTGCATTCTCCAAGGGCAGGCATAATCTCGGGCATCGCGATAAGCCGTATGATCTTGGGTTCGACGAGGTCGCGGCGCGCGTGAAGGAAGCCTGGGCTCGTGGCGCGACCGAGGTCTGTCTCCAAGGCGGCATTCGCCCCGGCTACACCGGCGAGACTTATCTTTCGATTGTGGGGGCCGTGAAGAGCGCGGCGCCTGAAATTCACGTGCATGCATTTTCACCGCTCGAGGTGTGGCACGGAGCGCAGACGCTGCGGCTACCGCTGCGAGACTATCTTTCGCGCCTGAAAGGGGCGGGGCTCGCGAGCCTGCCGGGCACGGCCGCGGAAATTCTCGACGATGAGGTTCGTGCCGTTCTCTGCCCGGACAAGATCACCACCGCACAATGGCTCGAGGTCATGGAAGCTGCCCATGACGTTGGCCTCAAAAGCACCGCCACCATCATGTTCGGCCATGTGGACGGCTACCGGCACTGGGGCCGCCATTTGCTGCGTGTGCGCGAGCTCCAGGCGCGGACGGGAGGCTTTACCGAGTTCGTGCCCTTGCCTTTCGTCCATATGGAAGCCCCGATCTACCTCAAGGGGCAATCTCGCAAGGGGCCGACCTTCCGCGAAGCCGTGCTGATGCACGCCGTCGCGCGCCTGGTCCTCGACCCTCTCATCATCAACATCCAGACATCGTGGGTGAAAATGGGTCCCGAAGGGGCAATGCTTTGCCTTTCGGCGGGCGCCAACGATTTCGGCGGGGTGCTGATGAACGAATCGATCACGCGGGCGGCCGGCGCTGCGCATGGTCAAGAGATCAGCGCGCGCGACATCGAGGCGCTGATCGAGCTCGCCGGACGAAAGCCGCGTCACCGGACAACGGACTATGGCGAGCCGACTCGGGAACGAAGGCTCGCA
>JAFAQA010000234.1 GCA_019246665.1 Hyphomicrobiales bacterium
CCGATCGTGTCCAAGGGTCCGGTGGCTTATTTTTCGAGCTTGCCGGTGAAAGCGATCGTGCACGATCTGCACGGCGCAGGCATCCCTGCTGCTCCGTCACAGACTGCCGGAACTTTCGTTTGCAACCACATCTTCTACGGCGCCTGCCATGTGCGGGCGACGCGGCGTCTCAAATTCCGTACGGGATTCATTCATGTCCCGTATTCACCCGCGCAGGCCGTCAACCATCCGGGCGTCCCATCTCTTGCGGTGCCGGTCGTCACCGAGGCGCTGCGCATCGCGGTTGCGACCACGCTGCGCAACAAAGTGGACATCCTCGAAGTGGGCGGCGCCCTCAGCTGAAGCGCTGCACGATTGCGATCGGTCTCGGGACGAGGCCATATCTTTCCCGCCGCACCCAGCGCAGCGTCATCACGAGCCCAACCATGCCGAGGCTCGACACGATCCCCGTCCAGATGCCGGTGCCCGCAAGCCAAAACCGAAAGCGAGGAGCGCGCCGAGCGGCAAGCCGAGAAGCCAGTAGCCGAAAGCCGCGATCAACATCGGCACCCGCGTGTCGAAGAGCCCGCGCAACATTCCAGCGACGACCACCTGCAAGGAATCCGTCATCAGGAAGAGCGCCGCGAAACCGAGATAGGTGAGCGCGAGCGCCACCACCTGGGCATTGGCCGGAGCCTCGACATCAATGAAGAGGCTTGCGAGCAAACGAGGCTCGAGCACGACGAAGAGCGCCACGAGGCCGGAAGCACCGAGTGCCATCGCATAAGCCGTCCAGCCCGCGCGCCGGATCCGTTCGACATCCCCCGCGCCGCGCGCGAGGCCGACGCGCACCGTCGCCGCCTGGGCAATGCCGGTCGGCACCATATAGCCCAAGGTGCCGATCTGCATCGCGATGGCGTGGGCGGCCACTGCGGCCGCGCCGATCAGGCCCATCATGAGCATCGCGGCCGAGAAGATCGTCGTCTCGAAGGCAAGCGCGATGGCGATTGGCAAACCAAGCCGCATCAGCTCGAAAAAGCGGGGCCAATCCGCGCGCCAGACGCGGTCAAACAGGCGATACTGTCGAAAGCGCTTGTCGAGCGTGACGACGAGCGCGAGCCCGATGAACAAGGTCGACCCGGCGCAGGCGCTCGCGATGCCGGCTCCGGCGAAGCCGAGCGCCGGCAAGCCGAGATGGCCGTAGATGAGCGAGAAGCCAAGCCCGAGATTGACGAGGATCGCTCCGGTCGCGGCAAGCAGCGTCCATAGAGGGCGCCCGAGCACCGCGACGAAGGAGCGCAGCACCATATAGAATAGCTGCGGCAGCAACCCCCATTGCAAATGATGCATGTAGAAGGCGGCGCGCCGCGAAAACGCGGGGGCCTGGCCGAGGAGGATGAGAAGCGGCTCCGCATTCCAGAGGATGATCCAGATCGGCACGCCAATGGCGATCGCGGCCCAAAATCCCTGGCGAACGGTGCGCCGCAATTCGTCGGTCGCCCGAGGATCGCGCCCACGCTCATTCGCCATCATCGGGGCGACGGCGGAGACAAGCCCCATGCTGAACACCAGGAAGGAATTGTAGATGCTGGTGGCGAGCGCCGCCGCCGAGAGGCTTTCCGGCCCGAGATGGCCGACCATCATGGTCGTGGTCGCGTTGATCGCCATCTGCGCGATGCTGGTGAGGATGAGCGGGGCGGCCAGCGCCGCCGTCGCGCGAATCTCGTCAGCCCAGGAAACGGCGTTTTGTCTCGCCCCCGCAGGGCGGAGGTCGAACGCAACCGTGGTCGCGCCGGCGCCCTTATCCTCGATTTCAGATCGGGTTGCCACCCTTTCCATTTCGAGCTCCGAAACGGCGGGGCCCTCCCCGATGCTGCAAGGTCAAGCCGTGACCCGGTGAGCCCGGGTCAAGCCACACCTACGAAAGGAGAACGGTCAGAGCGCCGGACCCGTGGCGCAGGGTGGTCCCTGGCGAGGCGTGTTGTAGCAGGTGAAGCGGCACCGACAAGAGGATCGGCCGCATCACGCCGATTTTGCATCCGAACTCACGTCCCCGTAAAAGCCGCGAGCCGTGCCGGCCGATGGAGCCCTTCCCATGACACTCACCACCTGGCTCGCTTTCCTCCTCGCCTCAGGCATATTGGTGCTGATTCCGGGCCCGACCGTGCTGCTCGTCGTCTCCTATGCATTAGGTCAAGGCTTGCGGGCAGCGCTGCCGATCGCGATCGGGGTCGCGCTCGGCGATTTCACGGCCATGACCTTGTCGATGCTCGGGCTCGGGGCCTTGCTCGCGGCATCCGGTGGCGTGTTCACTCTACTGAAATGGCTCGGCGGGGCGTATCTTCTGTGGCTAGGCGTCAAGCTCTGGCGCGCCGGCGGGACATTCGATGCGGCACCTCGGCGCGATGCGACCCCACCATTTCGAATGCTCTTGCATGCCTTTCTCGTGACGGCGCTGAATCCAAAAAGCCTCACATTCTTCATCGCCTTCCTGCCGCAGTTCCTCGATCGCAATTCGGACTTCTTGACGCAGATGCTGATCTTCGAGGCAACATTCCTTGGCCTCGCTTTCGCGAATGCCGTGGGCTACGCGCTCGTCGCTTCAAGAGCCCGCATCCTCATGCGCAACCCGCGTGCTGTCACGCTCGCGAACAGGATTGGCGGCACTTTGTTGATCGGCGCAGGCATCGCCGCGGTCACTGTCCGGGCGGCGCAAAATTAGCCTTCGATCGGGCGGGCTTCCTCGGGCAGCATGATCGGGACACCATCGCGGATCGGATAGGCGAGCTTTGCCGAGCGGCTGATCAGCTCCTGGCGGCGCGCATCATATTCGAGCGGCCCTTTGGTCAGCGGGCAAACCAAAATCTCGAGGAGCTTTCGGTCGATCGCGGCGCGATTGTCCTGATCCTTCGATTGCGGCTCGTCCATCCTCACCTCCCTCATTGCAATGGTGTTTCGGAACCGCCGCCAGTTTTGGCGAGCTCGAATTCCGTGACCGCGACCAGGATCTCGGCGCGCGATTTGAGATCGGGCGCTTCAAGGAGCGCTTGCTTCTCGCGCGCCCCGAACGGGCTCATCATGGCAAGCGCGTTGACCAGCGCCTCGTTCGGCGCATCTTCGATCCCTTTCCAGTCGACTCGCAAGTCGTTTGCCTTGGCGAACCGTCGGAGGGCGTCGAGCACGGCCTCACGGTCGACCAGCTCCTCGCCGGCACGCGCCGTGAAGTCGCTCGCATATTTGTTGAAATCCACCTGGCACTGCCGGTAGGGCGTGTCCGCACTCAGCTCGGCCGAGACGGCGAATCGAGCGACACCCGTGAGCGTCAGGAGATATCGCCCATCCCCTGTCTCGGCGAATTGGGTCACGCGCCCGGCGCAACCTGTGCCGTAGAGCTTGGGCGCCAGCGCCTCGGAGGAGGCTTCCTCATCGGGCTGGATCATGCCGATCAGCCGGTCCGTACGGAGCGCATCGTCGACGAGCGAGAGATAGCGCGGCTCAAAAATATTCAGCGGCATGTGGCCGCGCGGCAAGAGCAAGGCGCCCGCAAGCGGAAACACGCGAAGTGTCTCAGGAAGATCAGCCGGTCCCCGATAGGGAACGTTGATGCCCATGAACTCCCCCTAGAGCATGATCCGCAAAAGTGGAGCTACTTTTGCGACAAGATCATGCGAAAAAACGAAGAGGTAACCTGGCGCCACCGATCTCATCTAAACACAACGTGTTCTAACTAAAGCATGATCCGCAAAAATAACCCCATTTTTGCGATGAGATTATGAGAGGAGACAAAAGGACGACCGCGTCGATTTCATCTCAACGCCTCCGGCCCGCTGCTCCTCCGCTTCAAGAGAAAAGCACGGATGAGAGCTTGCGCCGACCGAGCTTTGTCATCTCGTCCATCGGGCCCCAGGCCTCGAAGAACTGCAGAAGCTGCTTGCGCGCTCCATCATCATTCCAGCCTCGATCGCGCTTGATGATGGCGATGAGATGATCGATGGCTTCCTCGCGCCGACCCTTGGCATTGAGGGCAGAGGCAAGATCGAAACGCGCCTGGTTGTCGAGGGGGTTCGCCTGCACGGCGGCCTCGAGACCACTGAGATCCCCGGCATTGGTCGCTTTCTCGGCAATTTCCAAGGCCGCGCGCGCCGCCGAAAGCGCCGGATCATCCGCCTTGTCGGCAGGCGCCATATCGAGGAAGCGCCTGGCCTCGGCGAGCGCGCCGCTCTCGATTTGCATGCGCGCGAGCCCGGCGAGCGCGCGCACATTGCCCGGCTCCTGCGCGAGCGCCGCCGCATAGCCTTCGGCGGCCCCTCCCACATCGCGGTTTTTCGCGGCCTCGTCGGCTTGCGCCAAAAGCGTGTCCAGAGAGGACGGGCCGAGCGGTCCGACGAGCCGCTCAATGAAAGCCTTCACCTGGCTTTCCGGGACGGCCCCCATGAAGCCGTCGACCGGCTGCCCGCGCTGGAAGGCGATCACGGCCGGGATCGATTGGATGCCGAGCTGACCCGGGATTTGGGGATGCTCGTCGATATTCATCTTGACGAGCTTCACCTTGCCCTTCGCGGCCTGCACCGCCTTTTCCAAAATGGGCGCAAGCTGCTTGCAAGGTCCGCACCAGGGCGCCCAGAAATCGACGAGAACGGGCTGGCGGGCCGATTCCGCGATCACATCCTGTCGAAAGCTCGCGGTTGTGGTGTCCTTCACGGATGCGGTGGCGCTCACCTGGTCTTGCATGGCGTTAACCGGTCCCTTTCGACTGCGCTCGTCACTGCTCAAGGCCCTGATCGGTCCTTCGGGCGCCATTCCTGATGAAACACTTATTGCTGCCCAATCGGTAGCGCCACCTTGATTTCGCGCAACCCTTGTCATGATTGCCGATGGCGCTCAAGCCGGAACTCCGCGGCGCGGCATCGACCGCGCCGGCGAAGCCATGACCTCAGATGGTGCGGGACGGGGATTTTGGCAACGCGGAGCCTTCGCCATCGCCGCTTACTTCGGGAGGCCTTGCGGTTCGACCTCGATGACGAGCGGCACATGTCCGGTCGTTTCGAGGAAGCGCATCAGATCGTCCCGGGAAAGGGCCGTGGTCATCGTGTTCGTCAAGGGATGCGCGTTGATCGTGTCGAAGGCGAGCAGCCCTTTGTCGATCGCGACCGTCACCTGGTTGTCCTTGTCGTTCACCGCGCCGAAAAGCGTAACAGCGCCCGGCTCGACGCCGAGCTTGTCCATCAATTGCTCCGCATTGCCGAAAGAAAGACGCCCCGAGGCGCCGAGCCGCTCATGCAGGCGCTTCAGATCGACATTTGCGTCCTCGCGACAGGAGACCAGAAAGAAGCGCCCCTTCTTGTCCTTGAGGAACAGGTTCTTGGTGTGGCCGCCCGGCAATTCTCCCCTGAGCTCGCGGGACTGGGTCACAGTGAAAAGCGCCGGATGCTCGACCGTGCGCGTCGTGATGCCGAGACCCTCGAGATGGGAGAGGAGCTGCTGGGGAGACAAGGGCATGAAGGGGCATCCTTGAATGGGGGAATCCGGCCTGTCTCGGCCAAAAATAGCTTTCATTTTTGCGGATGATGCTCTAGAGGGCAATCGCGAAAGCTTTCCATCAACAGCCATCGCCTGTGCCGCTTTCGGCGAAGCACCGGCTTTTATTGAAGAGTGAGCGGCATGAAGGCCGATACCCATCCCAACTACCACTTCATCAAGGTCGTCATGACCGACGGGACGGAATTTCAGACGCGGTCGACCTATGGCAAGGAAGGTGATGTGCTGACGCTCGACATCGATCCCAAGAGCCATCCGGCCTGGACCGGCGGTCAGCAGCAGATCACCGATCGTGGCGGCCGCGTTTCGCGTTTCGCCAAGAAATTCGGCGATCTGAAATTCGGAAAATCCTGAGGCTTTTCAGTCCTTCGACCCAAACAAAGCGAGGCGAAGCTTCGCGATCTGATCGTTCACCGGATTTTCGGATAGAGGCAGGGGCGCCCCCTCCGCGAGGCTTTGGGCGATCTGACGATCGAGATGGCAGATGCGCTCCTGAATCCGCAGCGAGCGCGAAACAAGCGCGAGCAGCCCTTGGGGCAGGTGCGCGATGGTTTCCGCCGATGATGTTGCTTGCATATCTTTCAGAGTGATGCGCGCCTTGTCGCGCTCGGCCTGCACGCGGCTGAGCTCGCCTTCGCCGACTGCTCGCTGCAGTAGGAGCCATGAGGCGAGCTGCATGAGCCGGGTGGTGAGGCGCATGCTTTCGGTCGCGTAACCGAGCGCGGCTTGCTTTGGGAGAAGCTTCGATTCCTCTCGGCCCCTGCCGTCGAGGTAGCTCGCAGTTTCCTCGACGAGGCCCATGCCCTCACGAAACAAGCCGGCAAATTGCTCCGAATGGACGAAGCTCTCGGCGAAGATCACCGCGCCATGCGCCCCCATTCGCGTTCCTGGTCGCGTCTCGTTCACCTTGCGCCTCGTTCGACTCTCTTCGCGGTCCTGTTGGTGGTCGGCCTCGGGGAGACCCAGTCTCAAAAGGGTGCGTCCCCATTTGATGGGATCGGCCTTCGCAAGTGTAAAGCCAGAAGAGACGACGAGCCGCGGTTACCTTTTGTTAAGGTTAATCCAACAAGTTTTCTGATTTCTTTCGCGATTTTGCGTGTATTCGCGGACAAAAAAAGAGCCGCGCGAGGCGGCTCTGAAGGTTAAAACAGGGAGGCGTCAAACAAGTGGACAGGAGAGCCACCTGACATTTACCTTGATACGGGGGAAAGCTTAACATTGAGTTAATTTTTACCGAATTTTTTAAGCGCCCGGAAACCGCTCCCTTCCGTTCCGTGGCGTGCCGGCTTCGAATGGCGTCCCAGCTTTCCCAAGGCCTTCACAGAGCACGCTCTTTTCGGAAAAAAGGATTTTCCGGTTTTCGCATCACGCTCTGACATCTCGCAAAAAAAAGTAGCAGATTGGCACAAGTCCCAGCGGCGCCCGGCGGCTATAGGCGCCCGGAAAGAAAATTCTTTATCGTTTGAAAAAGGACTTCGCCGAGCCTTGCGCCGCGAGCTTCTGGCTTTTGGCGGTATCGAGCCGCATGATCTCATTTCGCAAGGCTGCGATCCGCTCCTCGATCTCGGCGATCGAGAGCGTCGACAGGTCCTGCCCGATCTCATGGATCGGGCTTGGGCGCTTGGGGCGAAGCTCTTCATCGTTCATGAGAGTTTTCTCCGCTTCTTCTCGACCGGCTTCGGTGGTTCCCCAAAAACAAGCCCGATCTCGTGATCGGCCTGCTGTTGGCAGCCCGCACGAAGAAAGTTAGATCATTTCCCGCAAGGAGGCGAGCGCCGGCTCCGCAGAGCCGCTCTCGTGAGCTCAAGAACAAACCGAGGTGAGACAATGTCGCAGACGCTCCCCGCGACCATGACGGTGATGGCCGTCCCGAAGCCCGGCGGCCCCGAGGCGCTAGTCGCCGAGACGCGGCCGCTGCCGACGCCGGCCCCAGGCGAGATCCTCATCCGCGTGGCGGCAGCCGGCGTGAACCGCCCGGACGTCCTGCAACGTCAGGGCCACTACCCGCCGCCGCCCGGCGCTTCCGATCTGCCCGGCCTCGATATCGCCGGGGAGGTCGTCGCGCTTGGCGAAGGCGCGGCACGTTTCCGCCTCGGCGACAAGGTCTGCGCACTCGTTCCGGGCGGCGGATATGCGCAATTCTGCAAAGTGCATGCGACGAATGCGCTGCCGATCCCCAGCGGCCTCAGCATGGTCGAGGCCGCCGCCATTCCGGAGACCTTTTTCACGGTGTGGACCAATGTGTTCGACCGCGGTCATCTGCAGAACGGCGAGACATTCCTGGTGCATGGCGGAAGCTCAGGCATTGGCACCACGGCCATCATGCTTGCCAAGGCCTTCGGCGCGCGCGTCTTCACGACGGCGGGTTCACCCGAGAAGTGCGAAAGCTGCCGCGCGCTCGGCGCCGACCTCGCGGTCAATTATCGCAAGCAGGATTTCGTCGAAGCCGTGAAGGGCGCGACGCAAGGGAAGGGCGTCGATCTCATCCTCGACATGGTCGGTGGGGATTATGTCGAGCGCAATTACGAGGCGGCAGCCGAGGAGGGGCGCATCGTGCAGATCGCCTTCCTGAAAGAGGCCAAGGTCACGCTCGATCTGCGCCGCCTGATGATCAAACGGCTCATCCATACGGGCTCGACCTTGCGGCCGCGCTCTGCCGAGCAGAAGGCGCGCATCGCCAAGTCGCTCGAGGAAAAGGTATGGCCGCTCCTCGAGAAGGGGCGCTGCAAGCCTGTGATCCACTCAAGCTTCAGGCTCACCGACGCGCCCAAGGCGCATGCGCTCATGGAATCGAGCGCGCATATCGGGAAGATCGTGCTCACTGTCGAGTGAAGGCGAGGCTGGAGGCAGCCCGTGCCGGATGGGAAAGTGTTAGGAAAAGTATTTGGTGATCTTAAGAACGCTCGCCAGTTCCGGCTCCAACTTTGCAGGCGAGGGCGATCTCGCCGAGGCCGACTCTTTTTTTATTCGTCATGTTTTTATTCGTCATGAGGCTTTTTTTTGGGCTCGCCCCTACTCCTTCACGGCGCCGGTGAGGCTCGAGACATAATAATCGACAAAAAACGAATAGAAGAGCGCGACCGGGATCGAGCCGAAGAGCGCGCCCGCCATCAAGGCTCCCCATTGATAATCATCGCCCTGCACGAGCTGCGTGAGCACCGCGACCGGCAGGGTCTTCTTCTCCGAGGATTGGATGAAGGCGAGCGCGTAGATGAACTCGTTCCAGGAGAGCGTGAAAGCGAAGATGCCGGCCGAAATCAAGCCAGGAATGGCGAGCGGCAAGGTGATCTTGCGCAAGATCTGCAGGCGCGAGGCGCCGTCGATCAGCGCGCACTCCTCGAGCTCGTAAGGGATCGATTTGAAATAGCCGATGAGCAGCCAGGTGCAGAAGGGAATGAGGAAAGTCGGGTAGGTGAGGATCAAGGCAAGCGGTGAATCGAAAAGCCCGAGCTTCACCACCATGGCGGCGAGCGGGATGAAGAGGATGGAGGGCGGCACGAGATAAGCAAGATAGATGGCGAGCCCCACCCAATTGGCGCCGCGAAAGCGCAAGCGCTGGATCGCATAAGCCGCGAGCACGCTGGCGAAGATCGACAAGGCTGTCGCCGCGACGGCGATCAGCATCGTGGTCCACAGCCATTGGGGATAATCTGTCTCGAAGAAGAGCTTCCTGACGTTGGCGAGCGTCGGCGAATGGACGAAGAGGGGGTTGAAGTCCTTGTAGTTGTAGAGCTCGTTATTCGGCTTGAACGTCGTGATCGTCATCCAATAAAAGGGGAAGAGCAGCACGATGACGAAGCAGGCGAGCGGCAGATAGACCGTGACGAGCTTGCGCGGGCCGCTTTCCCACGAGATGACGCCGAGCCGCTCGGGCGCGGCCGGCTCCTTGGTTGAAAGCGCAGCATCAGTCATTGGCTTCGCCCTGCTGCCATTTTCGCCGCGCCAAACCGAAATAGCTGAAGAGCGTCGCCGCGATCAAGAACGGAATCATCGACACCGCGATCGCCGCGCCTTCGCCGAGCTGACCGCCCGGAATGCCGCGCTGAAAGGCGAGCGTCGCCATGAGATGCGTCGAGTTGATCGGCCCGCCTCGGGTGATCGCGTAGACGAGCTGGAAATCGGTGAAGGTGAAGAGCACCGAGAAGGTGAGCACCACCGAAAGCACCGGCATCAGCATCGGTGCCGTGACGTGGCGGAAGCGTTGCCAGGGGGCGGCGCCGTCGAGCATCGCGGCCTCGTAAAGCGATGGCGAGATCGTCTGCAGCCCGGCAAGCAGGCTGATGGCGACGAAGGGAATGCCGCGCCAGATATTCGCGGCGATCAGCGAAATGCGCGCTGCCCAAGGCGTGCCGAGAAAATCAATGTTCGTCGAGCGCAGATGCAGCACATCCTTCAGGATGTATGAGATGATCGAGAATTGCGGATCGTAGATCCACCAGAAGGCCACGGCCGAGAGCACCGTCGGCACGATCCAGGGCACGAGCACGATGGCGCGAATGAGCGATTTGAACGGGATGTGGTGGTTGAGAAGGAGAGCGAGCCACAGGCCCAGCGCAAATTTCCCGATGGTCGCTGTCGCGGTGTAGAAGATCGTGTTGCCGACCGCCGTCCAAAAGATCGGGTCACGCCAGAGCGAGGCGAAGTTCTCGAGACCGATGAAGGCGCCACCGCGCCCGATCTTCGTGTCGGTGAAGGCGAGCCAGAGCCCAAGCCCGAGCGGATAGGTGAGAAAGACGACGAGGAGACCGATCGCGGGCAAGAGGCAGAGGAAGACGAGAAACGGCTTCCAATCGAAGAGGCGCGCCAAGAGGTTCGGGCCTCGCGACGCCTCGCGCGTGACGCTCCATTTTTGGGCGATGTCGGCCATCGGCTAATACGCGCCTCTTCGGTTCGGAATCTGCTCAGCCGACGCGGAACGCATCAGCTGATAGCCGCAAGCCTGCGGAGAGGATACTGGCTCACGGCATCTGAGGCTGCTCTCATCCATGCGCGGCCTCGCAAGGATCAGCCCGTCTTGTAGTAGCGCTTGGCGCGCCGCTCGGCTTCGGCGGCCGCTTCCTCCGGCGTCGCGGCGCCGGTCGCGACCGAGGCCGCCATGTCGACCATGACGTAATCGGCGACCACGGCGGCCGAGGCCTCGTTGATCGGCCCCTTGAACGCATACCAGAGCGAGTCCCTCATGGTGTCCTTGTAGGCCGCGATCTTGGGATCGCTCTTCCACACATCGCTCTGCTCATAGGCTTTCAATGGCTGGGCCCAATAGCCGTAAGTGCCGGTGAGCCATTTATCGTATTGCTCGACCTCCATCATGTAGGCGAGGTAGGCCTTCGCGGCGTTCGGATATTTGGTGTGCTTGAACACCATCGAGTTGATGGCGAGCGCCGTCTCGGTTCCGCGACCGACAGGCCCGATCGGCATGCGGGCATGGTCGAGATCCGACGCCATGGTGGCGATCTTCGGGTCGGACGAATTCTTGATCGAGTAATAAAGCGAGACGCCATTTTGTGTCGCGGCGATCTCGCCCGCGATCAAGGCCTTGTTGTTCGACGGGTCGAGCCAGGATTGCGTGCCCGGAATGAAGTTCTCGAAAAGCGCCTTGCCGTATTTCAAGGCTTCGATCGTCTCCTTCGAGTTGATCATCACCTTCTGGTTCTCGTCGATCATGTAGCCGCCATGCGCCCAGACGAGCCAATGGCAGAACGCGTTTCCATCACCCGTCGCGTGGCCGAACGTGTATCCGGCCGGATGGCCGATCTCCTTGAGCTTGCGGCAAAGCTTGAGGAAATCGTCAAGGTTGGTCGGGAATTTTTCGAAGCCTGCTTCCTTGATCCAGGAGATGCGGTAGACTGAAGGCCCGCCCGAGCCGCCGAACGGAATCGCGATCCAGTTGTTGGTGCCGAATTTCTTGCCGTAGCGCTCGGCAAGCGGGTACCAGCCGCCATATTTCTTCCCGAGATATTCGGCGACATCGGAAAGCTCGATCAGCTTGTCGGAGTAAAGATGCGGATCATCCGTCCAGCCGAGAACCAGATCGGGCCCAGCTCCGGTGTTCGCCGTCACCGCGGTCTGCGGCCGCAAATCCTCCCAGGCCGAATAATCGACCTTCACCTGAACGCCGGTCGCCTTGGCAAAGCTCTGCGTGTTGGCGTTGAAGATGGTCTCGTCCGGCTCGACGAATTTCGTGGGGCGCAGCACGCGCAAGGAGGCACTCTTCTCGATCTCGAGTTTCGGCGGCTCGACGTTGGCGGTCGGGATCGCCGCTCGCGCGCCTGTGCCGAGCGTCGTTGCCGCGAGCGCGCCGACGCCGAGTGCCAAGGTGTCGCGCCGGTTGAAATGATTCATCTGCATTCTCCCTATGGGCCTTGACGTCACGCCTTTCGCGAGTTGCGCCCGATATCCTCAATCGGTGCCACCATCAATGTAGAGCAGGGGTGCGTGCCGGGAAACGTCAAATTTCACCCGCTCGACACGCGGCCTGCGAGCCCCGTCATGCGTTTGCAAATTCGCTTTGCCATGACGAAGTCTGTAAGAGTTTCAAAAGGATCTGGAAGGGAAGTTTGAAGCCGGACTAAGCCTTTGGCTTCGGCCAAGAAACCGGCATACGGATTGTCACCGCGGAGACATGCAATGGACGAACTCATCGCCAAATTGACACAAGCCGCCGGCATCGATGCCGTGACCGCCGAGAAGGCCGTCGGCGTTATCGTGAACTTTTTGAGGAAACAAGCGCCGGCTGAGCCCGTCGCGCAAGCGGTCGCGGCCATCCCCGGCGCCAAACAGGCGGCCGATCAGCAGGGTGAGGCGCAAGAGCAAGGCGGGATCGGCGGAGCGCTCGCGGGCCTTGGCGGGCTGATGGGCGGCGATGGCGGACTGATGGCGCTCGCCGGCCAATTGACAAGCGCCGGCCTGTCGATGGGTCAGATGCAGGCTGTCGGCAAGACGCTTTTCGCCCATGTGCGCGAGAAATGCGGTGAGGACGTGGTTGGGGAAATCGTTTCCGCCGTGCCGGGACTTTCCCAATTCGTCTGAGAAGCCGCGAAGAAGTCTGCGGGATCACGGCCGCAAAGGACAAGACCAGATCGTGAATGATCGCGCTTTCGACAGCTGGCGCAAGCTCGTCGCGCAGACGCTGAAAGGCAAAAGCTTTGAAGCGCTCATCTCGCGCAGCGCCGATGCCTTGCCGATCGAGCCGCTTTACACCGCGTCGCGCGGCACGCATGCCCCTCTCCTGCCTGGTCCCCGTCCGTGGCGCCTCGCCCAACGGATCGACCATCCTGATCCGAGGGAAGCCTCGCACCTCGCACTCGACGATCTCGCGGGCGGCGCCTCCGAGATGGTGCTCGTGCTTTCCGGGTCTGCTACCGGTCGAGGTTTCGGGGTCGGTGCGAGTAGCGTCGATGCACTCGACGCCGCGCTTTCCGGCATCAAGCTCGACCACATCCGGCTGCGGGTCGAGACGGCGCCTTTCGACGGCCGCGCCGTCGCGCAAAACATCTTGGAGCTTGCGGCCCGGCGCGGCCATACGGGGGCGGACCTCTGCGTCGATTTCGGCCTCGACCCGGTTTCCGACATGGCGCGCTGCGGCGGGATGCCTTTGCCGTGGCAGGGGCTTGCCGAGCGCTTCGCGGGCACTGCGAGGTTGATAGCAGAGAGAGGCGTTGCGGGCCGTAGCGCGCGCGTTGATAGTCGCGTCGTGCACGAGGCCGGAGCGAGCGAGGCGCAAGAGCTCGCCTTCATGCTCGCGACGGGCGTCGCCTATTTGCGCGTGCTGGAGAGCCACGGTTGGAATCTCGATCAGGCGCGCAAGGCTCTTGGTTTCCTGCTCGTCACGGACGCCGACGAATTCATGAGCATCGCCAAGGTTCGCGCGTTGCGTCAGCTCTGGGAGCGCGTCGAAGAAGCATGCGGGCTTCACCCGGAGCCGATCGAGCTCTCGGCGGAGACGGCATGGCGCATGATGACGCGGCGCGATCCTTACACCAACATGCTGCGCGGCACTCTTGCGGCCTTCTCGGCCGGCGTCGCGGGAGTTGATGCGATCGGCGTCTTGCCTTTCACGGCGGCGCTTGGTCTTCCGGACGCTTTCGCGCGGCGCACGGCACGCAATCTCCAACATGTGCTGATCGAGGAAGCCCATCTGTGGCGAGTCGTTGATCCGGCTTCGGGCTCGGGCGCTTTCGAGGCACTGACCCAGGCGCTGGCGCGCAAGGCCTGGGAGCTGTTCCAGGAGATCGAGCGCGAGGGCGGCATCGTCGAAAGCCTCGTGAGCGGCATGCTCCAACGGCGCATCGCTGGCGTGCGCCAAGAGGCTCGCAAGAAGATCGGCCATCGCGACGCGCCGATTACCGGGGTCAGCGAGTTCGCCCTGCTTTCGGAAGCGCCCGTCGCTGTACTCCAGCCCGCGCCCGAGCGCGTCAATGAGGCGCGACCGAGCATTTCCCTCGAGCGACTATTTGAGCCGCTCGCGTCGGAGCGCCTCGCGCAGCCTTTCGAGCAGTTGCGTGATCGTTCGGACGCCTGTCTCGCCCGCATGGGACGGCGGCCGCCTGTCTTCCTCGCCAATCTCGGAGGTGCCGCGAGCTTCGCGCGCCGCCGGCAATTCGCCAAAAGCCTTTTCGAGGGGGGCGGCCTCGAAGTCGTCGAAAACGAGGAGCCTTCGACCTTGCCGCATATCGTTGATCTCTTTCGTGCCTGCGGCGCGAACTTTGCCTGCCTCTGCTCTTCGGATGAGGGCTATGCGAGCCTCGGCATCGAGGCGTCGCGTGCACTGAAGGAAGCGGGCGCGACGAAGCTCGCTGTTGCCGGACGCCCGCGCGATCTCGCTGGGACTTTCGAAGAGGCCGGGATCGACCTTTTTGTGTTCTCGGGTTGCGACGCATTGGCCATATTGAATGGGCTTTACGACGATCTCTTTCCAAAAAAGGGGTGAAGCGATGGGCTGGCTCAAGGCCGGACTGACGACCACCGTCATTTCCGCCATCCTCATGGTGGGCGCGATGCTTCTGCTCAGCGTGCTGCAGAAGGGGTTCGAGCCGATGAGCCTTCTCTCCATCATCGTCGTGGGGCTGCCCGTCGGCTTCGTCGTCGCGCTGCCCGTCTGCCTCGTCGTGCTGCCGGCGGCCGACGCCATTCTCATGCGGCGCGGGGCCAGGCTGTTTCGCGACATGATGATCGTTGGCGCAATCGCTGGCGCTCTCGTGCCGATCATCATTCTTTTCGTGCTCCGGCTCAGGCCCTCGAGCGGGCTCGGCACCATCACCGCGCTTTCGCTGCTCGCCGGCCTCGTGGGCGGCGCGGCGGCAGGTCTCTTTTACGCGGAGTTTCTGGCGCGGCTCGAAAAGCGCTGATCGGGCTGACGGCGCCTCGCCATGGCTGATGACGAAATCGCGCTGCAGGACGAGCGCGTCAAAAGCGGCACGACGACGTTCCGCAACACAATCCTCGCCTTGTTTTGCGCAGGCTTCAGCACTTTCGCGCTTCTCTATTACGTGCAGCCTCTCTTGCCCGTCTTCTCCAAAAGCTTTGATCTTGGAGCCGCGCAAGCAAGCCTCGCGCTTTCGGTGACCACCGGCCTCATGGCGCCCGCCATGCTGATCGCCGGCTCGATCTCCGAGAGCCTCGGGCGAAAACCCGTGATGGTGGCCTCGGTTCTCGCCTCAGCCTTGTTGACGCTGGCGACAAGCTTCGCGCCCGGCTGGCCCGCGATTCTCGCCTTGCGCGCCGCCGCCGGCCTGTCGATTGCGGGCCTTCCCGCCGTCGCCATGGCCTATGTGGCCGAAGAGATCGCGCCAGCCTCGATCGGCCTTGCCATGGGCCTTTACATCGGCGGCAGTGCGCTCGGCGGCATGGCGGCGCGGCTCGCAGCGGGTCTTCTTGCTGACCTTGCGTCCTGGCGCTGGGCGACGCTTTGGCTCGGCGCCATGGGAATCATTGCCGGGGTGATCTTCTGGCGCAACCTGCCGCCTTCGCGACACTTCAAGAAGCGACCACTCTCGACGCGCGAGCTGATCAGCGGCTTTCTCGCCCACCTCGCCGAGCCCGGCTTGCGCCTCTTGGTGCTGGAAGGCTTCTTGATCATGGGGAGCTTCGTCAGCATCTACAACTATATCGGCTATCGCCTTCTGGCGCCGCCGTTTGGGCTGAGCCAAACGGGGGTCGGCCTCATCTTCAGTGTTTATCTCGTGGGCATTGTCTCCTCCCCCGTGACGGGCGCCGTGGCGACGAGGCTCGGCTTGCGCAACGTGTTCTGGGTGATGATCCTCATCATGAGCGGTGGCGTCGCGCTCACCCTATCCGGCTCGCTCGCGGTTGTCGTTGGGGGGATTGCGCTTCTCACCTTCGGTTTCTTCGGCGCGCATTCCATCGCGAGCGCCTGGGTGGGACGCAGGGCGCGCACTGCCAAGGCGCAAGCGGCCTCGCTCTACCTCTTCCTTTACTATGTCGGCTCGAGCGTGATCGGTTCGGTTGGCGGCGTCTTCTGGCAGAGCCATGGCTGGAACGGGGTGGTCGCGCTCGTCTCGGTGCTGCTCGGCGCGGCTTTCCTCATCTCGATTCGCCTGATCCGGCTTGAACCGCTCGCCGCTTGAATTCCTGCCAAGGGGGGCAAGGTGCGCTCCGGAAGCTCGATGTTGCCGATCCTCTGCCTTAGGCCTAGTTAAGGAGAGGCGAGCCGGCTAAGGCGTCGCGCTCAGCTCAAGGTTTCGATCATCCGTCTCGACAATGCCAGGAGGGCAGCCATGTCGTTTTCACTTCCCGACCTCCCTTACCCGTATGATGCGCTCGCGCCCCACATGTCGAAGGAGACGCTCGAGTTCCATCACGACAAGCACCCCGACGCCTATGTGAACACGGGCAACAATCTCCCCAAAGGGACTGAGTGGGAGAACAAGAGCCTCGAGGAGGTGGTGAAGGGTTCCTTCGGCAAGAATGCGCCGCTCTTCAACAATGCCGGTCAGCACTACAACCACACGCATTTCTGGCAGTGGATGAAGCCCAAAGGAGGCGGCGCCATTCCGGGCGCGCTCGAGAAGAAGATCAAGGAGGATCTAGGATCGGTCGACAAGATGAAGGAGGACTTCATCGCCGCGGGCGTCGGCCAATTCGGCTCCGGCTGGGCTTGGCTCGCGGTCAAGGACGGCAAGATCGTCATCATGAAGACGCCGAATGGGGAAAACCCGCTCGTGCATGGGGGCAAGCCCATTCTCGGCTGCGATGTCTGGGAGCACTCCTACTACATCGATTACCGCAACCGTCGGCCGGACTACCTCAAGGCCTTCCTCGAGCATCTCGTCAATTGGGAACATGTCGAGGAGATGTTCAGCAAGGCGAAGTGAGCGGGGCAAATAGGCTCTGCCCACGACGCACGGGCTCGGAGCGCGGCGCCGAGCCCATCATCAGCCATTCTTGAGATCGCGAAACCGTGCCGGGGCGGCATCGAGCTTTGCCATGAGACCAAGGAAGGCATCGCTCCCGAGGAAGCGCGCCTCTGCCGGACGGGTTGCGCTCACCGGGTCCGCGGCCTTGAGGTCATCGTCGATTTCGCCGGGATGGCACATCACGAGATGGCTCCTGCCCGGCACCGCGAGGAAGCTCGCAAAATCCGCGCCATAGTCCCGACGCACATCAAAAGGAACAACCCCGGCGAACCCTGTGTTCGCCGGGATGCTTCGAGCCCGAAGCTTTTCTCGGAAGCCTCGCGCCAGGGCGGCAATCATCATCGCCTTGCCGGCGCCGACTCGGCGCCTGGCGATTGCCCCCATGCGATCGGAGGGATCGCGGACATAGAGGCGCGGCGCGAGGCCGAGGCCATCGAGCGCCGTGAACAGCGCGTCACGAATGCCCGGAAAGGCATGGACATGCTGATGCCCGTCGAGGAAGTCGGGCTCGCGGCCCATGGCGGCAGCATAGGCATCGATCTGCCGGCGAAACTCGTCGGCTATTTCGGCGAGCGGCAGGCGGCCGACGAGGGCTCCTCGCAGCACACGCCCAAGGGCCGGCAGCTCGCCGGTGGGCGCGAAACTCGACATCACGGCGAGCGAGCTGCCGCAAGTAAGGTTGAGATGCACACCGAGATCGGCCTTCCCGACGAATTCGCGCAGGCGCGGAGCGGATTTTCGCCAATTCTCCCGATTGGTCATTGCGCTCGTGGCCGTGAGGCGACCCTTGCGCAAGAGGGCGAGAATAGAACCGCTCACGCCCTCGCTCAGGGCGAAATCATCGGCGCAGAGGACGAAGCGAAGCATTCGGTCGACACGGCTTCAATGAGGATCGAAGCCTAACCTTATCCGCAATTGGTTTCCATTTCGCATGTGGATCATCGGGCGAAATCACAAAAATTTGCGCGCCTTCATAGCTGACCACAAGTTAGACTTCTGTCCTGACCATCGGCCGTAGCGTGGGCCTTTGATGGGGACAAAGGGGCTAATTCTTGGCCGATGTATTTTCCTTGGGATTTCGAGCCGGGTTCTGGCGGCGAGCTTTCAGTTTGATCGTTGATGCACTCGTCATCGGCATACCCTTTCAAATATTAGTGGTCTGGCTTTATGCCGCGACCGATGGGGCGGTTCAGGTCACGGGCATGTATGTCGGGTGTCACATTGTCGACCAACCAAAGTACGCGCTTGATCCACCGCCTCCGAAGCAATCCAATTTTGCAAAGGAATGCAGGTCGTCCGTTATTGGGCTTGAGACTTCGCGGACTCTCGTCGTCGGCCGCGCATTTCGCGAAGGGAGTGTGACAAAGACCGTCTCACAAAACTATTCTCTTGATTCGGACGGCCAACCCCGGAATGCGCTTCATCTTGACTGGCTCGAACAACTTGCACTTCTCGCCTATCTCATAACGATGGAGCACCGGACTGGCGTCACGCTAGGCAATTATGTTTTCCGAATAGAGGTCGTTTCGTGGAAATCTCCGGGATCGCCCGGAATTCCACTCCTAAATTCCATCATTCGGCAATTGTCGCAATGGCTTGGACTCGTCCCGATAGTCGCTTTTGGTGTTTATGAATTTATAGCCGGCGGTGAGTTCAGTTTTGTGTTTAACGAAGGCTGGACGATCAAATCTATTACCCTCAAAAGCGCCACGAACGAAGTTCGTGTCCTCTTAATCTGTTTGGGTCTGTGCGTTCTCTGGTCTTTGTGCAATTTGATCTTGATCGTCGCTAAGCGCGATCCGCTGTTCGACAGGCTGGCGCGTGTGACCGTGCTTCGCGATTAACTTCCACTCGGCTGGATTGCCTCTAAGGTTTTCAACAGGGCACGCTCGGAATTCAGAGAGGAACCGAAAAGGGCGCCGATGGATGTTTGCACATCCACCGGCAACGACTCTCAATCCCTAGAGGCACGAAATTCAGCTTGTCATCCCGTCAATAGTACTAGCCGACGACTCAGAATCCGGCCCCTCGGCGGATCGACTTAGCGGCGGCGCTTTGTCCTCGCCTGCCCAAGCCCCATTTGCTTCGCGAGCCGCGAGCGGGCGGCTGCGTAGTTCGGGGCGACCATCGGGTAATCGGAAGCGAGGTTCCATTTTTCGCGGTATTGCTCGGGCGAAAGCCCATATTGCGTGCGCAAATGCCGCTTCAGGGATTTGAACTTCTTACCGTCCTCGAGGCAGATGAGGTAGTCCGGCGTGATCGACTTCTTGATCGAGACGGCCGGCTTGGCGGTGTTCGTGGGTGCATTGGTCTCCGGGTTGGTGACGCGCGTCAAGGCGCCATACACATCCTTGATCAGGATGGGCAGCTCACCGGCCCCGACCGAGTTGTTGCTGACATAGGCGGAGACGATATCGGTAGCGAGCTCGATGTATTGCGCCGAGCTCTCATTAGCGTTCAGTTCCATTGTTAGCCTTTCTGGATGTGGATCAGCTTTGGACGAGCAGGCAACCTGTCTTGTCAAAAGGGGCGACAGGCCAACAGATTGGCGCGATTCGTCCGGTTAAACCCATCACGATTTCGTGGAACGCGGCCTCTACACTGCGCAGAGCCGCCAAGGGGTGATCTACTCTCGGACTTCTGTAATTTCAACAAGCGCTTCTGGATTAAATGCTAAAAAAGGGAGAGCAGGCGCTAAAAACATCTAATTTCGAGTTCCCCCTACAAGATTTCCCGCATCCGTTCGATCCGATCTGCTCTACTTTATATGGGCTCGGCTATTCTCTCGAAACCGCAGTCCGAGCGCTGGTATTCACCGGAAATTGCCGTTAGGAAATCAAGAGAAGCTACCCTCGAAATCTTTTCGATGATGGAAAAAACTATTATATTCAAATGGTTACAACGAAGCCGCTTTCCGGCCATCCTGCGGCAAAGGTCGCCGGCGAAAATGCGGGCGAGAGTTTCGGCATGAATGTCCCGCTGATCTATTTAAAGCAAAAAGCGCCCTCGGCCGAACTGCGGCCAAGTGCAACGACACATCACGGTATTGTTATCCGCGATGAGCTTGCGTGGCTCAAGGCGAGCAACTGGCGCGAGGTGTTGGAGGACGCTTCCGCGTTGCCGCCCGACATCCGCGCGCACCTCGAAGCGGAGAACGACCACACGGATGCAGTGCTGGCCCCGCTCGCGCCCCTGATCGCGGAACTGAAGCAAGAACTTATCGCCCGCCTCGAAAATGAGGATATGACAGCCCCGGTCCCGGCCGGCCCCTTTCAGTATTACCGGCGCTGGGGCGCCGGCGCCCAGCACCCTCGCCTGGTTCGCCGCCCGCGCGCGGGCGGCGCGGAGGAGCTCCTCGTCGATGCCGAAGCATTGGCGGCTGGCCGCCCGTTTTTCCAACTCGGCCCTGCGAGTCATTCGCCCGATCATCGCCTCCTCGCCTATGCGGTCGACGAAGCGGGAGCCGAGTTCTTCACCATTCGGCTGAGAGATCTTACCACCGGGCGCGATCTCGCCGACGAGGTCCCCAATGCGCGCGCGGATGCGATCTTGAACCTACACGGCGACCCGGTTGTCTTCACGAGCGACTGCCAATCATTCCTCTACGCGAGACTCGACCGGAATCACCGCGCGCGCTCGATTTGGCGCCACCGGATCGGCACTTCGGCAAAGGAGGATCAGCTTGTCCTCGAGGAAGCGACGCCGGGCTGGTTCGTGTCGGTTCACCGTGAGCGCGAGGGGCGGCACGCCTCGATCGCGGTGCGCGATCACGAAACCTCGGAAGCTTTCATCCTCGATCTCGAGCGGCCCGGCTCGGCACCGCGCCTCGTCGCGGCTCGCAAGACCGGCGTACGCTATGAGGTCGAGATCGGCGAGGGGCGCCTTTACATCCGCACCAATCGCGACGGAGCCGAGGACTTCAAGATCGTGGAAGCCCCGCTTTTGGCTCCCTCGCCTGAGAACTGGCAAGACATCGTGCCGCATCGCCCCGGCGTGATGGTGCTGCGCCACGCGATCTTCGCGCGCCATCTCGTTTGGCTCGAGCAGGAGAACGGCTTGCCGCGCCTCACCATCAGGGCGCTCGCAAGCGGCGAGGAGCACAGCATCGGCTTCGACGAGGAGGCGTTCGCGCTCAGCCTCGATGCGGGACAAGAGTTCGATACCGACATCCTGCGCTTCACCGTTTCGACGCCGGCGCGTCCCGCCGAGACTTACGACTACGATATGGCAAGCCGCGAGCGCCTGCTGGTGAAGCGCCAGCTCATCCCGTCGGGGCACGACCCGAACGATTACGTCGTGCGGCGGCTCTTCGCGCCGGCTCCTGACGGGGAGGCCATTCCGGTCACGCTCCTCTATCGGCGCGGCCTCGCGCTCGACGGCGGCGCGCCCTGCCTGCTTTACGGCTATGGCGCCTATGGCTCGCCAGTTCTGCCGAATTTCCTCGCGCATCGCCTATCGCTCGTCGACCGCGGCATGATCTATGCGCTCGCCCATGTGAGAGGCGGGACCGAGAAGGGTTGGCGCTGGTACACGCAAGGCAAGCGGGCCGAAAAGGAAAACAGCTTCTCGGATTATCTTGCCGTCGCCCGCATGCTGATCGAGAAGCGCTACACCGCGGCCGGCCGCATCGTCGCCAACGGGCGAAGCGCGGGCGGCATGCTGATGGGTGTCGCCGCGAACCGTGCGCCGGAGCTTTTCGCCGGCGTTGTCACCGAGGTGCCCTTCGTCGACGTGCTCGCCACCATGCTCGACCCCGACCTGCCTCTGACGCCATCCGAATGGCCGGAATGGGGCAATCCGCTTCTGAGCGAGCACGATTTCCACACCATGCTCGCCTATTCACCCCTGGAGAACATCGAGGCGCGACATTACCCTGCCGTTCTCGCGATCGCTGCCGTCGCCGACCCGCGTGTCACCTATTGGGAACCGGCGAAATGGGTTGCCAAGCTGCGCGCTCACTCGCTTTCCGGAAAGCCGGTTCTGTTGCGAACGGAAATGAGCGGCGGACATATGGGAGCGCCCGGCCGCTTCGACCGTCTTGCGGAATTCGCGCTGACGCACGCCTTCGCCTTGTGGGCCTGCGGACTTGCGCCTCGAGCATGATCGAGGAAAGCGGCTTCCCCTTTTCCGATGTAAACGCCGGAACACGCTGCGTTTAGATGAGATCAGCAGCGTCAGGTGATCTTTT
>JAFAQA010000237.1 GCA_019246665.1 Hyphomicrobiales bacterium
GGCGAGCCGATCGCGCCGGACCAGCCCGGGTTCCGTCGCCATCATCATCGACGTTTCGGATTCGCAGGCGTGCAGCGTCGAGGTTTGATGCTCCAGGATCTCGCGCATCGCCTCCGGAGCCATTTCGAAATAGCAGAGCGTGACCAAAGGGACGTGCAACTCTACGGTCAGCTCGCTGACGATGACGGTAAGGGGGGCGATGTTGCCGCCGTGGCCGTTCAACAGGCAGATGCGGCGAAATCCATGGCGAACCAGCGAGCGCACGACGCCGCGCACCAGCCCGTGGAAGGTGGCGAAATCGACCGTGATCGTGCCGCCGAGCTCCATGTGATGCTCGGAAAAGCCCGTCCAGATCGTCGGCGTGACGAGGACGGGAAAGCCCTTCGCGTCAAGCTTCCTGGCGGTGCGCATCGCGGCTTCCGTGACCAGCCGCGCGTCGACCATGACGGGAAGATGCGGTCCGTGCTGCTCGGTCGCTCCGAGCGGCACGATGACAATCGCATCCCGTTTCGCGAACCTCCTCAGGGCCGGCGCGGTGAAGTCCGAAAATGCAACCGATTGCATGGAGAGCGCACCTGATGAAATAGTGGTGCGATGAACTATAGCTTCCACTTTGCACCTGTCATCAATCGCCTCGACCTTTTGCTGTCCGGTCTCGTGACGACGGTGTGGGTCAGCTTCATGGCCATCTTACTGGGATTTGCGCTCGGCCTTGCCGGTGCCTATGCGATCCGCTCGCGCTGGACGTGGCTGCGCTTGGTGCTCGGCGCCTATGTCGAGGCCATTCGCAATACGCCACTCCTGGCACAACTCTTCTTCATCTATTTCGGTCTGCCGGGACTGGGTATTCGCCTCGACGCGATCTCGGCTGCGATGATTGCGCTCGTCGTCAATCTCGGCGCTTACACGACGGAGATCGTAAGGGGCGGCCTCGACGCCGTGCCCGCCGGGCAGACCGATGCTGGCCTCGCGCTCGGGTTCACGCGAGTGCAGGTCTTCTTCCTGATCGTTCTGAAGCCCGCCTTGAAAATCATGTTTCCGGCGCTCGCCGGACAATTCACGCTGCTCATGCTCGCGACCTCGATCCTCAGTCAGATCGGCGTCGAGGACTTGTTCCACATGGCGAGCCTGATCGACAGCGCAACATATCGCAGCTTCGAGGTCTACCTCGTCACCTGCGGCTTTTATCTCGCGCTCGCGCTGTGCTTCCGGCTCGCATTTGCGCTGCTGTACTGGATCGTGTTTTCCGAACGTGCCCCGGCCGAGCTGCCGCCGACGGTCGCAACCACCTGATGTTTCGCAGCTTCGGCCCGACCGAGTTCCTCCTTCTGGCCCAAGGGCTGAGGTGGACGGTCGGCCTGACCGCACTGGCCTTTGCGGGAAGCGGGCTCTTGGGGCTCGCTATACTTTTGTGCCGCACGGCCGAAGCCAGGGCTCTTCGATGGGCCGCCGAGATATGGATCCAGGTGATCCAGGGCACGCCGCTGCTGGGCCATCTTTTCGTGGTTTTCTTCGGGCTCGCCCTGTTCGGCCTCGACGTGCCGAGATGGCTTGCGGCGACCGTCGCGCTGTCGATCTATGGGAGCGCCTTCTTGGCCGAAATCTGGCGCGGGGCGGTCCAAGCAATCCCGAAAGGTCAGCGGGAGGCATCGCGGGCGCTCGGCATGAGGAGCTATCACGAGCTGCGCCTCGTCATCCTGCCTCAGGCGCTGATGATCGCGATTCCGCCGACTGTCGGCTTCCTGGTACAGCTCATCAAGAACACGTCGCTCGCCTCCGTCATCGGCCTCGTGGAGCTCAGCCGAGAGGCGCAGCTCGTCAATGGGGCGACCTTCGCGCCGTTCTTGGTTTATCTGTGCACCTCTGGCCTGTATTTCGTGCTGTGTTTCCCGCTTACTTGGCTCAGCCGGGGGCTGGAGAAGCGTTTCTCCCGGTCCCGCTGATCATTGACGCTGGCGGCTTAAGCGGCTTGGATTTAACTTGAAGGTGCCAACAACGGGACGATCATGCGCAAGCTCATCTTCTGTCTTGCTACAGTTTTACTCGCCGGCATGTCCGTCGTACCGGCCAAGGCCGATCTCAAGGACATCATCGACAAGGGCGTCATCCGCATCGGGACGCAGATGGACAACCCGCCTTTCGGCTATCTCGACGAGAACGGCAAGCCGACCGGCTTCGATGTCGAGCTCGGCGAGATGATCGGGAAGGCACTGGGCGTCAAGGTGCAGGTCGAGCAGATCATCGGCGCCAATAGAATTCCCTTCCTCCTGACAAACAAGATCGACCTCGTGATTTCCGGGATGGGCGCGACCCCGGAGCGCGCCGTGCAGGTGATGTTCACCTCGCCCTATGCGGCGCTCTATCTCGGCGTCTACGGCCACAAGGCGAGGGCGGTCTCCGGGCCCGATCAGCTCAGTACGCTGCGTATTTCGGCAACCAAGGGGACGACTCAGGACCTGACCCTGACCGCCATGGCGCCCAAGGCGAACATCGTCAGGTTCGAGGATGACACGACGTCGAACACGGCCTTCCTGTCGGGACAGGTCGATCTTTGGGCGACGCTGAACACGATCGCCGCGGCGATCGCAAAGAAGAATCCAGATCAGCCGATCGAGCTGAAGTTCAAGCTGCGCGATTCGCCGGCGCACATGGCAATGCGCCAGGGGGATTTCGCGTTGCTGCACTCGCTCGACACTTACATCTTCCTCATCCGTACCAATGGCGAGCTGCAGAGGCTGCATTGCAAATGGCTCGGCGAAGACATGGGCAATCTCTCCGCAATGTGAATTGAATCGCCCTCCGCCTTGATCGTCAGGTCGCCGCGAAGCGGTGCGCGATCTCGCACAGGATGCGGGCTGCACGCTCGACCTGGGCGATCTCGACGAACTCGTCGGCCGTATGCGCCTGCTCGATGCTGCCCGGCCCGAAGATGATCGT
>JAFAQA010000242.1 GCA_019246665.1 Hyphomicrobiales bacterium
GATGGATTGCATCGAAGCAAAGTTGATTTGGCGAGTGCGGGCGTGCTTGCGTGAGATCGAGCACCACGCCGCAAAGCACGGGCGCTGGGCAATGCCGGATTGCGCCGCTATCTACGAGGTGTGCGGGCGACGTGGGCCAGCGTCCCATCATGTTCCTGTTCATCGGATTGGCGCTTTGAACGCGTGGCGTTTAGATGAGATCAGTAGCATCAGTTTATCTTCTTGTTTTTCCGTATGATCTTGCCGCAAAAGTGGGGCCACTTTTGCGGATCATGCTCTAGAGGAACACGAATGATTCGTGGAATTGTTGTCGTGGCGGTTGCTCTTCTGATCCTTCCTTGGGATCAGGAGGCGTTCGCGAGAACGCTTGTGCCTTCGACCGGCCAGACCTACTACGTCTGCGCCTCCGAGGGCGACGATAATAATGATGGATTGACCCCTGCCACGTGTTGGGCAACCCGGCAGCACGCTTGGGTTTTTGTCCAGCAAAATCTCGATTTTGGTGGATGTCCTTTCGGTTCCAATTGCGTGACGGTTCAGCTCCTGGACGGGACTTACGTCGACGAAACCATGCAAGGCGTCGGGTCCTTGACAGGCCAGTCCTTCGCGGCGGCCATGTCGTTTCGGGGAAACTGCGACAATCCTTCGAAGGTCGTCATCAAGACGCCTGGCACCGCCTGGACCGCCGACGACAAGGCCATGTATGCGCTAAGATGCATGCACATCACCACGTCGAAGGCTGGTTCAGTGCTCGTCGGGAGCCAGCACGGAGGCTCGCTCATCGTCTTGGCGGGAGGGATTGTCCTGTCCGGCGGCGTTGAAACCGGGCCTATGCTGCTTGCTCAGCTGAGCGCCGGAATCATCATTGGCGGAGATGTCACGGTCATGGGAGGCGGGGCCGCGTTCGAGGCCGCCGGCACTGGCGGAACCGTCGTGTGTTTGAATTCGTGCCCGGTGAGCTTTGGCGAAGCCGTCAACTTCGCAAGCGGCTTCGCAGTGGCGAGTGACCTCGGTATCATAAAAACGACGGGGATGTCGTTTTCGGGAATAGCCGTTGGCCGGAAGTTCTCGGTCTCAAATAACGCCGTGATCGACACGGGAGGGGCTGGCGCGAATTCGCTTCCAGGCTCCATGCCCGGAGTGTCGCATCATGGTGGGATTGCTCAATAGACCGGACGCGCTGCCCGGCTCGTCTGCGGTTGGATCACGGATCCAGCCATTGCCGCGACGCGCCTCAGAGGCCGCTGCCTCATCTCTCCCGCATGGCCTTGCTCGCGACCTCGACCAGGGGCGAGAAGATATATTCGAGGATGCGACGTGAGCCCGTCTTGATCTCGACCGTCACCGTCATGCCGGGCGAGAGCGCGATCTCGCGGTCATTCACCGTCAAGGTGCCGACGCTCGGCTTGAGCTTCGTCTCGAAGACGAGATCGGTGACCGGCGGGGCAGTGGGCGAGAGGTTGCGGGCCGTGGAATCGCTCTCCTTGGTGGCGTCGGAAAGGGTGCGGTTCGCGGTCTCGGCCGGGATGGCGTCGCTTGCAACCTCGTCCACGGTCGCGTCGATGGTGCCATAGCGGGTGAAGGGAAAGGAATCGATTTTCAAGACGGCCGCCTGGCCCGGATGCACGAAGCCGATATCCTCATTGGTGACGAAGGCCTGCACCTCGACCGGCGTGTTCGACGGCACGATGCGCATGAGCTGCTGGCCCGGCGTCACCACCTGGCCGAGCGTGGTGACGGCAAGTCCCTGCACCACCCCATCGACCGGCGAGCGCAGTACTGAGCGGTCAAGCTTCACCTGGGCCTTGGCGCGGTCGGCCTCCTTCTCGTCGGCGACGCGGCGCGCATCCGCCATCTTGCGCGTATTGTCCGCGACGAAGGTCTCGACGGTGCGGGCGCGCTCGGAATTCAAGCTCGCGACCGCGGCGAGGGCCTGGTCGCGCTTGCCGATATCGCCGGCGATCTGGCTCTGCTCCTGGCGCAGCACCTGCACGGCATCGAGAAGGCCGGTGCGCGTGCCGACGGATTTGTCGATGAGCTCCTGGCGCATCGACACTCTCTCGTTAAGCGTCTCGACCACGCGGTTCTCGGCCGCGATGCTCCCATCGAGCTGCTTCACCGCGGCCTCCTTCTCGAGCTTCTGCGAGCCGAGATTGACGAGCGTGGCCGAGAGCTCGTGCAGGTCGCCGGCGAGCACGTCCTCCTCGCGAATGCGCGTCGCCTGCGGAATATCGGCAGGCCAGTTGATGGCAGGCGGGATGGCGATGGAACTGCGCGCAATCGCCGAGAGGGCTGCCTCACGGCGGAGCGCCTCGGCGAGCTTGGCATTGCGGGCTTGCGTATCGGCGGCGATCTCGGCTTCGGATTCGCTCGCATCGAGCACGAGGATGACGTCGCCCGCGCGAACCGCCTGGCCCTCCTGGACCTTGATGGCGGCAACTTTTCCGGAATCGAGCGGCTGCACCACCTTCGCGTGCCCCGCGGGCTCGATCTTGCCGCGCGCCGTCGCGTAGATGTCGATGCGGCCGAACCAGCACCAGGTGAGCACGCCCGCCGCGAGGGCGCAGATGACGAACATCATCGCGGTCTTGGCCGGCGAAGGTGGCGTCTCGACGATCTCGATCGCGGCGGGAAGGAATTCCCGGTCGGTGAGCGCCGGCAAGAGGCGGACCGGCCGGACGGCCGGCAGATTGGGCTTGACGGTGGTGAGCTCGGCGCCGGTCATAGAGAGGCTCCCGCCGCTCGGCCGCTCTGCAGGGACCAGAGATGCGCATAAAGACCGTTCTCGCGTCGCAAGAGCTCCTCATGGGTGCCCTGCTCGACGATGCGCCCATGCGAAAGCCCAATGATGCGGTGGCAGCCTCGTACCGCCGCCAAGCGATGCGCGATGATGATGACGGTGCGATGCTTCACGATCTCGCGCATGTTTCGCTGGATGATCTGCTCACTCTCGTAATCGAGCGCGCTCGTCGCTTCATCAAAGATGAGGATCCGCGGGTTCGTGGCGAGCGCCCGCGCGATGGCGATGCGCTGACGCTGACCGCCTGAGAGATTCGCGCCCCGCTCCTCGATCATCGTGTCGTAGCCTTGCGGCAGCTCGGCGATGAACTCATGCGCGCCCGATAATTGCGCCATGCGCATCACCTGGCCGCGCGACATCGCCGGATTGGCCAGCGCGATGTTGTCGTGAATGGAGCGGTTGAAGAGCAGGTTCTCCTGGAGCACCACGCCGACCTGGCGACGAAGCCAGGCCGGATCGGCCTGGGCGATGTCGATGCCGTCGACGAGAATTTGGCCGCGCTCCGGCTGATAGAGACGCTGGATGAGCTTCGTCAGCGTCGACTTGCCGGAACCTGAGGGACCGAC
>JAFAQA010000248.1 GCA_019246665.1 Hyphomicrobiales bacterium
GAGCAACAATCCCGAGCACTGGCTGAACCGCGCCGAGGAGATGCGCACGCTTGCCGACGACATGCACGACGCAAGCGCCAAGGAAATGATGCTGCGCATGGCGCTCGACTACGAGAAGATCGCCGCCCGGATCGAGAACAACCTCAATCCCGTCACTTCCTTCAGCCGCACCCCTGGCCCGCCGCCATGATCCGCATCAAGAAAGAGCACACCGGCCTGCTCCAGGGCCTGTCGCAAGGCGAGGAGATCGGCGGGGCTGAGCGGCGCGCCGCCGCCTTGGAACTCCTCGATCACTACGTGCGGCACCACGGCGAGGCCGACGAGCTGCGCGGTGCTGATGCCGACCAGTGCGCGAGCGGCGCGGCATTGGCCGGCGCTGAGGGGATGAGGCTCATGCTGCGAGTGTCGGCTCCCCTGCCCTGCTGTCCGGGCACCTTATGGCCAGATCAGGCGTTTATAGCACGATCAGGGGAGCCTTTCGCCGTTAACTGAGCGTCGTCAGCGGCTTCGGCTTCGAGACTAAGTCGAAAAGCATTGCGGGTAGGTCAGCAGCAGGCTTGCTCCACACCGGGTAGTCTGCGAAGCGCGGCGCCAGCACGTCAGCACTGTAGCCCGAATAAAACACAATCGGGACACCGCGAGCGTCGAGCCTCTCGGCAGCGGGAAAGACATCACCGTCCGGTAGTTTGATGTTGAGGACTGCGGCATCGATCTTTTGGCTGCTTTCAATGAACCTCAGCGCCTCGTTTAGAGTAGCTGCCGGGCCAATCACGGTTGCGTGCTGCTCCCACAGAGCTGCGCAAAGCTCCCGCGCGATGAGCCACTGATCCTCGACGACTAGGATTTTTTGACCGGTCAGCATGCACCCTCTCCGCCGATTGTCTGAGGCATAGCTGCCGGCGCTGAGAGCATTGTAAATTGCGGGACCGTCGCGTCAATCGACGACTTCGTTGCTCGCAATGACAGGCCCGATATTTGGGATTAACGGCGCGTGGCTCCTCATTCCGCGCCGTCGCGAGGGGCGAGCGGGACGACTTGCGTTGTGAGGCCGCTCGCCCTTCCCCCTTAGCCACCCGAGAAAAAGGCAATTTTATTTGATCGCCCCGTTACGAGGGCGAGCGAAAGACACTTGTTCACTTCTTCCAGCATGTGCGAGAGTGATCCTTCGATGGTCAAAGCAATCCTATGCCCCGCCTGCTATGGCACCGGCTCCGACCCGAAAACCTCTCCGCGTGTGCGATGCAAAGCTTGCGGCGGGTCGGGTCTCACCCCCGCGCCCGAACCGCTTACGCACATCGCCGATAATCCAAGATATTGGCTGAACCGCGCTGAAGAAATGCGCACCCTTGCGGAAGCCATGCACGATGAGGGAGCCAAAGCCATGATGCTCCGCATGGCAAGTGGACTACGAGAAGATCGCCGCGAGGATCGAGGATGGTCTCAACGCAGCTGTCCCGAGAGGTGACGAGCCGGGTAGTTCTTCGAAGCCGAGTTCCCCTTAGAAGCGAACCTTGGGACTGGAGCTGCTATGGACACCAAGGAAAACCGCGCCCTGCTAAAGCAGCATCTAGCCCAAGCGGAGAGCGATGTCGTCTTGGGCACTGGGCACGTCGAGCGGCAGCGCCAAATAATTGCCGAGCTGGAGCGGGATGGGCACGACACGGAGGAAGCCGAGCAACTGCTGCGCACCTTCGAAGAGACGCTGGCGCTGCACGTCGAAGGGCGAGATCGGCTTCGGCAAGAACTGGCAAGCAACTAAAACACAACTCCCGCACGCAAAGGGGGAGAGTGATTTCAAAAATCTCACGCGCTATCCGAACCACATTCCCGAAAGAACACCGTCGAGTAGTCGGCCTTGGGTATCCCCAAATTCGTAACCGGCCCGAAGGGCCGCTTTAAACCTCCCCGATGTGGTCTGCGCTACCCCTGGGGCAGCGAGATGCGAGTTGAGGGAAAAACCGCACACCCGCCTAGCGAGAAAGCGCTATCTAGGCTGGAACAATCTCCTTTGCTGCCGCTGTTCTAGTGGGATACGGCTTGTAGGGCTTGATGATCGGCCCTGTCTTGTCGTTCTCTTCTACCGTCCATCGCGCTGCCTCGCCGATGGTCTGCCGCAGGGCGACCGTTGTTCGATTTGCATGACGCATCTCAAGGACAGTTTTTGGGTCATAACCACGCCGCAGCAATTCACGCGCAGCACTGAAAAATGGGGTTCTGGCTTTTGGCAGGACCTCTTCCCCCGACAGACAAACCCGGTAGTAAACCTCGGTGTTGCGCCTCTTCAACGCCTTCTCGACGCTGCAAGTTATCGGCTTTGCGGACCCGTTGCGGCAAGGCTTGACGATGATGGTTAGCGTGTTCATGGCAGCTCCCGTTGCAAGTGCGCGGCTGAAGAGCGTGCGACAGGATCGAGAACGACCCCGGCACGTGTTCAATCCGCGATTTCAGGCTGCGCATGACGTTGCGCGACGAGCAGGTATCGCCTGCCACCCGCATAGCCGATTACGTCGGCCGGTCGCCTAGCTCATGACGAGAGCCACCCGCATAGCCCGTTACGCGAGCCAATCGATGAACACAGTCTAGATTGGTTGAACCCAGCTGTCACGCCCGGCAAGCAAAGACTAAGCCGAGAATTGACAAGTTGATTTTGAGAACTCTACGCGCAAAAAAATTGAAGATGGGATTTATAGACTAAGGGCGGAAATCAAAACGCAAGCAGGGAGGCGCATGTCGGGCGAGGTCCAAAAAATTTTGGCACGAGGGGGTCGGGGGCCGGGCATCCCGAGTTAGCTCGCAACGCATCACCTACCCCAGGGCCACCCCCTATGCACCCGGCAGGCGAGCGCCACACCACCATGGCACGCGGCGTGACGCACCATGCATAGCGCGAGCGGCCAACACGATGCTGCACCACATTACCATTGTGCACGAGCTGCGCACGACGAGCGGCGCGGCGTGAGACGCACAGCACGATCAACTATGGTGCGCACGGCGACACGCTGCCGTTACCACGTGGCATCGCTCACGCTGGCGTGCGGCCCGCCCTCCGATGCCGAACGCTTCATGAGATCAGGAACGGTCGCAACGTGTTCGGCGCTAGGGTGTAGCACCTGCATACACCAAGAGCCGTGCACGGGGCTGGCAGGGGCCTTCCTGCCGGTTTGGCGGGTTGGGGAAGGGGCAGGCAGCGCCGATTGCGGGGTTGAGCCGGAGGCCGAAAAGCGGGGGTGCGCTGCTTCCTACCGTGGTGACTGATGGCAAATTCTTAGGAAGCAAGGGGCGGCAAAATAGCAGATAACTCTTTGATATTATTGGTGGGCGGTGACGGGCTCGAACCGCCGACCCTCTGGGTGTAAACCAGATGCTCTACCAACTGAGCTAACCGCCCGCAGCGGCCCAGAGCCTGCCGAAGGTAAAGAGTGCCAGCCTGCTCCAGATCCGTGAGTGGACTACCATCCTTCCCGGAAAAGCGGATTCGATTTATCCGGATGATGCTCTCGGGCCGGGTTTAATCCTCTGCCGCATCAAGCGCAAATGTCGGCGCCTTGAACTCGGCTGCGATCCTGATTTGCCCTCTTGCTCGTCCTGGCCCCTCAAAAAAGGCCCACTCCAAAGGTGGGCCTTCTCTCTTGTGAAGCTCGCCGATCTTTCGTCAGTGGGCCACGAGGCCGGGATGGTCCTCCTCGGGAACACCTACCTTCGGCGCGATCTCGGGCTCCTTCCACTTGATGGGTGAAAGCGAACTCACAAGCGCATGCTTGACCACATCGTCCATCCGCGAGACCGGAACGATCTCGAGGTCGTTCTTCACATTGGCGGGGATCTCGGCGAGGTCCTTGGTGTTTTCCTCGGGGATCAGCACCTTCTTCACGCCGCCCCGCAAAGCCGCGAGCAGCTTCTCCTTCAAGCCGCCGATCGGCAGGACCCTGCCGCGCAGCGTCACCTCCCCGGTCATGGCGATGTCGCGCCTGACGGGAATGCCCGTCATCACCGAGATGATGGCGGTGGCCATCGCGATGCCGGCGGAAGGGCCGTCCTTCGGGGTCGCGGCTTCGGGCACGTGGACGTGGATGTCACGCTTGTCGAAGAGCGGGGGCTCGATGCCGAAATCGAGCGCGCGCGAGCGCACGTAGGAGGCCGCGGCGGAGATCGATTCCTTCATCACGTCCTTCAGATTGCCGGTCACCGTCATCTTGCCCTTGCCCGGCATCATGACGCCTTCGATCGTGAGCAGCTCGCCGCCGACCTCGGTCCAGGCAAGGCCTGTCACCACGCCGACCTGATCCTCCGTGTCCGTCTCGCCGTAACGGAACTTCGGCGCGCCGAGATATTCCTCGACGACCTTGGGCGTCACCGTGATCGCCTTCGTCTTCCCGAGAAGGATGTCCTTCACGGCCTTGCGCACGAGGTTCGACAGCTCACGCTCGAGGTTGCGAACGCCCGCTTCGCGCGTATAGCGCTGGATGAGGAACTTCAGCCCCTCGGCGTCGATCGTCCATTCCTTGGACTCGAGCCCATGCTTGCGCATGGCATTCGGGATCAAGTGGCGGCGTGCGATCTCAGCTTTCTCGTCTTCCGTGTAGCCCGCGAGGCGAATGACCTCCATTCGATCGAGCAAGGCCGGCGGAATGTTGAGCGTGTTCGCTGTCGTGATGAACATCACATTCGACAGATCGTAGTCGACCTCGAGGTAATGATCATTGAAGGTCGAGTTCTGCTCAGGGTCGAGAACCTCGAGCAGGGCGGAAGAAGGGTCGCCGCGAAAATCCATTCCCATCTTGTCGATCTCATCGAGCAGGATGAGCGGATTGATCGTCTTGGCCTTGCGCATCGACTGGATGATCTTGCCCGGCATCGAGCCGATATAGGTGCGCCGGTGGCCACGGATCTCGGCCTCGTCACGCACGCCGCCGAGCGACATGCGCATGAACTCGCGCCCTGTCGCCTTGGCGATTGACTTGCCGAGCGACGTCTTGCCCACGCCAGGCGGGCCGACGAAGCACAAGATCGGCCCCGTGAGCTTGTTCATACGCTGCTGCACCGCAAGGTATTCGAGCATCCGCTCCTTAACCTTGTCGAGCCCGTAGTGGTCGGCGTCGAGCGTCTCCTGCGCGAGCCTGAGATCGCGCTTGATCTTCGAGCGGCGTCCCCAAGGAATGGAGAGCAACCAGTCAAGATAGTTGCGCACCACCGTCGATTCGGCGGACATGGGCGACATCTGCCGGAGCTTCTTGAGCTCGTGCAGCGCCTTGTTGCGCGCATCCTTGCTGAATTTCGTCTTGCGGATCTTCTCCTCGAGCTCGCCGAGCTCGTCCTTGCCCTCCTCGTCGCCGAGCTCCTTCTGGATCGCCTTCATCTGCTCGTTGAGGTAGTACTCGCGCTGCGTCTTCTCCATCTGGCGCTTGACGCGCGTGCGGATGCGCTTTTCGACCTGCAGGACGGAGACCTCGCTCTCCATCAGGCTCAGCACCTTCTCGAGGCGCTTGGAAACTGAAAGGATCTCGAGCGCGGCCTGCTTGTCGCTGACCTTCACGGCGAGATTCGAGGCGACGGTGTCGGCGAGTTTGGAATAGTCGTCGATCTGGCCGACACTCTGGACCACTTCGGGTGAGACTTTCTTGTTGAGCTTGGCGTAGCTCTCGAAATCCCCAGCGACGGAGCGGGCCAGCGCCTCGGCCTCGACCTTGTTGCCGATCTCTTCGGCGAGGGCGACGGCCCGCGCCTCGTAGAACTCGTCCGTCCGGGTGTACTCAGCGATCTTGGCGCGTGCCAAGCCTTCGACCAGCACCTTCACGGTGCCGTCGGGCAGCTTGAGGAGCTGGAGGACGGTCGCGAGCACGCCGGTCGCGTAAATGGCGTCGGTCGAAGGGTCCTCGGCGGCGGCATCGATCTGGGTCGCAAGGAGGATGAAGCGATCGTTGCGGACCACTTCTTCCAAGGCGCGGATCGACTTCTCGCGGCC
>JAFAQA010000256.1 GCA_019246665.1 Hyphomicrobiales bacterium
CTCCCCGGGCAATGAATTGCCGAATCGCTGGTCGTCCGCGGCGGCTGAGCGCGAGGGGTCCCTCAACTACGCCGCGGTAAGCTCGAAGGCCGTGGACGCCTGCATCGAGGCCGTGCTCGTTGCGGCATCATACGCCGACTTCGCCGATGCGGTGCGCGCGCTCGACCGGGCGCTCATTGCCGGGTGCTATGTCGTGCCGCTCTATCATGCCTCGGAAAGCTGGCTTGCACGCTCGGCAAGTATTGTGCACCCCGCACACACGCCGCTCTTCGGCGTGTCTCTCGACACGGTTTGGCGAGCGGAAGCCTGAACATGCTGAGGTTGAATGAAGTCGCCAGCGCGACCTGAGTCATCAACAGAGCAAAAGGTTTCGGAAAAGCGGTCCCCACTTTTCCCTATCGTCTATGGGAGCATCACGCCGCCTTCTTGCGTTCAGCCACTCGCACGAGATCGCGCAGGAGCCGGTTCACCTGAGTGAGGCGGTGCTTTCCGTCCTCGTAATCGCCGAGGAACACGATGCGCATGTCCGGGCGCACCTTGGCGAAACTTCCGTGCTCGGCGATGTAGGAGATGAGCCCTTCCGGGTTGGGGGCCTCATTGTTCCGGAAGGCGACGATGATGCCCTTCGGCCCCGCCTCGACCTTCTCGACATTGGCCCGCCGGCACAAGGCTTTGATCGAGATCACGTCGAGCAACCGGTCGACTTCCGGCGGGAGCGGCCCGAAGCGGTCGCGAAGATCGGCGCGCGCGGCGTTCACATCCTCATCCGCGGCGAGCAGCGACAATTCCCGATAAAGCGACAACCTCACATCGAGATCGGCGACATAGCTTTCCGGGATCATCACCGGCGTGCCGAGCTGGATCGTTGGGGACCACGCATCCTCCTGAGATTCGACGGAGCCCGATTTCAAGGACGCAACGGCCTCCTCGAGCATATGCTGATAAAGCTCGTAGCCTACCTCCTTGATGTGGCCCGATTGCTCTTCTCCGAGCAGATTGCCGGCGCCGCGGATGTCGAGGTCATGGCTCGCCAGTTGGAAGCCGGCGCCGAGCGTATCGAGCGATTGCAGCACCTTGAGCCGCCGCTCGGCGCTTTGCGTGAGCTTGCGCTTCGGCGGGATGGTGAAGAGCGCATAGGCGCGCGTCTTCGAGCGTCCGACGCGGCCTCGCAACTGGTAAAGCTGAGCCAGGCCGAACTGATGGGCGTGATGCACGATGAGTGTGTTGGCGCGGGGGATATCGAGACCACTTTCCACGATCGCCGTTGAGACCAGCACGTCGTATTTGCCATCGTAGAACGCGCTCATCACGTCCTCGAGCTGCCCCGCCGCGATCTGCCCATGCGCCACGGCCACCTTGAGCTCGGGCACCTGCTCGTCGAGGAAGGCGCGAATCTCCGCGATGTCCTCGATATGAGGGCAAACATAAAAGCTCTGGCCGCCGCGATAGCGCTCGCGCAATAGGGCCTCACGGATGGTCAACGGATCGAAGGGCGAAACGAAGCTGCGGACCGCAAGCCGGTCGATCGGCGGGGTCGCGATGATCGAGAGCTCACGCACGCCCGTGAGCGCAAGCTGCAAGGTGCGCGGAATGGGTGTCGCCGAGAGCGTCAGGACATGCACCTCGGCGCGCAGCTCTTTCAGGCGCTCCTTGTGTGCGACGCCGAAATGCTGCTCCTCGTCGATGACCACGAGACCGAGCCGCTTAAAGCGCATCGATTTCGACAAAAGCGCATGCGTGCCGATGACGATATCAACCGTGCCGTCGGCCACGCCGAGTTTCACGGCCTTGAGCTCGGCCGAACCGACGAACCGCGAGGCTTGCGCGATCTTGAGCGGCAGCCCGGCGAAGCGCTCCTTGAAGGTAGCGAAGTGCTGGCGCGCGAGAAGCGTCGTCGGCACCACGATCGCGACTTGGCGTCCCGACATGGCCACTGCAAAGGCGGCCCGCAGCGCAACTTCCGTTTTGCCGAAACCCACATCGCCGCAAATGAGGCGATCCATCGGCTTGCCGGCGGCGAGATCCTCCGTCACGGCCTCGATGGCAGCAAGCTGATCATCGGTTTCCTGATAAGGGAAGCGCGCCTCGAACTCGGAAACGAGCCCTTCGGGGGGCACGACCACCGGCGCATCCTTCAGGGCACGCGCGGCGGCGATATCGATGAGCTTGCCCGCCATCTCTCGAATGCGCTGCTTCAGGCGGGCCTTGCGCGATTGCCACGCGACGCCGCCGAGCTTATCCAGCTGGGCTTCCGCGTCCTCCGAACCATAGCGAGAGAGAAGCTCGATGTTTTCCACCGGCAGAAAGAGCTTGTCGCCACCTGCGTAGTGGAGTTCGAGACAGGCATGCGGCGCGCCCATCGCTTCGATGGTCGCAAGCCCGACGAAGCGTCCGATGCCGTGGTCTACATGCACCACAATGTCGCCCGCGGTGAGCGCCGCTGCTTCGCTGATGACGTCCTTGGCTTTTCTCGTTCGCCTCGACGAGCGCACGAGGCGATCACCGAGAATGTCCTGCTCGCCGATGACCGCGACCGCATCGGTCTCGAAGCCTTCCTCCAATCCCCAGACGCCGATACCGATTTCCCCGTCGGCGAGCACGCTCGCTGTTCCGAAGTCGGCGACAGGCCGAAGCGTCGAGAGGCCATGGTCGGCAAGGATCGTCTCGAGACGCTCGCGCGAACCTTCGCTCCAGCCGACGATCAGCACGGCGCGGCCTTCGGCGCGGATCTCGCGCGCATGCGCGATCACGGCATCGAAGACATTGGCCGAAGGGTTTGCCCTTTCAGGCGCAAAGCTTCGACCCTTGCGTGCTTGCGCATCGAAAATGCCGGAGGCTTCATCTCCCGCTTGGGCGAAGGGCGAGAAGGTGAGCACGCCCAGTCGCGAGAGGCGATCGCGAAATTCGTCCTCGGAAAGATAGAGAGCCTCAGGTGGAAGCGGACGATAGGGTGCACCGCCAGTGGCAATTGCCTCGAGCGCCGAGGCGCGAGCGCGCTGATAGTCGATGATTTGCGAGATGCGCTCATGGGCCGCTTCATTCGCCAGGTGGTCCAACATGACCGGCGCTTCTCCCGTAAAGTCGAAGACCGTGTCGAGCCGCTCGTGAAAAAGAGGCAGCCAATGCTCGAGCCCTGGATAGCGCCGCCCTTCAGTGATCGCCTCGTAAAGCGCGTCGTCCGGGCCCGGATTGCCGAATGCGGTGACATAAGCGGTACGGAAGCGCTTGATGCTTTCGCTCGTGAGCCTGACCTCGCTCAAGGGGACGAGATCAAGCGAATGCAGCTGCCCGGTCGAGCGCTGGGTTTGGGCATCGAAGGAGCGGATCGATTCGAGTGTGTCGCCGAAGAAGTCGAGCCGCACCGGCTCTGAATGCGTCGAGGGCCATAGATCGAGAATGCCGCCGCGAACCGCGTAGTCGCCGATGTCGCGGACCACGCCAGCGCGTAGATAGCCATTACTCTCGAGCCAGCTCGCCAGGCCATTGAGATCGAGCGCATTTCCAGGGCGAGCCGAAAAGCTGTCCCTCGTGATCGCGATTCGCGCCGGCACACGCTGCAGAATAGCGTTCACGGTGGTGAGGAGAATGCGCGGACGCTCCGGGGTCGATTGCCCACTCGCAAGGCGCGCCAGCGCAAGCATGCGGTCGGCAGCGATCTGCGCATTGGGCGAGACGCGATCATAGGGCTGGCAATCCCAAGCGGGCAAAACGACAACCTCGAGGCCGGGCGCGACGAAACCGAGCGCCTCGGCGAGGCGCTGGCAGCGCTGCCCATCGCGCGCCGCATGGACCAGCGTCACCGGCCGCGCCCTCCCCTCCCGCGAGAATTGATCGGCGAGGTCGGCAAGTGCGAGCGCATCGAAGCCGTCCGGAGCATTGGTCAATCGGACATGGTCACCGCGCGACAGGGCTTTCCCGATCGCGTCGGTGCGCGCGAGTGCAGGGCCGCGTTTGACCGACGCGATTGGCGTGCGCGGCTTCCTCTTGATAGCTGTAGCCTCAGACATGGAGCGGATGAGCGTGATCGTGGAAGGTCTTCAATTTGCGGAACAGGGGAGTGTCGTGATCTTTCGGAACACTCGCCTGTCCGGTAAGCCAGGCGAAGACCTCCTGGTCGGGAAGCTCCAAAAGTTCTTCGAAAAAGCCAAGCTCATGCTCGTCGAGGCTCGCGACGCTCGCATCCGCGAAGGCTCCCATCAGCAAATCCATCTCGCGAATGCCGCGGTGCCAAGCGCGAAAACGCAAGCGCCTCCGGCGAATTTCCGTATCGGAAAGCATGAATCTTTCGCCTTATATGTTCAGGTCAGTGGTCTGCCCCGCCGCGCCGCCCGCCCTTATATAGCGAGGCTCGCGCCACGCGTCATGGGGAGACGAAGTTCGATGCGGCCAGGAATGCTTCAGGGGCGAAAAGCTTGGCCATGAGGCCCTCTCTTCTCGATCCTCTTTTCGCACATGCGACAGCGCTCCCCGGTGTCGGCGACAAGGTCGCGGCTCTGCTGAAAAAGCTTCTCGGCGACAACCCCGATCAGAAGCCCCGCGTTCTCGATCTCTTGTTCCATTTGCCGAGCTTCGCGGTCGATCGGCGCGCGCGGCCGAAGCTCGCCCAAGCTCGCATCGGCGAGCTTGCGACCGTCGAGGTCATCATCACGGCGCATCGGCCCGCTCCCCCTAACCGACCCCGCGCGCCTCATAAAATCCTCTGCGAGGATGAGACGGGCGATGTGACCCTCGTCTTCTTCCACGGTGTCGGCAAGACCATGAAGGAACGCTTCCCCCTTGGCACGCGGATCATCGTCTCCGGCCTCCTGGAGCAATATGACGGCATGCGCCAAATCGTTCATCCGGACCACATCGCGCCTGCCGATCGTCCGGATGCGGTGCCAAGCGTCGAACCTGTCTATCGGCTTACCGAAGGTCTCCATCCCGGCCTCCTGCGGCGCCTGATCGGCCATGCGGTCAAGCGCGCACCGAAGCTTCCCGAATGGCAGGATGCGGCTTTCCTGCAGCGGGCCGGATATGCACCCTTCGACGAAGCCTTGCGCCTCTTGCACCACCCGCGCGAGCCGACCGATGTCGAATTGTCCTCACCCGCGAGGCGCCGCCTCGCTTATGACGAGCTTCTGGCGTCCCAGCTCGCCTTGGCGCTCGTGCGCGCCCATCTTCGTCGGGCAGCCGGCCGCTCGACCCATGGCAATCGGCGTCTCACCGGCGCCATCCTCGACAAGCTTGCGTTCCGGCCCACATCGTCGCAAAACCGCGCGCTCGCCGAGATCACTGCCGATATGGCCGCGCCTCGGCGCATGCTTCGCCTGTTGCAAGGCGATGTCGGCTCCGGAAAGACGCTCGTTGCCCTCCTCGCCATGGCGACGGCGGTGGAAGCGGGGCGTCAGGCGGCGCTCGTGGCGCCGACCGAGATTCTCGCCCGCCAGCATGAGGAGCGCCTCCACGAATTCACTCAAGGCTCCGGGCTTCGCATCGCGACCCTCACAGGGCGCGATGCGGCTGGGCCGAAATCGCGCCTCTTACGTTCGCTCGCGGGGGGCGAAATCGACATTCTCATCGGGACCCATGCGGTTTTTCAGCAATCGGTCGCCTTCGCCGATCTCGCTCTCGCGGTGGTCGATGAGCAACATCGCTTCGGCGTGCATCAGCGTCTTGCGCTTCAGGCCAAGGGAGCGGGCGTCGACGTCCTCGTGATGACCGCAACGCCCATACCGCGCAGCTTGCTGCTTGCGGGATACGGCGACATGGATGTTTCCGCGCTCACCGAGAAACCGGCCGGCCGCCAGCCCATCGATACGCGGACCGTGCCCTTGGAGCGCATGGCCGAGGTGGCGGATGGCCTGCGGCGTGCGCTCGCCTCCGGTGCCCAGGCCTATTGGGTGTGTCCTCTCGTGGAAACGACCGAGGCGCTCGATGTTGCCGCGGCCGAGGAACGCTTCGCCGGACTGAAAAGCGTCTTCGGCGACGAGGTGGGCCTGCTTCATGGACGAATGAACCCGAAGGAACGCGATGCCGCAATGAGCCGCTTCGTCCGCGGCGAGACCAAGCTTCTCGTGGCGACAACGGTGATCGAGGTCGGCGTCGATGTGCGCAACGCCACGATCATGGTGATCGAGCATGCCGAACGCTTCGGCCTTTCCCAGCTTCACCAATTGCGCGGACGCATCGGGCGTGGCGCCGAACGGTCGAGCTGCATTCTGCTCTACAAAGGCCCCCTCGCGGAAACCGCCAAGGCGCGCCTCACGATCATGCGCGAGACGCAAGACGGGTTTCGCATTGCGGAAGAGGATCTGCGGCTTCGCGGACCGGGCGAAGTGCTCGGTACGCGCCAATCCGGCATGGAGCAGTTCCGCATCGCCGATGCCGCCATCGACGCCGATCTGCTCGAGGCCGCAAGGCGCGACGCAAAGCTCATTCTCGCCACCGATCCTAGCCTCGCTTCGCCGCGCGGCGAGGCGTTGCGAACGCTTCTTTATCTCTTCGAGCGCGACGCGGCGGTGCCGCTGATCAGATCCGGATGAGGTAGCGCAACATGCGCGAGCGGCCGCCAAGCCGGAGTTCATTTTCTGGCCTGCCTTCACGAGCGGAAAAAGGCTGGTGGCGGTGTTCAGGCTCGAACCACAGCTTTCGGCGCCGAAGGCTCGCGAGAGCCTTGAACCTTTTCGCCCATCACATAAGTGGCCGCGACGTTGCGGTCCGAGCCCATGGTCATGAGGATGAAAAGCTCCTCGTTGAGCGTGCGCGCCGTTTCCATTCTGTGTCGCATCGCTGGGGTAGCGGTCGCGTCGAGCACGACCGCATCGCAGGCGCGCCCAGGCTCGAAGGAGCCGATGAGACCTTCGAGGCCGAGCGCTTCGGCATTGCCGCGCGTGATCGCATGGAAGGCTTGTGCGGCGGCCAAATTCTGCCGTTGCAATTGCAGCACCTTGTAGGCTTCGGCCGCGGTGCGCAGCATGGAATAGCTGGTGCCGCCGCCGATATCGGTCCCAAGGCCGATGCGCATGCCGGCTTCGCGGGTGGCACGCCAATCGAAGAGCCCCGACCCGATGAAGAGGTTCGAGGTCGGGCAGAAGACGGCAACGCTGCCCGCATCCGCGAGCACGGAACGCTCGCGCGAGCTCAGATGAATGCAGTGGCCGAGCAATGTCTTCGGGCCAAGCAGGCCATAATGTGCGTAGACATCCGTGTAGTCGCGCGACCAGGGGAAGAGTTGGCGCACAACCGCGATCTCGGCCTCATTCTCCGAGAGATGGGTCTCGATGTGGCAATCCTTGTGCTCGCGCGCGAGCGCGCCCGCGGCCTCGAGCTGAGCCTCCGTCGAGCTGATCGCGAAACGCGGCGCAATGGCGTAGAGCTGCCGTCCACGCTTGTGCCATTTCTCGATCAGCACCTTCGTTTCGGCATATCCGCGCTCCGGAGTGTCGCGTAGACCCTCGGGCGCGTTGCGATCCATGAGCACCTTGCCCGCGACCATGAGCGTGTTGCGCCGCGCCGACTCCGCAAAAAAAGCGTCGACCGATTCCGGATGCACGGAGCAAAAAGCGACGGCCGTTGTCGTGCCGTTGCGCAAGAGCTCGTCGAAGAAAAAACGAGCATTACGGGCGCAATGCGCGGGATCGGAATACCTTTGTTCCTCGACGAAAGTGTATTTCTGCAACCATTCGAGAAGCTGCGCGCCGAAGCTCGCGATGACCTGGGTCTGCGGGAAATGGATATGGGGGTCGATGAAGCCCGGCATGATGAGATGCGGGCGATGATCTTCGACGGGTGTCTCGGGTCTCAGTGAGGCGAGGAGCGGTCCCGCCTCACCTGCGCGCCGCACGTATCCGCCTTCGACGACGAGCGCACCGTCCTCGAAATAATGCTGGGCGCGCTCGCCTGCCTCGATTGGATCAGCGGTGAACCAGAGGAGGCGGCCACGCAGGACCTTGGGCAGACGAAAATCCTCTCTGCTCACGCAGCCGCCAGAAGCCGCTTCAGCTTGGCGACTGCCGCTTCCTTCTTCTCGTCGTAAGTGAGGGTGCCGGCGAGCTTGCCGCTCCGATCCATGAGGTAAATCACCGCGGAGTGATCCATCGAGTAGTCGCCGTCCTTCGTCGGATGCTTGGCATAGTACACCCGATATTCTTTCGCGACGTTGGCGATCTCGTCCGGCGTGCCGGTCAAGCCGATGATCCGATCGCTGAAGGAGGACAAATAATCCTTCAACGAACCGACGCTGTCGCGCTCGGGATCGATACTGATGAAGAGCGCCTTCACATCCTTCCCCTCGGGACCAAGCGCGTCGAGCCATGTCGAAACATCGGAGACCGTCGCCGGGCAAACATCCGGGCAATGGGTGTAGCCGAAGAACACGAGGAAAGGCGTGCCTTTCAGATCATTGCTCGAGAGCTCACCCCCGCTCGACGAAGCGAGCTTGAACGGCCCACCAATGCCGCTCGCCTGATAGGCGCCGACACCGTTCGAATGCTGCGTCAGCTCCAAACCGGCAACGGCGAGAAGCGCGAGGAGTGGGAGGGCGCACGCGGCCCAGAGAGCGATCCTGACGTTTCTCAGCATGGCCTCTCCTACATCTTGTGATTAATTCATCTTGTCTGCATCGGCCGGTCCCTTGGCCGCGATGCCCGCAGCCGGGAGCTCGATCTCGACCTTCCCTGCCTTCTCGAAGACCATCGTCACTCTCACCTTGTCACCTTGATTCACGCCCTGCTTCAGGCGCGAGAACATCAGATGATAACCGTTCGGCTTGAGCTCGACGACGCTGCCCGGCGCGATTTCGAGCGGCTTCTCGAGCGGTCGCATCTTCATCACCTCACCCGATACGCTCATTTCGTGCACTTCGACGGTGGATGCAATATCGCATTCGACGCTCAAGAGCCGGTCAGGCTCTTTTCCCATATTTGTGATCGTCATGTATCCGCTCGCGACCGTCGCTCCCCTGGGCGTGGCTCGCATCCAGGGCGATGTGATTCGCAGCTTTCCGATCTCGTATTCCTCACCTGTCGCCGGCGTGGCCGCGACCATTTTGCTGGGATCTTGTGCCGAGGATGCGGGTTTTGCAGCGGAGAAACTACCCAAGCAGAAGATAGCGAAGGTCGCTGCCACGAGAAAACTCAAAGGCACGCCAAACCTCTTACAATGTGACCTGTTCATGACATCCTCGTCGAATCTGACCGCGCGCCGGAGCGTCGCGGATGAATGGAATTCAGGCTGAAGAGGAGGCTGGGGAGAGACGAGGAGGCGCCCGCGCCAAGCTTACCGCACTCACTTTGCGATCTCGCACCACGGGACGGGATGACGCGATCCGGATCGGGGCTTGCGATGGTGGCCAGAGAGCGATGTGCGAATTCGCACCATGAGGGAGGCCCAAACCCGAATGGGCAGCGCAAAGGCCCTGGCAGGGACATTCCTGGCGATGGGCTTGGTTTTTCGCTCGGCCATCGGCAAATGCGCCCGCCGTGAAATCGGCGCCGCAGATAATCACATCTTTGGCGTCCTCGCCGACCTTCAGCGAAGAGGCGGAGGCGAAGGCGGCGAAGACTGCCTGAAAAACAAGCGCGTAAATGGCGAGAAGAGCGAATGCAGGATGCCAGCGCCGCATCTGCTGCGAAAAGGGGTGCCGCATGCGAGGAACAGACACCTCGTGCAAAGCCGCGTCAATACGCATGAGCCCGCGACATTTGGTCGAGTCGGAGCGGCCTAGAAGGCGTTGCGTTTAGATGAGTTCAGTAGCGTCAGGTTATGTTTTTGTTTTTCCGCATGATCTTATCGCAAAA
>JAFAQA010000118.1 GCA_019246665.1 Hyphomicrobiales bacterium
TGGAAGAATGTCTTCGACCACCTCTTTAGGAATATAGTTGTCCCAAGGCTCGATGACTCCCCCCTTGATCATCGCAGACATTTCCACGAACGGCGTCTGGCCGACATAGACGTCCCAGGTGCTTTGCTTGTTCTTAGCCTCGGCCACGAAGCGCTCGATGCCGAAGCCCTCGACCGGTGCGATCTGATAGTTGATCCCGGGGAACTTGGCGTTCACCGCCGGGATGCCGGGGTGAAGGTCTTGGATCCACTGATAGAACGTCGGCGTGAGTGGGCGGTCTGCGGCAAGGGCCAATCCGATGCCCATCCGAGCTGCAGTTCCAATGCCGGCGAGGCCGAGCCCGGCAACCAGGCTTCGGGTGAGCAATTCGCGCCTGTCGATCGCCTCTCGCACCGTCCGCCGGCGGCCTGCCTGCTGCAGGACGTATTCCTTTTCCTTTCGCATGGTCATGGGTTCGCCTCCCGGTTTCTTTTATGCGCTTCTCCGTCAAATGCCTTGGTGAAAGTGTTTCACACTTGCGCGGGTCCCGCAACGACGGCAACGTTCCTGCAAGCTGCCAAGCGATGCTCGCTCATCGCTGTCCCGGCAGAATGGGCCGGGGTGGATGCGCTGCTGCCCGTTCCAAGATAGAGAGGCTACCGCTTGATCTCCATGAGAGCCGCCGACAGCTCAGGAGAGCAGTGCATGGAAACCAAGGAACTCACTGGTTCAGCAGGTCGATCTCGGGGTACAGGCGGAACCGTCCGAAGCAGGCGACGCACATCTGGCCACGCCCTCTTTCTCCCTTCCCGGATGTCGAGTTTGCCGCCGGACATTCAAAATGCGTGACAGAGAAGACGCGCTCTTGACGCCCTGAGAAAGTCGTTGCGGGGCCATGGCGGGATCACCGGTGCACTGCTTTAGGATCTCATTCGCCGGCCGGATGGGTCGGTCAGGGGCTCGGTGGCGAGCCTACACTCTCGCCTTTCGCCAAGGATCGTAACATCGTAGGTTTGCGAGGCGTCGATGGCGGCAACGTCGACGTATCCCATTGCGATGCTCTGGCCTACTGTGTGACCAAAGCCACCCGAGGTCACGAACCCGACACGCCGGTCGCCGATCCAGATGGGTTCAAAACCTGTCGCATCGGCGTCCTCGCCATTCACCACCAACGTAACGAGACGCCGCGTCGCGCCGCCGCGTTCGCGTTCGCGCAGCGTCGCCTCGCGACCGATAAAGTCCGGTTTGTCGAAGTCGATGAAGCGGTCGAGCCCACTCATCCCGGCCGTGTAGGCCCAGGTGAACTCGCGCGACCAGATGCCGAAGCTCTTTTCAAGCCTCAGCGAGTTTACGGCGTAATAGCCGATCTGCCTCAATCCGAGATCGCCACCCGCGTCGAGCAATGCCTCGTAAAGAGCCCTCTGTTCCGTCGGCCGAACGTTGATTTCGTAGCCGAGCTCTCCGATGACCGACAGCCGCCCGACCTTGGCCCGGACCGGCCCCACATCGAGCTCGGCGGCGGAGAGGAACTTGAAACGCTCCTGCGACATGTCGGCGGGCGTAAGCCGCGATATGAGTTCGCGTGACTTCGGGCCTGCAATGGCGATGCCGACGACTTCATCTGAAATATCATGAAGCGTCACCCCAGTGTTGGGCAGATGGCCGACGAACCAGCGCATGTGCCATTGTCTGAGATAGTAGGACCCCATCAGCCAGAAGCATTGATCGTCCCAATTGAAGACCGTGAGATCGCCCATCAAGCGGCCAGAGGGGCTGAGCATTGGCGCAAGACGGGCCCTGCCCTTCGAGGGAAGCTTGCAAGCGAGCAGATGATCGAGAAGATCGCGAGCGCCATCACCTGTGATCTCATATCGCGCAAAGGCAGAGCTATCGAACAGCACAACATCCTGGCGCGCAGCCCTGGCCTCCCTTGCCACGAACCCAAACGCGTTGGAGCGGTGCAACGTTGGTATCTCGGCGAACTCCTGGCCCTTATCGGTAAAAAAGAGGGGCACTTCGAGGCCCCAGCTCACGCCCCATTGCGCACCTTGCGTCGTCATCCGATCGTAAATCGGGGAGGTCATTAACGGGCGTCCGGCCGGGAGCTGCTCGTTCGGGTAGCTCATGACGAAACGGCGTTTGTAAAACTGCGACGTCATGTCTTCGAGGTAACGGCGATTGCTTGCAAAGGGACCGTAACGAGCGATGTCCATCCCATAGACGTCCTGGGCGGGCTCGCCATCAATCATCCATTGCGCGAGTGCCAAACCAACACCTCCGCCTTGGCTGAAACCAGCCATTACGCCGCAGGCAACCCAGAAGTTGCTGAGCCCTGCAACAGGGCCAACCAGGGGGTTGCCATCTGGCGTGAAGGTGAAGGCGCCATTCACCCATCTCTTGATGCCAACCTTGCTGAGGCAAGGGAACCGGTCGAAGCCCTTGGCGAGTTCCGGCATGATGCGATCAACCTCTTCTGGGATTAATTCCAGGCCATAGTCCCAGGGAACGCCTTCGACGTTCCAGTGCCTGGGATCGCGCTCATAAATCCCGAGGAGCACTCCCTTTCCCTCCTGTCTGAGATAGGTGAACCCTTCCAGATCGACCGTCAGTGCGAGTTCGCGTTCGAGCTGCGCCACCTCCGGAATTTCTTCGGTCACCAGGTAATGATGCTGCATCGGCGCTACCGGCAAGTCGACGCCGGCCATCAAGCCAACCTGCTTTGCCCAGAGCCCCGCCGCATTGACTACATGCTCGGCGAGAACTGTGCCGTGCTCGGTGACAACGCTCCAGCCGCCGTCGCGGAGCGGCACGAGCTCGAGCACACGATTGCGCAAGATCAAATCCGCGCCTAATGCTCGTGCGGCCGCGACATAAGCATGCGTCGTGCCATAGGGATCGAGGTGCCCTTCGTTGGAATCGTAGAGCCCTCCGAGGATGCCTCTCACATCGGTGATCGGGCTTATCTTCCGGATCTCTTCGGGGGAGACGAGACGGGCGGTCTCGATTCCCATGGTCTGAAAGATCGCCCACGCCGATTTGAGCCATTCCCAGCGCTCAGGCGTTCCGGCGAGATTGACACCCCCTGTCATGTGAAGACCAACGCTCCGGCCGGTCTCCTCTTCCAAGCTCTTGTAGAGCTTGATCGTGTAGTCTTGGAGAGCAGCAATATTGGGATCGGCGTTGAGAGCATGGAAGCCGGCCGCTGCATGCCAGGTCGAGCCGGCCGTAAGCTCGGCCCGCTCGACGAGGGCGACATCGGGCCAGCCGCATTTCGCAAGGTGATAAAGAACGCTGGCGCCCACCACCCCGCCGCCGATGACGATCGCCCGGTAATGAGACTTCATGCCCGTTGCTCCTCGAGTGCACAGACAACGTGGATGGAAGGTATCGGAAGGGCGATCCCAAATCTAGACATTCATGTACACAGCTTCGCAGTGAACGGGCCCGACCCCTTCCTGGGGCTCACGCGAAATCGCTGGCTCGATAGCCGTCGTTCGGTCCGCTCGAGCTCTCGTAGTCAACTGATGACAGCAGCTGAAATCGCGCCTATTCCAGGCGCAGCACAAAACCGACTCAGGTCATCTTTGATGCCGACAACATCAACCAAAAGAAAAAACGCCTTGTCCGTCTACCCTCAGACGAAGGTATCCAAGGAGGACTGGCTCACCGCGGCGCGTGACACCCTTATCGGTGAAGGTGTCGAGCATGTGCGCATATTGTCGCTCGCCCAGAAGCTCGGAGTATCGAGATCGAGCTTTTATTGGTACTTCAAGGGGCGGCAGGATATGCTCGATCAACTTCTCGCATTTTGGCGCGGCAAGAACACGCAAGCCATCGTTGATCGGGCCATGAAGCCGTCAGACACGATCGTTCGCGGCATATTGAACCTATTCGAATGCTGGACCGATGACGAGCTCTTCGATCCGCGGCTTGATTTTGCCATTCGCGAATGGTCGCGGCGTTCAGCGGAGGTGAAGAAAGTCCTGCATCAATGCGATGATGAACGGGTCGAAGCGATTTTCAAGCTCTTCAGACGACACGGATACGAGAAGACCGATGCTTTTATCCGGGCGCGCGTCGTCTATTTCATGCAAGTTGGGTACTATGCGGTCGAGATTGACGAGCCTCTGGAGAGGCGACTCTCCTATCTTCCGGCTTATATACGCAGCTTCACCGGGCAGGATGCGAGTGAGACGGATGTTGAGCGCTTCCGCCGGATTGCAGGCCGCCGCAAGCTTCGACGGGTGTGAATCCAGCTGCCAACATGCCCAATGATAGATTGGGCCGTTGAAGCGGTAAATCGTTCTGGACATCTCTGTGCAGACTTTGCTCTAATGCGATCGGTCGCAGTGCCGCGTCTCCTCTCGGCGTCTTCGATGCGAGGGGCGCGAAGCCGTTACGCGGCTCCCACGCTGGAGAGCAAACGCCATGACAAAGAAGAACGGAATCTTTGATGAGGCCGGGCCGAGCAGCGAAGACATCAAGAGTAATTCCGCCGATGCGAGCGGCGGGGACAAGATGAATCGTCGCGAATTCGTACGCCGCAGCGGGGCGCTCGGATTGTCCCTGCCATTGCTTGGTGGACTGAGCTCCGCCGCAAGCACGGCATTATTTCCCGCATCGGCGCGCGCTGCCATGCCTGGGCAATGCGTGCTTGGGGTCACTCAAGAGGCTGTGAATTTCAATCCATTGCTCTACGTCAACACGGGCGTGGAGACTTCCGTCGAGTTCATCGTTTTTGATGCGCTCTGGAAAATTGATCCCACCGGCAAATTCATCCCAAACCTTGCGACTGCCATTCCTGACCAGGAAAATGGTGGGATCAGCAAAGATGGCCGCAGCTGGACGATCAAGCTGCGTCCCGATGTCTTCTGGCATGATGGGACGCCATTCACGGCGGCCGACGTCATCTTTACGCTCGAGACGCTGATGAACCCGAAAGTCGCGGTCCGCAGCCGCAATGGCCATGAGCATGTCGACAGCTATCAGGCAGTGGACGACCATACGATCCAAATCAAACTGAAAGACGACTTTGCCCCGTACCTGGTGTCCTGGCAGAAGACGAGCATCATCCCCAAGCACATCTTGGCGAGCCTTCCCGACATCAATACCGCGCCTTTCAACACGGCGCCGATCGGCACGGGACCCTTCAAGTTCAAGAACCGCGTCGCCGGCAGCTACATCGAATTTGAGCCGAACCCGAAATACCATGGCGGTCCCCCAAAACTATCCTCGTTGATACAGAAATATGTTCCAGATCAGCAGACGCTTTACGCGCAGTTCCAGACGGGCGAGGTCGACATCTATGATTTGCAAGGAATCCCGCCGCTCCTCTACGCGAAAGCCAAAACGCTGCCTGGCGCCAAAATCGAGCTCAGCGCTTCACCTTTTGTCGAGTTCATCTATTTCAATTGCGGCAAGCCGCAGTTCTCCGACAAGCGGGTGCGGCAGGCCCTGTATATGGCGGTAGATAAAAAGGGCTGGATCGACCAGGTCTATTACGGGGTTCCCATCCCGACCCTCAGCTATTTGCCGCCCAACCACTGGGCCTACAATCAGAACCTGAAAGACCCTGGTTATGACCCACAGAAGGCGGCAGCACTCCTGGATGAGCTCGGTTGGAAGGTGGGAAATGACGGTGTGCGCGCCAGGGATGGCGTGCGATTGGCTTTCACGATGTCCACCACCGCTGGCAATAAGTCGCGCGAGCAGGCACAGCAGGTCGTGCAGCAGAATTTCAAAAAAATAAACGTAGAGATGACGATCAAGAATATGCCGGCGTCGGTGGTCTGGGGCGACTACACAGTGAAAAGCGAGTTCGATACGTTGATGGTGGGTTGGGATGCGTTGCTCTATCCGGACCCCGACTACACGGACCGCATCGGCAGCAAGCTGATCCCCGCAAAGGGCGGCAGCGGTTCCAATTACGTGCAGTATGAGAACCCGGAGATAGACCAATTATGCGCCAAGGGTGTCTCCACGGTGGGACAGACGGAGCGTAAGGCGATCTACGATCGCATCCAGGAAATCCTCCTGGAAGACCTGCCCTTCGCGCCAATCTTTGCCTACCAAACGATAATTGGAACAAAGGATAGGGTGCATGGGTACAAGGTGAATCCATATACGCCAATCAGTTCTTGGAACACCAACGAGTGGTCGGTGAGCTGACGAGCGCTGCTGAGCGGGCCGGCTGATGGTCCGCTACCTTTTCAACCGGCTCGGCCAATCGGCGGTGCTGCTCATTGGCGTCTCGATCATCGGCTTTGCACTGATGCACTTGGCGCCAGGCGGGCCGCTCGCCGTCTACACATTGAACCCGACTGTCACCGCGCAGGACATCGAACGAGTCAAGCATCAGTTCGGACTCGATCAGCCTGTCTATGTGCAATACTTCAAATGGGCAGGCGGCCTGGTAACCGGCCAGTGGGGCTACAGCTTTTTTGGCGGACGGCCGGTGAGCGCGATCGTCCTGGAGCGTCTTCCCGCTACGTTCGAGCTCATGGGGTCAAGCCTTCTGCTCGCCCTGATCATCGGCGTCGCCATCGGAATGCTCGCGGCGGTTCGCCGCAACTCGATCCTCGACTATGCGACCGCGACCGCGGCGATGATCGCGCTCTCGCTGCCAACCTTTTGGTTCGGCCTGCTCGGCATTTTCGTGTTTGCGCAGACGCTGGGATGGCTGCCAGCCGGCGGCATCGAGACTACCGGGGGCGGGGGCTTCGCTGATCGAATGTGGCACCTTGTGCTACCGATGTTGGTCCTGGCCTTCGTGCTGGTCGCGCAGTGGAGCCGCTACACGCGCTCAACCATGCTGGAAATCCTCGGCCAAGATTACATGCGGACCGCTCGCGCCAAGGGACTGCGCCCGGCGCGCGTCCTGCTTGCCCATGGACTGCGCGCTGCACTCGTGCCGCTCGTCACGCTTGCCGGATTGCAGCTTCCTTTGCTGGTTGGCGGAGCGCTGGTGACGGAAACTGTGTTCAGCTGGCCTGGAATGGGGCTGCTCTTCGTCAACGCCCTTGGAACTCGTGATTATCCTGTTCTCATGGCGATCTTGATGGTTGGCGCGCTCGTCGTCGTGCTGGGCAACCTGTTGGCCGACGTGATCGTTGCGCTCATCGATCCACGCATCAAGCTCGGCCATGTCTGACATCCTGCTCACCGAAGTCGCCGGCGTCGCCCCGCGAGGGCGAGCGCACATCCTGCGCCGCTTTCTTCATCATAAGCTCGCCGTGCTTGGGGTCGTGGTGATCGCTCTCCTCGGCGTAGCTGCCGCCGGTGCGACCTGGCTCGCTCCATACGATCCCGACTATATCGAGATCGGGCAGCGTTACGCGCCGCCGCTCAGCGATGGGCGGCTCTTGGGCGCTGATGACCTCGGACGCGACGTGCAAAGCCGGTTGATGTTTGCGGGCCGAATTTCGCTGTCGGTCGGCATCGCGGCAATGCTGGTCACGCTTATCGTGGGATTCGCTGTTGGCGCCTTCGCGGCTTATCTCGGCGGCTTCATTGACGTTGCGCTGATGCGGTTGACGGATGTCATGCTGTGTTTTCCAAGCGTCTTCCTCCTCCTGTTCGTCGCTGCTTTCGTCACACCGACTCTCACCTCAATTGCGCTGATGATCGGGCTGACCTGTTGGATGGAGATCGCGCGCATCGTGCATGCGCAGATCCTGTCGCTCAAATCGGCCGACTTCATCGCTGCCGCGCAGCTCGCGGGCGCGCCGGCCTGGCGGATCGTGCTGCGCCAGATTCTTCCGAACACGCTGGCACCCCTCTTGGTCGCGGCTACCTTGAACACGGCCAACGCCATTCTCCTGGAAAGCTACATAAGTTTCCTCGGTTACGGCATCCAGCCGCCGCAAGCGAGCTGGGGCAATATGCTGACCAACGCGCAGAGCGATTTCCAGGTGGATGCTTGGCTCGCTGTATTTCCTGGCCTCGCAATCACGTTGGCGGTTGCGAGCTTCAACTTCATTGGTGACGGGTTGCGCGACGCGCTCGACCCAAGAGTAAGCCACAATGAGCGCTGAACCGTTATGAGCCTTTTGGAGGTGCGCGACCTCGCAGTTGCATTCGGTCGCACGCGCGCCGTCGATGGCATCTCGTTCACGCTTTCCGAGGGTGAAACGCTCGGCCTCGTTGGCGAGAGCGGTTGCGGAAAATCCACCACGGCCCTTGCATTGATGCGGCTGCTCCACGGGGCCGAGCTCCACGGCAGCGCGATCTTTGGCGATTGTGAATTGCTTCGCCTCGGGGAAACTGCGATGCGAGCGATCCGGGGCGCGCAGATGGGCATGATCTTCCAGGATCCAGGCACTGCATTGCATCCGCTGATCAGAGTTGGCGATCAAGTCTCGGAGGTCATGCGTGCTCATCTCGGGATCTCGGGTGAAGAAGCACGGGCTCGCTCGCTCGAACTCTTCCGCAAGGTCGGCATCGCGGCGCCTGAACAACGGTTGCGCGCCTATCCTCACGAGCTTTCCGGGGGCATGTGCCAACGAGTGATGATCGCGGCCGCGATTGCCTGCTCACCGCGACTGCTGATCGCCGACGAACCGACGACTGCGCTTGACGTGACAGTGCAGGCCCAGATCCTGGAGCTGATCCGCGCAATTTCGCGCGATGCGAGGATGGCAGTTATTCTCATTACCCATGATCTCGGTGTCGTCGCGGGTCTGACCGACCGAGTCGCAGTGATGTATGCCGGTCGCATCGTAGAGGTCGCGACAACCGACCGCCTGTTCGCGGCGCCCGGCCACCCTTATTCGCGCGGCCTGCTCGGCTCCTTGCCGAAGCTCGACAGCGGGTGGAATGAGGAGCTGCCGACAATACCCGGCAGCATCGAGACCGCTGCCGGTGCCGGCGGCTGCCGCTTTGCGCCGCGCTGCCCGCTCGCCTCGGAAATCTGCCGGAACGAGCCGCCGCTCATGGCGATCGGGGAAGGACGTTTTGCCGCGTGCTGGAAAGCCTCATGACAGGAAAGCTGGTCGAGGCGATTGGGGTTGCGCGCCACTATCGTGTCGGCCGTGGCCGTATCCTGCGCGCCCTCGATGGCGTGGACTTGGTGATCGATCGCGGCGAGACGCTCGGACTTGTGGGAGAGAGTGGCAGTGGCAAGAGCACTTTGGGAAGGACGCTTGTCGGCTTGCAGATGCCTTCTCGCGGTTCAGTAATTTTTGAGGGCCAGGACACTGCGACCCGGGAGCGCGCCGTCTTGCGCCTTCTCAGAAGGAAGCGACAGCTTGTTTTCCAAGACCCATCGGGTGCCTTAAATCCCCGCATGACAATTGGCGCCACGCTCGCTGAGCATCTACGCGTGCAGGGCTGGGGCCGCCAAGCCGTGCGGGAGCGCATCCCGGAAATTCTGGAGCAGGCCGGGCTGCCTTCAGCTTTCGCCGGGCGCTATCCGCATGAGATCTCCGGGGGCCAGCGTCAGCGAGCCGTGATTGCTCGAGCCATCAGCACCGACCCCGATTTTATTGTCGCGGACGAGCCCGTTTCAGCGCTCGACGTCTCGACTCGCGCGCAGATCATCAATCTTTTGCGTGGGCTGCAGCGAACGCGCGGCCTCTCGATGCTTTTGATCAGTCATGATCTCAGCGTGGTTGCGCACACCTGCACCAGGGTCGCCGTGATGTATCTTGGTCGCATCGTTGAATTGGTGCCGCGGGAAATCTTGTTCGCAGCGCCGCGGCACCCGTATACGGCTGCTTTGCTGTCGGCGATCCCCGTCCCCGACCCGCCACGCGAGCGGATGCGCCGGCGCCTCATCTTGAAGGGGGAGACCCCGGACCCATCCAGTGTCCCGTCGGGTTGCCGCTTTCATCCCCGCTGCCCGATGGCAACTGAGATTTGCGCGCGCATCGATCCAGAGATGAAAAGGCTTGCGCCGGGTCACAGCGCCGCCTGCCATCACTCGGATGAGGTTCCTGCCCTGATGTCCAAGATGCAATAGCTGCTCGAAAGCACGTCCAGACCCTTCGCGCGTCAACCGAGCGCTGGGAAGGCGAGAGCCGAGAGCGTGCCGTTGGTGCAGGTCGAGACGGTAATGCCACTCGAATTGGTGCGCGGCACGGAGGTGTAGTAGCGCGGCGCCATGAAATTGGTATCGGACAGGTTGATGGTGCCGGTCACGACATAGCCCATCGCCGGTTTGTAAGGAAAATAAGCCTGTCCGAGCATAACGGACCCGTTTGGGGTGCGCAGATTGGTGGGAATCAAGGTCGTCGAAAGATTGGTCTTGCAATCGGGCGTAAGGGCGCTGGCGCCGGGACCCGTGGCGTCGCTCCACACCACATAGGCGTTCGGAGGGTTAGAGTTGTCGAATACCACGCTCGAGATCACCATTCCGGCTTGCGTGTAGTCGTAAGGCGCGAGCACGGCGGCCGCTGCGTTGAAGATCGCGTTGACGTCCGAGTCCTGCAGGGCTTTGGTGGTTTCTGCGGCAAGGTTTGCAAGAGTGAGCGAAAGATTCGCGAGCTTGTGATCGGCGGTCACGCCCGACCCGATCTCGATCGAGCCGATATAGGCGATGAGCATCAGCGGCAGCACGGTTGCGAATTCGACGGCGGCAGTCGCCGATGCGAGATGCGCGAACTCATAAAGCTCGGCATGCAGGCGCGCCCCGCCTTTGCGCAACATCAGCGCGAGTGAGCGGAGACACTGTCGGGGAAAGGCTACAAGCGATCTCATCAGAAGGGCTCTGTGACAAAAGCGATTGTCGAGAGAAGCAAGTGCGAGGTGCTGCTTCCGGCACTTTTCAGCCCGCTATCCCAGTTGATTCCGAGGAATGTGGCGGGAAAGGACATGTAAATCGGCGTGAGCAGGGCGGCGCGCACGATGACGATCTGGCCGGGACCTGGATTTGTGTAGAGGGGTTGCCCATTCGGTGTTCCCCAGTTGAGAGTGTTTCCCGAAATGCTCGGTGGCGTCAGCACGGCATTGGCGAAGCTCGAGGGCGTGCGGATATCGATTTGCAAGGTCCCCGCGTTGTAAGCCGCCGCGCAGTTGAACAGGGCAGCGACGCGACTGCACAAGCCGTTCGGTCCGGTGGCGAAGTTCGCCGCCGACATGTTCTGTGCATTTCCAGTCATGATCATCCGCGCAGAATCCTGCAAGGCCGTGTCGAGCACCTGGCCGGTGAACAGGACGAGCACGGTCTGGAAGATCGCGAGCAGAAGGGCGATGAAAGGGATTGCGACAAGCGAGAACTCGACCGCTACCGCGCCCCGCCCGTCCCTGGAGAACCGTAGCGTTGGTTCAGTGAGGCAGGCGAAGTTCCTCATGCAGGCCCACCTGTTTTTGGGGGTCGTCATCGCGGAACTCCGTTGCCGAACGCCGTCTTCAGTTATTGGCGGTCGAGAGAGCGGTGCTGACCGCGGTGAACGTCTTCGTCAGCTGCGTTCCGACAGCGGTCACCGCGGTGATGATCACGACGGAAATCAAAGCGGCGATGAGCCCGTATTCGATAGCCGTCGCGCCCGCCTCGTCTTGGATGAA
>JAFAQA010000200.1 GCA_019246665.1 Hyphomicrobiales bacterium
CGCGATGCGGATCATTTCCTCGACGAGATCGATGCCGGTGATCATCTCCGTCACCGGATGCTCCACCTGCAGCCTGGTATTCATCTCGAGGAAGAAGAAGGAGCGGTCTTGTCCGGCCACGAACTCGACGGTGCCGGCGGAATCGTAACTCACCGCCTTGGCGAGCGCGACGGCTTGCGCCCCCATCGCGGCGCGCGTCCTGGCATCGAGAAGCGGGCTCGGTGCCTCTTCGAGAACCTTTTGATTGCGCCGCTGGATCGAGCATTCCCGTTCGCCGAGATGAATCACATTGCCATGCGTGTCGCCCAGCACTTGGATCTCGACGTGGCGCGGATCGACGATGAACTTCTCAATGAAGACACGATCGTCACCGAAGGAGGATTTCGCCTCCGATCTTGCGCGCGCGAAACCTTCCGTGACCTCCTCGCGCCGAAACGCGATGCGCATGCCCTTGCCGCCCCCACCCGCGGACGCCTTGATCATCACCGGATAGCCGATCTCGTCGGCGATGCGCACTGCCTTGGCGTCATCCTCGATCACACCGAGATGGCCCGGCACGGTCGAGACCTTGGCGGCGGCAGCGAATTTCTTCGATTCGATCTTGTCCCCCATCGCCGCAATGGCGCGCGGGTTGGGCCCGATGAAGACGACCCTCGCCGCGGCCAAGGCTTCGGCAAAGGCCGGTCGCTCGGAAAGAAAGCCATAGCCCGGATGCACGGCCTCGGCGCCCGTATGCTTGCACGCTTCAATGATGCGCTCGATCGACAGATAGCTTTCGGCGGCTGGCGCGGCGCCGATCGCCACCGCCTCGTCCGCCATCTCCACATGCAACGCGTCGCGATCGGCCTCCGAGAACACCGCGACCGTTCGGATGCCGAGGCGCCTTGCGGTCTTGATGATGCGGCAGGCGATCTCGCCGCGATTGGCGATCAGGATCTTCGTGAACACGGCAGCCCCGTCACGCATGAAGAGGTTTTGCCTTTACGGGAGCAGGCGCCGCGCGTCCACCGCGAAGCCGCGTTGGATGTTGTAATTGTGAACATTTTTAGCTCATGCTATAAATCATCCGCGAGGCAGTCATAAAACTGGCAAAAGGATGATGGGCAAATCTCGTCGACCTGCCGTCACCGAGCACGCCTCGCTTGCCGACACGAAAGCGCAAGTCGAAAGCTTCCGGCAGGCGCGTGAGGCGCGCCGAGTGGAGCTCGTCGAGGACTATATCGAGCTCATCGCCGACCTGATCGCCGATCGCGGAGAAGCCCGTCAGGTCGATGTCGCGGCGCGGCTCGGCGTTGCCCAGCCGACGGTCGCCAAGATGCTCAAACGGCTAGTGGAGGAGGGCTTCGTTTCACAAAGACCATATCGCGGCGTCTTTCTGACGCAGCTCGGCCGCGACCTCGCAAAGCGCAGCCGCGCACGCCACAAGCTGGTCGAGACGTTCTTGCGGGCGCTCGGCGTCGATGGCGACACCGCGCGACGCGACGCCGAAGGCATCGAGCACCATGTGAGCGCGCAAACGCTCGACGCCTTCGCGAATTTCATCGCGGGGCAGGGGAAGGGGTGAGGCTTGCAGCCATGTAGCGCAGCGCAGCGGTCTGCTCGCCAGCTTGGGATCGGCATTGAAATGGGACATGGTTGGGCTCACGCGCCGTTCACGCTTCCTCGACCGCTTTCGAGTTTTATCACGGGTCAGGAGAATACGCGCCGGCCCCTCAGGAAACCAGGTTCAAATAGAAACACAGGCACATCAGCGCCGACGAAATACGAGCTGGCGCATAACCACTACTTTTGCCTTTGTTGCGCAGCGGAAAGCGCAACCATCCGCGTTCCCGCGGGAGGAGCGAGATCAACGCCGTCCGCCTCGGCACCGCCACGAACTAAAAGAATTTTGCTCCTCAGCGCGGAACCGGACAGGCAACTACAATTTTAATAAAAAAATATTCAGGGAGATTACTATGAAAAAAAGCCTCGTGATCAGCTTATTGCTGGCATGCTGCGCACTTGGAAGTCCCAACCGCGTGGCGGCGAGTCCCGGAGGACCGACGTCCCCGAGATGGACCTCTTTTCACGATCCGAATTTGGGAGTCTCAGCCGTTTTCCCCCAGAACATTTTCAATGTGGATGCGGGATCACCTCCGGCGGGACGAGGTCGCCAATATGCGACTTCGGACGGGCGCGCCTTAGTAGCGTTCTTCACGTTGCCGAACGGGGAGGCGTCAAAACCCGGCGATTACCTCAGTCGAATGGGCGTGCCCAAAAACGCCAAACTTTCGTACAGCCGAGTCACGCGCCGGTTCTTTGCAATTTCGGGAATCTCCGGAAATCGGATCTTCTACAATCGCTGCAACACCATCGGCTATTCTGGGTCGATGAGGTGCGTCCATCTCGAATACCCATCGGCTGAAAAGCGCTCCTGGGACAAAATCGTCACCCGCATCAGCTTGTCGTTGCATGGCTGATCATCCGAAGCTGCGCATGGGCGGTTTGGCCTCGGTCTAAAACTCGATACCCGCCACATGGCTATTCTTAAAATAGCGGCTCACGTGTAAGGTGGTGGGGGAAGTAGGACTCGAACCTACGAAGGCGTAAGCCAGCGGATTTACAGTCCGCCCCCTTTGCCGCTCGGGACATTCCCCCGTCCGGTGCCGCTGAGGGCGGTGAACGCCTTTGGCATGGCGACGGGTGCGCCGCTTATGG
>JAFAQA010000396.1 GCA_019246665.1 Hyphomicrobiales bacterium
CCAGGCACATTCCGTCGAATTAAAATCGAATGTTAGTGATATGATCAATTATGTTATAATTCGACTCCATCAGTCCGCATCGAGCAAAGGTCTTTCCCGAACGATCGCAGGTGCTCAGGAAACGGAGGCGCCTTCCTGGGCAACGAAGTTCCGCAACAGGCCGACGCCGGTCACCTCGACCTCGACCACATCACCCGGTTTTAGCCAGAGCGGGGGCTTGCGGTAAGCGCCCACGCCGCCCGTGGTGCCCGTGATGATCACGTCGCCGGGCTCGAGGATGGTAAAGGTGGAGCAATATTCGACGAGCGCCGGGACATCGAAGACAAGATCGTCGATCGTGGCGCGTTGGGTCTCCTCACCATTCACACGCGTCAAAAGCGTCGCTTTGGCGATGTCGCCTGCCTCGTCCGGGGTGACGATCTAAGGACCGAAGCCGCCTGTCCCTGGAAAATTCTTGCCCGGCGTGAATTGGCTCGTATGCCTCTGCCATTCGCGCACCGAGCCGTCATTGTAGCAGCTATAGCCCGCGACGACGGCCATGGCGTCCGCGCCCTTCACGTGCCGGCAGCGGCGGCCGATGATCACGGCCATCTCCCCTTCGAAATCGAGCGTCTCGGAGGCTGAAGGTCGAATGAGCGGCTGCAAGTGGCCAACCTGCGTATTGGCGAACCGCGTGAAGATCGTCGGCTTTTTCGGGACCTCCCGTCCACCCTCGAGGATGTGCGTGAGATAATTTAGCCCCACGCAAATGATCTTTTCAGGATCGGGAATCGGCGGCAGGAAGGTGATGGCGTCGAGCGCATGGCGAGGCGCGCCATGCGGCGCCGCTGCGATTTTTCCGTTCGCGAGCGCCGCCCGAAGACTTGATGCGAGAGCTCCGCAATCGGCGACTTTCTCTCCCTGGACGATTCCCCAGCTCGTCGTGCCGTCAGCTCGGCGGAAACTCATCATGCGCATCGTGATTTTCCTGATCTTGCGGTGCATGGACAATGGAACGGGCGTGTCCGCCAGCGGTTCGACCCCGACAATTGGCTCCCATTTGTCGGAAAAAGCCTCACCAAAAAGCTATAACATTGTGGGTAGATTTTACCGACGGATGGGGGCCGTTCGTCGGCATTTCGATCTCCTATGATCAGCCGGCCAGTTCATGTCGGACAAGGGCTGCGCCTTGGGCCAAGGCCTTCAGCTTGCCGAAGGCTGTCGCGCGCGGGAGATATTTCATGCCGCAATCAGGCGCTGGCGTGAGATGCTCCGCCGGAAGGAACTCGAGACCGTGTCTGATGCGTGAGGCGACCTCTTCGGCGCTCTCGACTTCAGGCGAGCCAAGGTCGAGCACCCCCAGCAGGATCGTTTTGCCGCAAAGGTCGCGCAGCACGCCGAGATCGAGCTTCGGTTGCGCCGCTTCGATCGAGATCGTATCGGCAATGCAATCGGCGAGCTGCGGCAGGAAGGAGTAGCCGCTCGGTTTATCGCGCACGAGCTCGGCATAGCCGAAGCAAAGATGCACCACGTTTGGACCGTCGAGGCCTTGGAGCGCGCGGTTGATCGCCGGAACGGCGAATCGCATGGCCGCGTCAGGGCGGGCCTGGAGCCAAGGCTCGTCGAGTTGGATCACGTCGACGCCGGCAGACTTGAGCTCACGCGCTTCGGCATTGACTACCGCCGCATAAGCGAGCGCCACCTCCGCTTCGTCGGCATAATGCTCGTTCACCGCCTGTTGCGAGAGGGTGAAAGGGCCCGGCAAAGTGACCTTGGTCTTATGATTGGTGTTGCGCATGAGGAAATGCGCCTCGGCAGATTCGATCGAGCGTGATCTTCGGATCGGGCCGACCACGCGAGGCACCAAGGTTTTCGCGCCTGTCCGCCCGATCACCTCGGCGGGATTTTCGGCATCGATCCCGTCGAGAGCCAAGGCGAAGTGATTGGAGTAGCTTTCGCGCCTGATCTCGCCATCGCTGATGATGTCGATCCCGGCCCGCTCCATGTCGCGAATGGCGAGCAAGGTGGCATCGTCCTTCGCTTCGTTCAAATAAGGCTCGGGCACGCGCCAGATCTCATTGGCGGAAAGGCGCGGCACCAGACGAGAGCGCAGGAGCTCACGATCGACCAGCCAATCCGGTTGCGGATAGCTGCCGACGACCGTCGTCGCAAGAAGGGGAGCCATCATCGTCCGGCCGCTATAGTTTCGCCATTTCGCCGAGACGCAAGATCGAAAAGCGCGAAATGCGCGTCAGTGCGCCGCGACGATTTGCGAAGGGTCCGCACCGACGCGGCCCGTCTCGTCCGCCGCTGCGATCCCGAGGCGGAAATCGTAGCGGATGGCGGGGATGCCTTTCACCGGCGCTTCGGGATCCTCGTCTCGAGGCGAGGTGACGAGCGCATTCGAAACGCCGAACACCGTGTCCGAATCGATGTGATCGTCATCTGCAAGATAGAGCGCGGTGACGAGCTCGCGATACCCCGGCGCACCGACCAGGAAATGGATATGGGCCGGGCGATACCCATGCCGATGTTGCCTATGCACGAGTTTTCCGACCGGCCCATCCATCGGGATGAGGTAACCGAGGGGCTTCACCGTGCGGAAATGAAAACGGCCGACGGCATCGCAATGGAAGTTGCCGCGCATATCCATCGTCTCGCCCTGCCCTTTTTGCAAGTCGTAGACGCCGTCCTCGTCGGTCTGCCAGACTTGCACGGAGGCCTTCGCCAGAGCCCTGCCGTGGCGATCCGTCACACGGCCATAAACAAGAAGCTCGCTGCCTGGCGATTTCGTGGCGATGGTGTCGCCAAGCGCGAGATCAGGCGCATCCTGGCGGTAGAACGGACCCAGCAGGCTGCTTTCCGTCCCCTGCTCGATAGCCGTCTTGTCGTGCATGAGATTGACGAGAGCGCTCAAGCCCAACACATCCGAAAGCAGGATGAACTCTTGGCGCGCCGGGGTGCAGGCCTGCCCGACTTGGGTAAGAAAGCCGATCGCCTTTAGCCATTCCTCTGGCGTCAAATGCACCTCGCGGGCGAAATCATGCAGATGGCGCACGAGGCTCGCCATGACCTCGCGTAATCTCTCATCGGGTGTGTCGGCCATCTGCTCGATGACGGCGTCTGTCACGCTGAGCTCATTGAGGTCGCGCATCCTTGTCTCCGTCTTCCTGCCACCGCCTGCGGCGTGGACCAGTCCACCACTGGGCGCACCGCACCGAACTTCACATGATAGACAAGCTTGCTGCGATGGGAAGATAGGACGACGCTGGAGCTTCAGGAATGCAGCGCCAAGCCCTTGGTTACCTTGTCGACCTCCTTGCGATCGCCATGCAGGCCAAGGCCCACGAGGTCGAGCGCGTCTGTCGCCACGCGCGCGACCGCGGCGCGATTATCGGCATCATTCCCGGTGACGAAGAGCTCCTTCGTATAAAGGGAAGGTGTTAGCCCCCGTTCGAGCGCACGGCGAAGCACCTTCTGAAGCTCATCGGCATGGGCTGAAAAGATGAGGATGGGCTGCCTGATGAGCGGGCCATAGACTTGCCCGGATGCGTCGACATAGGGTTGCCCGGCGAGGCCTGGATTGGATCCGACAAGGCCGCCTGATAAAAAGCACACGACGTTGAGTTTCTGCCAACTCGCGAGATCATCGCGCACGGCGATGGCGATCTTGGTGTCGAAGCGCATGAGCCTATTGTGAACCCCCAAGCCTCGTCTCGTCTTGAACGATCGTGCGGACCTTCACGCACCGATTGGATTCGTCATGCTCCGCCCCAACCGGGTCTTGCCCGCTTCGAGGCCTTTTTCGCCGGTCATGCCTATGAC
>JAFAQA010000113.1 GCA_019246665.1 Hyphomicrobiales bacterium
TTGACCTCACCGGAAATCCAGAAGTCACCGCGCTCTATTCGCACCTCGTCGACATCATCTGGATCATACTTTACCCAAACATCGCCGTCGCTCTCGGCGTTGCCTCGGTCAAAGTCCTGATCGTCGCGATCTGGTTATGCAGCTGCAGTTGGCGAAATCCCTTCATCCGCCTCGTTTCGGCGGCGGGATTTCTTTGGTTCCTGGTGATGTTCAGCCTCACCTTCAGCGACTTCGTGACGAGATGAGAGTGCGACAAAATCGCCCGCGAGCATGAGCTCGCTACGGTTGGCTCGACAATCGCTTTGATCCGAGTCTGAACTACCTCAATTTGCAAATATTTTTATATCCCTGACCTGTGCGACGCAGCTTCCGGACGGCTTCAGCTTTCTTCTGCCCTCTCGGAACCGAAGGCCCGACGAAACGTTGGTTGGCCGTCAGCTTCGGTTGCCCCTCATCGATGCTGGCAATCAGGAGAGCGCCTCGGCTCGTCCGAGGCGCTCTCTTCGTGTTCGGCAATAGGGGGGTTCACCGTTCTTTGCGCGAGGGGTCCGATGGACGGTCTTCCGCCTGTCGTCGGATTTCCTCCTCGAGCTCATCGAGCCCGTCCACGGTCTCAGAAGGGACATCGGGAAGCGACCGTTCGGCCGTGATGAACTCCTCCATCGAGATCTCGGTTTTGGCCTCGGCCCCCGGCTCATCCCCCGGCGCTTCGCCCTCGTTGGCCGTGAGCTCCTCGTCAGGCTCGATCTTCACGGCGCGGCCCAACACATTCTCTGAATTGCTGTGCTCCGGCCTGAGCGCGCGAGACTTCTCATAGGCGCGCGACTCGCGCTTTTCCGTTTCGTTCGTCCTGCCCATGCTCACGACGTCCTCCGATTCTCGGTTCCGTGACCGATCAGTCAACACCCCGTCGGCCACGCCGTTCCTTCGTTTCACGATCGAAGAGCGCCGTCGCGCTATGCGGTGGAACCGAGTTTCGTTCCGGCCGTTCATGCCATCGCCAGTGGATCGATGCTGGGACAAGCTTTTTCAGGCGACAGCAATTTCCGTCCACGACGAAGAGAAGTCGGGGTCGGGACCTTCCGAACTTCAGGAGATCGTGTCCGAATGGATCGTGGGGTGGAAATCATGGGCGCGAAGGCCAAGAGCGCGAAGGGCAGCGGTGGGACAGTAAATGGGACGAAGGTCCTCGGCGCGAATACGAAAGCCGGCCATGCGAACGAGATCGGCGAGAAGGCGAAGATGGGCGAGAAGGTTTTGGCGAAATCCAATTTTTCTGTCGCCGCATCGACCATGGCACGTGTGACCACCGAGGCTCCGCGAGAGGCCGCCGAGGCAAGCGGCCTTGTGTATGTCGACGAGCAAGGGCCTGGGATCAGTCGCAAGCGAAAAGGAAATTCTTTTGCGTATTACGGCCCGAGCGGGCAGCTGATCCGGGATCCTACTGAGCTCAGGCGCATCCGCTCCCTGGCCGTGCCGCCCGCTTATGAAGAGGTGTGGATCTGCCGCGATCCAGATGGGCACATCCAAGCCACGGGGCGCGATGAACGTGGGCGCAAGCAATACCGCTATCACCCGCGCTGGCGCGCTCTTCGTGACGAGACGAAATACGAGCACGTCCTCGAGTTCGGCAGGATCTTGCCGCGTCTGCGCCAGCGGGTGGCCGCCGATATGCGGCGGCCCGGTCTGCCGCGCCGCAAGGTGCTTGCGACTGTCGTGAGCCTCCTGGAGAAAACCCTGATCCGTATCGGCAATGCCGACTATGCCAAGGAGAACAAGAGCTACGGCCTCACGACATTGCGCAGCCGGCACGTTGCCGTCAACGGCACGGAGCTTCGCTTCGAGTTCAAGGGCAAGAGCGGAAAGCTGTGGCACCTTGCGGTGAAAGACCGCCGCGTCGCCCGTGTCGTAAGAGCTTGCCAAGACCTCCCGGGACAACATCTCTTCCAATATCTCGAGGCGGATGGCAGCCGTCAGGCGGTTACCTCATCGGACGTGAACGCTTATCTGCGCGAGATCACCGGGCGCGAAATCACGGCTAAGGATTTCCGCACTTGGGCCGGTACGGTGCTTGCAGCCATGGCGCTTTCCGAATTCGCGAGCTTCGACAGCGCCGCCGCGGCGAAGCGCAATCTCAAGGCAGCGATCGAACGTGTGGCCAAGCGGTTGGGCAACACGGTCACCATCTGCCGCAAATGCTACGTTCATCCGGCCATCCTCGATGCCTATCTCGACGGCGAGCTGCTGGTGAACTGGCAAAAAGAGGCAGAAGGGGAGCTCCGCGACGAACTCAGCTCACTCGGAGCCGAGGAGGCCGCGGTCCTCGCCTTCCTCCGGCGCCGACTTGCTTCCGAAACGCGTCGGCGCAAGGCCGCCGCGAAGAAGAGCTCGCGAAGGCGACTGGAGCCCACCGCCGAACTCCGCCGCGGTTTGAGGCGTTCTCTTCAAAGGCCGGCGAAGGGAACGGTTGATCAATCTCATCGAAACAGCCGACGGGCTTCGACTTGATATTTTCGACTATGGAGAGGGCAAGCCCTCGACCTGGTTTCTGGATGGCCATTCAGCCTTTGGTTCTTCGAATAGCGGGTTACCAAGCTTTCCGTTAAGAAAGCTATTCCTTGGGGGCGTTCTCCAACTCTCGATCCCAGGCGTGGCTGGGTGGCCTTGCCCTCGTGAAACTCGCCCAGGGCTCCGCACGGATTGCCATCTTGGCTTGACCGAGAAACTCGCGGATGTCGTTCACGGACGGGATCCGGGTGCTGAGCTCGACCCAGACGCCGTCGAGCTCGGACGGGCGAACCTTTCGGCTTTTGAGGACGAAAACGATGGAATGCGGCGCCTTGTCTCTCTTGAGCGCGACGAGTGGATTCTGTAGTTATCGTGCCTCACGATTGTTTTACCAGTGCTGTCCTCATCCTGCGGCCGGAATTGGGAAATTTACGACTTTCTCGCGGTGGAACCAATTCTGCAGTCATGCGTTGGGTCCCGCTAGATAAGGAGGGTAGATGACGACGGGCGTTGAGCTTCTCGAGAGCCTGCCGGTCGCTGTCTACACGACTGACGCCGAGGGCCGGATCACATACTTCAATAGCGCCGCTGCGGAGCTTTGGGGGCTTTCTCCGAAGATTGGAGAGGACCTCTGGTGCGGGTCTTGGCGTTTGTATTTCCCCGATGGTCGCCCCATGGCCCATCACGAATGCCCGATGGCGGTGGCTCTCAAGGAAGGTCGTCCCGTCCGCGGCGAAGAAGCCATCCTCGAGAGACCTGACGGGCGGCGGATCCCTTTCGCGCCATTTCCCACGCCTCTCAGGGATTCATCTGGGCGGATCACAGGCGCCATCAATCTGCTCATGGACGTCACCGCGCATCGCCACGCGGATATCGAAAAGGCGCGCCTTGCGGCTATCGTCGAGTCCTCGGACGATGCCATCGTCAGCAAGACGCTTACCGGTGAGGTCAAAACCTGGAATAGCGGCGCTGCGCGCATCTTCGGCTATTCGGCAGAAGAGATGATCGGGCAGCACATTTCCAAAATCATTCCGCCGGAGCTGCTGCAGGAAGAAGATGTGATCTTGGCCCGGCTTAGCCGCGGTGAGCGGATCGACCATTACGAGACGGTTCGCTCCGCGAAATCCGGCCGGCGCGTCCATGTTTCGCTCACCGTCTCACCCGTTCGCGACAAGCTCGGCAATGTGGTCGGGGCCTCAAAGGTCGCGCGCGATATCACCCAGCGCAGGAATGCCGAACATTTGCAGCGCCTCTTGTTCGAGGAGCTCAATCATCGCGTAAAGAACACCTTGGCCACAGTCCAGGCGATTGCCAGCCAATCGCTGATCCATGCCAAAAGCCCCAAGAAATTTGTCTCGAGCTTCAGCGGGCGCATCCAAGCCTTAGCACGCGCTCACACACTGCTCACGCAGAGCTCCTGGCAAGGCGCGGAAATCTCTGGGCTCATTCGCGATCAAGTCACGCTCGGATCGAATGAAGACCCACGCGTTACTTATTCAGGGCCTTCCTTCATCCTCGATGCGCAAACCGCGGTGAAGTTGGCGCTCGTCCTGCATGAGCTTGGAACAAACGCGCGAAAGCATGGCGCCCTTTCGGTTCCCGAAGGAAAGTTGTCTGCGAGCTGGGATCTTCGCCTGAACGGAGCCTGCGAATTTCGACTCGAGTGGATCGAAACTGGTGGGCCAAAAGTGTCATCGCCATCGGGACATGGCTTCGGCACGACGCTCATCGAGCAGAGCGTTGTTTCCTGCGGCGGCCGTGTGTCGGTCGAATATGCGGATCAGGGCCTGCGGTGCCGAATCGTCCTGCCTTATTCGGAGCCTCTCCAAATCGAGAGCCCGCCGGGCCTATTGCTGTCCACGGCGGATGCCGCCATGAAACTTCCCGGCTCGCGGCTTGAAATGCCGGTGGCGGGCGAGAAACGTATCCTGGTTATCGAGGATGAGGTCTTGCTCTCGATGGACATCGAGACGAGCCTCCTGGATGCCGGTTACCAGGTCATCGGCCCCGCGGGAACGGTCGAGGCTGCAAAAAAGCTCATCAGCGAGGGCCAATGCGACGCTGCTCTCGTCGACGCCAATCTGGGTGGGCAACCTGTCGACGAACTCGCTATCTCGCTCGCGCGGGAGAAGATTCCGTTTGCCTTCGTCACCGGCTATGGGCGCGATGCGCTTCCCCAAGAATTTCGGCAAAACCTGTTATTGGGCAAACCCTTCAGCCCGGATCAGCTTCTTGGCGTGGTCTTTACGCTGCTCGGCAAGAGAGCCTTGTCCGACGCGCGAAAATAAAGTTTATCTAGACTAGCCTTGCCGATGCTGGGAACTTCAGGCGCGCCGCCGTAGGAGTCGAAGGCCTTCATGGCCGAGGCGCGTTCGCGCGAAGGGGCGGCTGAGCTTGTCACCCTCGGCCCTTACGATCACAACGACACCGTCTTCCACGCCGCGCCGCAGATTCGCACCTGGTTCGATCAAGTGAGCGGCGCTTCGCGGCCCCAGCGGCGCATCGGCTGCCCTTCGGCGGGGTTGTAGCTGGGGCCGGTGCTCAGCGCGAGCGGACACCGACTAACGCGACGCTCCGTGAGGGGCGCAGCTGCTATTTGTATTTTGACCTTCCGACGATGTCCCGAACGGCGCTCTTTACGAATTCCTCGTCGATGGGTTCTCGGGAAAACCAGCGGCGGTAGAAGAACGGCGCGACGATTGCGGCCACGATCTCTGAGGCCTTCTGACCTGGTGCCAATTCCCCTCTTTTCCGAGCTCGTTCGGCGACTTCGAGGAACGGAGCCATCAGTCCCGCGTGAAGTCCGGCGTGAAGCTGCGCTAAATCGGGATCCCGCTCGGCGGCGTCGATGATCGACGGCAGAACGGCAGGCCATCGGGCGGATTGCAGCTCGTGGGCAAGGTGCTTGGCGAGCATCGTAACGTCGCCTTTGAGACTGCCCGTGTCTGGAATCGTGGGCCCGGTCCCGAGTTTCGAACAAGCATCAAGGAGCAGGGCCGTACGAGAAGGCCAATGCCGGTATATTGTCGTCTTCGAGACGCCGGAGAGCCGCGACACTCCGTCGACGCTGACCCCGCCGATACCACCTTCCGACAGGAGCTTATATGTGGCTGCCAATACGGTCTGTTTTGACCGCTGAACGCGCTTGTCCATCGTCTCTAGCTCTGGTTCTGGCTCGGACACGTCGCTCCTTCTGCTTGACTCATAACAGCACGACACAGTATCGTATCATAAGCACGATACAGTATCGTTCTGCAACCTCCAATCCCTAACTCCGAAAGGTGGGGCAGTATGAAGCTCTCGTCCACCAGAATTGTCACCAAAGACGTCACCGGCTTGGCGCAATTCTATGAGAAAGTTACCGGGATCCCCCCTGCCGGAAATGCTGATTTTGTCGAGTTCCGCACGTCCGGGAGTATCCTCGCGCTTTGTAGTCAGCGTGCGGTCAATGCGCATAACGTTGGCGCGGCGACTCCCGCAGCTAATCGTAGCGCAATATTGGAATTTCAGGTCGAAGACGTCGACGCTGAGCGCTCGCGTCTTCAGTCGGCTGTGCGCGAGTGGGTTCAGGAACCAACCGATCAGCCGTGGGGCAACCGGTCGATGCTGTTCCGGGACCCCGACGGGAACCTGATCAACTTCTTTACGCCGGTACGACGCTAGGCAGATCAGGTCATCATCAATGAACGCGACTTCAGCTATTCTGACGGCTCAAGCGTTGAGCCTGATTGCATTTGGTATGTTTGCGTTCTGGTACGTCGTTCCCTGGCTCAGGGCACGGACCAGAGCTGAGGCCCTCACGTCGCTGATCTGGGTTCACATGTTTCGCAACTTGGCTCTACAACTCTACTCGGCTCAGCAGGCAGGCTTCGCGATTTCCGACGGTGCGCGCGATCACAATGTCATCGGCGACGTGGCCGGCATGTTGCTGGCGCTCGTGACGCTGATCTCGCTGCGCTACCGGGGGCGTTTTTCTACCGTTCTCGTCTGGCTGCTGATTGTCGAGACCTTCTGGGATATCGGAACCGGGATGCCGGAGGCTATCGCGAGTCATACCCTGGGGCAGGTCAGCGGAGTTACTTGGCTTATTCTCGCCTACTACGTCCCGCTGATGATCATCTGTCTTGTGCTCACGATCTGGCAGCTCATGTCCCGAGGCCGTGAGCCGATGGATCGAGGGGGTCCCGCAGCGGACCTGCGCGTTAGAGCGGGCGCTTGAGATGTGTGTGCGGCCCGGATGGGCTGCGGCCATGGTTAGTCGTTGGCGGCTTTGGACGTACTTTGACAGGCGCAACGCGCAGGCAGACGGCACGGCGGAGAAAGGTCACCGAGGTCTTATCTAGAGCATGATCCGCAAAAGTGGTCTCACTTTTGCAATAAGATCATGCGGAAAAAACAAAAAGATATCCTGA
>JAFAQA010000127.1 GCA_019246665.1 Hyphomicrobiales bacterium
TTTTCGCGCTGTCGCCCCCTGTCACTTCATACTCGGCGCCCGTGACCATGTTGGCGGCGTCCGAGGCGAGGAAGACAGCGACCGGAGAAATGTCGTCGGGCTGAAGCCAGCCAACCTTCAGCGGCACGGTGGCTGCCCTGATGTCCCAGGCCTCTTGCGGCGTCGGCTTCTCCGGCGGCTTGCGTCCGGTCTCGGCGATGCTCTCGCTCAACCGCTTATCGTAGCGCGTGAGCGGCGTATCGACGAGGCCGGGCAGGATGGCATTCACAGTGATGTTGTGCTCACCGAGTTCCATCGCGGCCGATTTCATGAGGCCGAGAATCCCCCATTTTGACGCCGAATAGCTCGACCCATCCTTGGTGCCGTGCTTGCCCTGCATGGACGAGATCAGGATGAATCGGCCCTTGTGGCGCGCCACCATTTTCGGGGCAAAGGCGCGCACGGTGTTCGCCGTGCCGTTGAGGTTATTGTCGATCACGTCGCGCCAATCGGCCTCCTCCATTTCAAGCAGAGGCTTCCAGCGCTGGATCGCGGCATTGGCCACGACGATGTCGATTTTACCGTAATCCCGCTCGACCTTATCGGCGGCCTTGCGCAAAGCCGAGATGTCGCGGATGTCTGCCTTCACGGCCTCGCCGCGCCGGTTGAAGCTTTTGATCTGCCGCACCGTCTCGTCGAGCTCCTGGGGTGTTGCCGGTTCGGCATTCGATGCGGTCGAGACGGGCCCGGCAATGTCGAGCGCCACGACGTCGGCGCCGTTCGCGGCGAGCTCGACGGCGATCGCGCGACCGATACCGCGCGCGGCACCGGTCACCACCGCCACCTTGCCCGTGAGCACGCTTCCGCGCCCCGGCTTCACCGGGCCAGCACTTTTCTCCGGATCCGGCTCCGGCATCGGCTTACCGTCCAGCGTCCTTGGTCCTTCGTCCGTTCGCGATTGGGCGGCTGCTGTTCCGGTAAGGGCAAGGCCGGCAGCCGTGGCGAGCACGAACTTCCTGCGGGCGACATCGAAATCTGGCATGGCAAAACCTCGCGCTCCGATGGGATTTTTCACGAGACAACCCTCGCCGAATATCGAGGTTCCTCTCGGTGATGGTTTTGTGGACATCGATCTGCACGCATCGGCGGAAGCGGCTGACCCCGGCACCGGAATCCAGCCGGGCCACGATCGAACCCACGTAGCTCGGTTAAACGCAACAAATCGGTTGCGCATTTTGCCGTACGCGATATCACGACGGGCAACCCGGGGGTTGCGCATGAGCGATCGTATCGAGAAGAGCATCGAGCTCAAGGCGCCGTCGGCTCGCGTCTGGCGTGCGCTCACCGATCACCGCGAGTTCGGTGAGTGGTTTCGCGTCGAGATGGACGGCCCGTTCGTGGTGGGCAAGGTCGCGCGCGGTCGTATCCTTCATCCTGGCTATGAGCACCTCACCTGGAGGAATTACGGTGACAGTGCACTTAATTGACAGCGCTGCATTGCTGAGGCCAGGATGGAACATGGCTCGTCTCGCCCGCCTCGTCATCCCCGGACTTCCCCATCTTGTCACGCAACGCGGAAACGGGCGTGCACGCACTTTCTTCGGCGATGACGATTACGAGCTCTACCGCGATCTCCTGGCGGAGCATTGTCGCGCCGCCGGTGTCGAGGTGTGGGCCTGGTGCCTGATGCCCAATCATGTCCATCTGATCCTGGTGCCGTCCGACCCCGACGGGTTGCGGCGCGCGCTTTCGGTCGTGCATCGGCGCTATGCGGGCATCATCCATGCGCGGCGCCGCCGCACCGGTCATTTCTGGCGAGGCCGCTTCGGCGCGGCCGTCATGGACGAGGATCACCTCGCGGCCGTGTTGCGCTACGTCTCGCTCAATCCAGTGCGCGCGCGTCTGGTCGCCCGCGCGCAGGACTGGCGCTGGTCAAGCACCCGCGCGCATTTTACCGGCAGGGACGACGGGATCACGGCGCGAGCACCTGTGCGCCGGCGCTTCCGCCGCTTTGCGGACTTGCTTGCCCTGGAGCCGGAAATAGACGTGTACGCCCGTCTGCGTGCCGCCGAGAGCATCGGCCGGCCATTAGGAGATGATCGCTTCTTGGCTCGCATCGAATGTTTAACGGGCCTCAGCCTCAAGCCGCGCAAACGCGGGCCAAAGCCGCCGGTTCCGCAATAGGAAGGCAGGGCTTGGAAATTAGTGCACCGTCACCGTAATCGGTGTTAGGCGCGATGCACCGCGCAGATCTTGTTGCCAGACGGATCGCGTAGGTAGGCAAGATAGATCTTGCCAGCCGCTCCTTCGCGCCAACCTGGCGGATCCTCGACGCTCTCGCCGCCATGGGCGACACCAGCGTCGTGAAAGGCCTTGGCTTTCTCGGGGCTCTCGCACGCGAAGCCGATGGTGCCGCCATTCGCGGGCGTGGCCGCGTTGCCATCGATTGGTTTGCTGATGCCGAACACGCCGGTTTTCGTGCGATAGAAGATGCGGCCCTTCGGATCGGCTTGGCCCTCCGGGATACCTATGGCGCCCAGTACGGCGTCATAGAATTTCTTGGAGGCGGCGATGCTGCTGGCACCGACCATCACGTGCGTGAACATGCGTTTTTGTCCTTCTGTCAGGCCCGAGCTTGGGCTTAGCAAAACTCGTCGGGAAAATCGCTTCCATTTTTTCGAATCGTCCCTTGATAATTAGAGCACAGCGACGATTCCCTTTAAAGGGACATGTAAGCGCCGCCGCAATCAGCTTCAGATGCAGTCTCGAGCAGCCGTGAGCCGAACCGGTTGGAGCGCAGGCTGCCAACCAAGCCGCCGAGATGAGCGCTTCGCCGCTCGCATCGAGTGTCTAACCGCCCTCAACCTCAAGCCACGCAAACGCGGGCCAAAGCCGCCCTTTGCGCAGTAGGAAGGCGGGAGGTAATTAAGTGCACTGTGACCGTAATGCTAGGCGGTGGTGCCGGCGATCGCAGCGAGGAACGTGGCGCCGTAGCGATTGAGCTTGTTGCGGCCAACGCCGGCGATCTCGCCCATGGCGGCTAAATCGGTGGGCTTGCGTCGCACCATTTCCAGCAAGGTCGCATCGTGAAAAATGACATAAGGCGGCACGCCTTGTTCACGCGCGAGTTGCAAGCGCCGTGCGCGCAACGCTTGGAAAAGCGGTTCGTCGACAGAAGAAAGTGATCGGCCCGGCGCGGCAGCGTCGCGCGGAACATCGCCGCGGCGCGGGCTTTTAGGTTCGTTTGTGTCACTGCGTAAGGCAATCGGCACTTCGCCGCGGAGCACGGCCGGCCCGGTTTCGCCGAGACGCAGGCCGCCATGCCCCTCCATATCGACTTCCAGATGTCCCTGCGCCACAAGCTGCCGGAAAACCGATTGCCATTCCTTTTTTTCGAGTTCGCTGCCGACGCCAAAAGTCTTTAAACGATGATGCCCGAGCTGGCGGACGCGCTGCGTCAGCTGACCACGCAAAACGTCGACAAGATGCGCGACGCCGAAGCGCTGTCCGGTGCGAGCTGCTGCCGACAGCGCCTTTTGCGCCGTCACCAGCCCGTCCCACGTCCGTGCCGGGGTCAGGCAATTGTCGCAATTGCCGCAGGGCGGATGCTCGCGTTCGCCGAAATAACCGAGCAATACCTGGCGGCGGCAGATGACGGTTTCGCAATACCCCAGGAGCGCGTTGAGCTTGTGCCGTTCGATGCTGCGTTGGCGCTCCTCGAGCTTGGCGCCGTCAAGCAACTTGAGAAGCGTCGTCACGTCCGCCATGCCATAAGTCATCCAGGCGTTGGCTGGGAGCCCGTCCCGCCCCGCGCGGCCGGTTTCCTGGTAATAGGCCTCAAGGCTTTTGGGCGCATCGAGATGGACGACAAACCGCACATTGGGTTTGTCTATGCCCATTCCAAAGGCGACGGTCGCGACGATGATGATTCCTTCTTCCTTGAGAAAGCGGTCCTGGTTGCGCTCGCGCACCGCCGGATCAAGCCCGGCATGGTAGGGGAGCGCGACGCGACCTTTGGCGCAGAGCCAGGTCGCAACCTCTTCGACCCTGCGCCGCGAGAGGCAATAGACAATACCGGCGTCGGAGGAATGCTCCGCTTCGAGAAATGTCGATAATTGCGACTTCGCCTCGGCTTTTGCGACGACGCGATAGCGAATATTGGGGCGATCGAAACTGGCGGCGAAAATCTCGGCGTCACCCAACACGAGCCGTTCGATGATGTCGCGTCGCGTCGGACCGTCGGCGGTCGCGGTCAAGGCGATCCGCGGCACCTTGGGAAACTGGTCGTGCAAAATGCGCAATTGCAGGTATTCGGGGCGAAAGTCATGGCCCCATTGCGAGACGCAATGCGCTTCGTCGATGGCAAAGAGCGCGACCTTGCAGCGCGACAAAAGGTCAAGGCACCGCGGCGTCACCAGGCGTTCAGGCGCAACATAAACAAGGTCGAGCGCACCTTGGCGCATGCCGCGCTCCACCTCGGCGGCCTCAGAGGGTGTAAGCGTCGAATTGAGGTAAGCCGCGCGCACGCCTGCTTGACGCAGCGCATCGACTTGATCCTTCATCAAGGCGATCAAGGGCGAGACGACGATGCCGACGCCATCGCGCAGCAGCGCGGGAATTTGATAGCACAGCGATTTGCCGCCCCCCGTCGGCATCAGGACGAGCGCATCACCCCCCGCCACGACGCGCTCGATGATCGCCGCTTGCTCGCGACGGAACCCGCCATAACCGAAAACGGTTTGAAGAATTTCAAGGGCCCGGTCCCGCGATGCGGTCAGTGACCCTGCCGACCCCTGCATACCACTCCCTCCAGCCCGCCGCAGCTTGAATTAGCCTAGCATACACTAACAGTTGCGACTCATCACCAGTCGCAGATGATGGACAACGATGCAGACTATGGCGCGGGTGTCTTGGTCAAGCGAACTTATCGGGTAGCGATTCTTCGGGACCGCCTGAGCCAACCGAAAGTGCACTCGACGGCATTGCGGTCGCGGTACGCTCCTGGAAAACGGCACGCAACGAAAAGGTTGCGCATCAAACCAACATGGCGTATGCAATGAGCAACCCGGGGGTTGCGCATGAGCGATCGTATCGAGAAGAGCATCGAGCTCAACGCGCCGTTGGCTCGCGTCTGGCGTGCGCTCACCGATCACCGCGAGTTCGGTGAGTGGTTTCGCGTCGAGATGGACGGCCCGTTCGTGGTGGGCAAGGTTGCGCGCGGCCGTATCCTTCATCCTGGCTATGAGCACCTCACCTGGCACGCGACTGTACAGAGGATGGAGTTCGAGCGTGTGTTCGCCTTCACCTGGCACCCTTACGCCGTCGACCCGAAGGTGGATTACGCGATAGAAACGCCCACGCTCGTCGAGTTTAGGCTTGAGCCAATCGCGGCCGGCACGCGGCTTACCCTCACGGAATCGGGTTTCGACAAGCTCCCGAGCTCGCGGCGTGATCTCGCCTTCCGCATGAACGAGAACGGCTGGACCCAGCAGATGAAGAATATCGAGCGCCATGTCGGCACGTAGCCGCAGAGGTTTTCACGCCCGTAAGGCGTACGCGCCGGTTTTTGCCGCGCTGGGAGATGAGACGCGCCTTGCGCTCATCAGCAAGCTCGGCCATCGGCGGTGCCGATCGATCTCGCAGCTTGCGCAAGGTTCAAGACTAACCCGGCAGGCGATCACCAAGCATCTTCGGGTGCTGGAGAATGCAGGGATAGTACGCAATCTGCGCAAGGGCCGCGAGAGCCTCTTCGAGCTCGAGCCAAGGCCGATCGAGGATCTCAAGACCTATCTCGATCATGTCTCGAAACGATGGGATGATGCATTGGTGAGGCTCAAGTCGCTGGTGGAGGATTGAGCCGGCGAGGGGTGATTGCCGGTCATGGGCCTGGGGTCGGACATATTTGTGCGAACTTCAAGTCGGCTGCGCGGCGATTTATCCAGGAACCCTACAGTTATCTATCCTCAAGCAGATGCCGGCGCCTTGTTCGATTTCTTGACGGCTTGCCCCCCTTCCACCGCTTGCGAGAGCACGATGCTCATGCGCTCGACCGCGCGCGGGTCGCCATGCAACACCTTGAATTGCGTCTCCTTGCCTTCCCGCCAGAAGCGGATGGCGAAATGGCGCTGGCCGAGGCGCAGATCGGTGAGCGTCACATCCGGCAGCCATTCGGGAAGCGCCGGATCGACATAGAGCTTGCCGCGCGGCGCATCCTGCTGCAGCCCGAGAATGGCTTGCAGGAGCATGAAGGGGGTGCCGGCCGCCCAGGCTTGCGGCACGTTGGCGCCGAGATATTGCACCGGGAAGCTGGTCGGGTCCCGGTGCAGCCCGCCATAAAGCTCGGGCAGTTGGTTCAACAGGAAATGGCTTGCGGCCCCGCTGATGTCGCGCGCCACCGCCGCCGCCTCCGCCGCGAAGCCGTAGCGGCGCATGCCGAGCGCGATGATGGAGTTGTCATGCGGCCAGACAGATCCGGTCTGGTAATTGTAAGGGTTGAAAGAATGGTGATCGGCCGAGAGCGTGCGGATACCCCAGCCGCTCCACATGTCCTTGCGCATGAGGCGCTTGACCACGGCCGCGGCGCGTTGCGGCGCGATGATGCCGGACCACAAGCATTGTCCCACATTCGAAGCGACGGAGAGGACCTTTTTCTTGTCGCCGTCGAGCGCATAAGCGTAAAAGCCGGACTTCTCGTCCCAGAAAACCTCGTTGAATTTCCTGAACAGCGCCGCCGCCTTCTTGCGCAAGGCGGTGGCGCGACGCTTGTTGTCGAGCACGTCATAGATCTCGGCCATGCGCAGCCAGGCATCGTAAACATAGCCTTGCAGCTCGCAGAGCGCCTTCGGGCCGTGCACTAGCGTGCCGTCCGTATACATCACGGCATCGCCGGAATCCTTCCACCCCATATTCTCGTAACCGGCCGACGAGCGCGTCTGATACTCCTGGAATCCATCGCCATCGCGGTCGCCGTATTTGTCGATCCAGGCGAGGCACGCCTCGGCGATCGGCAAATGCCTTTCGATGAGCCCACGATCACCCGTGGCGCGCCAGGTGGCGTGCAGCGCCACGAGATAGAGGGGCGTCGCATCCGCGGTGCCGTAGTAAGGCGTGTGCGGAATGAGCTTGAAATGCGCAAGCTCGCCATAGCGCAACTCATGCAGGATCTTGCCGGGCTCGGCATCGCGGTAGTCGTCGCGCTCCTTCGCCTGGTATCGGCCGAGCACCTCCAACGCGCCCATCGCGAATTCAGGATAGACGATCATCGTCTGCAAGGAGGCGATGAGCGTGTCGCGACCAAAGAGCGCCAGAAACCATGGCAATCCCGCCGCCGGCACGAACACCATGTGATCGGTGCCGGGAAGCGGCAGGCGCAAAGCTGCCATATCCTGGACGCCTTGATTGAAGCAGCGATAGAACTCCTCATTGCTGGTGTCGATCTTCAAGACGGTGTCGCGCCATTCGTCCATCTTGACGGCGTGATCGGATGTGGCGCTCGTATGCGAGCATTGCCGCGGCGCGCGGATGGATTTGTCGCCATCGACCAAATCGTACATCAGGCAGCGGTGCCAGGTGTCGCCCGGCTTCAGGGCGATATCGAAGCTGAGCCGGCCATTGGTGTTGGCCGTCGTCTTCCCGTCCCCCTTGGCTGTGCGCACGATCATCTCGCGGACGAAATCCCTGTTGCGATAGGTGACGTGGAGCGTTTGGCGCCGCGGCGACCATGTCGTGGTGATCCGGCCACGCCGCACGATGCGATCGCTCTTCACCTCGAAGATGTCCGCAAAATCGGCGCGGATCGCGATCTCGAGATTGAAGCGCACCGGCACCTGGCTGTTGTTCACGACATCTACGTCCTCATGCAGCCCGCCCTCGATATGGCGACTGATCATGAGGCCGAGCGTTCGCGCCGCGACCGGACCATCTTCGGTCAAGAAGTCACGGTTGGTGGCAAAGATGCGCGCGACATGCGGACCGACGGCGCCGCCGTTCAACAGGTCCCATGCGACGCCATTGGCATAAACGGCCCAGGCGCTGACCACTCTCGTGTCGCGGAAATAGAGACCCCTCGTGCTCGGCCATTTCACTTGCCCGTCAGGCTCGGTGACCAGCACGGTCTGCCCCTGATGGATGGCGATCTGCTGGGGACCGACTTGAACCTTGAACCCCATGCAGGAGATCCTTTCTCAATCCCGGCCGAAGGCGCCGTTGTGATTCAAGACGTGACGCCTCGCCAAGACCGGCTTGGCCTTGCTCGGAAAGCCCGCACGCTTCGGCGCGCGGAACTCAATCGAGCCGCGGCGCTTGAGAGCGGCCTGCAATTCGCGAGATCGAACGGCGCGGATTGATGGTCAAACCGTCAGAAGACCCCAGTTCTGGGCAGTTTGCAGGAGGCCCCCCAGTGCATTTCCGACCGGTGCAGCTTGTCCATCAGAAAACGCGATACTGTGGGTGATGAGGTAAGGCGTGTTCGGGTTGTTCGAGACACCGTCAATCTGAAGCTGAACGCTGTCGATGCCTGACACGTGCAAGCCGTCCACCTGGAACGTCCCTGTTTGATGCTTGGCGACGGAAGTATCGAACGCCGCTTCAACTCTTTGGAATTCCGCCAAAAGGGCGTTCTCTGCACCTGAGTTCTGATCGTTGATGATGAAACGAAGCGTATCGTCCCCACCTCCTCCCACAATCGTCTGAGCTCCGAAGTCGAAGCCATTCGCGTCGACGAGGCTCGCATTCTCCTTGAGCACGAAAAGATCATTGCCGCTTCCGCCGTCGAGCGTGTTGGTGCCGCCGCGATTGGCGATGAGCGCATCATTGCCCGTGCCCGCGTCGAGAAAGTTCGAGCCTAGCGAGTTCGTGGCGAGGACATCGTCACCGATCCCGCCATAAAGTGATGCGTTGCCGGAGCCGGCAGCAATGAGGTCGTTGCCCCTGCCACCGTGGACGGTCACGTCACCGGGGCCGGCGAAGATCAAGTCGTTACCCGTGCCGCCATAGATCGTGTAATTGTCGCTGAGGCTCCTATTGGCCGTGTCGATCGGCGTCGCAAAAATGAAATCGTTGCCGTTATGGGCGTGGATGACCCTCTTCGTCCCGTCCAGGAATTGCGTGTGGTCCGATGTCAAAACTGCATCCGCGAAGGCGGCCTGCACGCCGTGCGCCGCATAAGTCGGATGCAGGCCATCGAAGGACGCGATTTCGTTGGGCGCGAAGCCGGCCGACAGAGGGCTCAGCATCGGGATGTTGGGATCGGTGAAACCGAAGCTCAGCGGATCTGCCGCGGCCGCTTCCGAGAGCTTGAAAATGTCGACGAGCTCCACATTCGGATTCGAGGCGGCGAGTTGTTGCATGGCCGTCTCGTTGAGGACGCCCAATTCATGGGCAAGCGCGAGCAATCCCGGCCCTTGGGGGCCAAGTGTTTGCGCGAGTCCTTGAATTTCGGGCGTGACACTCAAATCGGGCAGCGTGAAAAGCGCGATCTTCTCCACGCCAACCGCGGTGAGGACGTCGATGGCGTTTTCGATGCTCTTCGTCACGCTCCGGACCAGCTCAGGGATCGTCAACGTCGAGCCGCCGCTTTCCAGATAATTGATGTAATCATTGTTGCCGATATTGATCACGGCCGTGGTGTCGGCGGGCGCTCTGCGGCCATGGAGCTGCAAAAGATAACCCGCGATCTGCTCGGGAAGATTGATCGGCGACGGGTTGGCGACCGGCGATGTCCCGCTTGCCGTCGCGCCTCCGAAAGCGAGGTCGTCGAGGTGCGCGCCGAGCTCGTTGGCGAGCTGCTCGGCATAGGTTGGCCCGTTCGAAAAGCGGCCTTCCCAATAGGGTGGCGCCGGCTGTCCGGTGAAACGGAAAAGATTACCGTTGTCCGACAAGCTGTCGCCGAACACCACGAGGTGAGAAATATCGGTCGACATGAGCAAACTCCGAAGCTCTGCGTGTACGGGGCTCCACGGAACTCAAACCGATCAGGATCGGCGAGCCAAACATGCCACTCTTCCTGGAAAGTATTCCAAATAAACCCCCCGTCAACCCGCTTTGCGGGCAGGAATTCCATTTTGAAAAGCAAGATGAGCGTCCAGCGGTTGCCTTGGATCAGTCCCTCGAATTGCTTGTCGAGGCGTGCCGTGTCAGGGTCTCACCCGTGATTGGCTCGGCAAGCCGCAAGGTGCTTGCAAAGCCTTCAACGAGCTTGGCATGAGATCGGAGAAGAGCGATGTCACAGGTCAGCAGCCTCAAGGCGCGAGTCTCACGGGACGCGCAATCGCGGGATACGGATGAGTGGCAATTGCGTGTCGATCTCGCCGCTGCTTTTCGCCTCGCCGTCGACTTCGATTGGCATGAATCCGTAGCCAATCACTTCAGCCTGGCGGTCACCGACGACGGAAAGAAATTCCTCTTGAACCCGCGGTGGCGACATTTCTCGACCATCAAGGCGAGTGATCTTCTGCTGCTCGACAGCGATGATCCTGAAACCATGAACCGAGACAACGCGCCGGATCCCTCCGCATGGTGCATTCACGGCAGCATTCACGCCGCCCTCCCGCATGCACGCTGCATTCTTCACGTTCATCCGCCTTATGCCACCGCGCTCGCGGCGCTCGCTGATCCGGAGCTCAAGCCCATCGACCAGAACACAGCCCGCTTCTACAAGCGCACTCACATCGATCTCGGATTTGGCGGCATCGCGGACGACAAAGAGGAAGGCGAGCGCCTGGCGCGCGCGCTGGGCAACAAGACCGTGATGATCATGGGCAATCACGGTGTCCTTGTCGCCGGCAACACGGTGGCCGAAGCTTTCGATGACCTCTATTTCCTCGAGCGTTCCTGCCGCACCATGGTTCTCGCCTATTCGACGGGCCAGAAGCTCAACGTCATGCCGCGCGAAATTGCCGAGAAAACCGCACGCGGCTGGGAGGATTACAAGGGCATGGCATACGCCCATTTCGAGGAGCTCAAGCGACAGCTCGACCGAAAGGATCCCTCTTACGCGCAGTAGCTTGCCGCTCAATCCACATCAGGGGTCGTTTCCGGCGGCAGCGGCCCTCAATGCGCGTCGCGCATCGCCGCTTTCGGCGCGGCGATGTTGCGCAGGAAGGGCACGAGGAGGGTCGCGATCGCAAAGGCGATCATGATCACGCGAAAGGCGTCCGCATAAGCGAGGGTCGAGGCTTCGCGGTAGGCCAGGCGGAAAAGTTGCTTGAGCGCCGCGATCTCGCCTTCCCGTGGGCCGAGCAGGGC
>JAFAQA010000135.1 GCA_019246665.1 Hyphomicrobiales bacterium
CCAGGAGGCCGAGTTGCGCCTGGGCAAGGTGACTGCCGAAGACGAGAGACCGCGCTCCGGCAGCACCTGATCCTTTGCTCGCCGGAGCGGACGCAAGGCGAAAGCAGGGAACCTCACGCCGACAAAAGCGTAGACTTGTGCCGGCCGGAGGCAGGTCCACAGGCCGGCTTCAGTCCGTTGCCGTTTCCGGGGCGCGGAGGGGAGGAATTCACGCATCGGAACGGCTTCATGGAGGCTGCGATGCGTGCCCTTGTTGTCGCTTTTCTTGTTACTTTCACCGCCCCGGCCAATGCCCACGAATTTTGGGCAAATGGCGCCCCCGTTCCCGATTGGGTCAAGAAGTCGTGCTGCGGTCCCGAAGACGTGCACCATCTGACCGCTCAGCAAGTCCATGCCTTGTCCGATGGCTGGCATGTCGAGGGCTATGCGCAAGTGCTCGCTTACGGGCGGGAGTTGCCCTCGCAAGACGGCGACTATTGGATCTTCTACAAAAATTATCCGGACGGGTCTCAGACTCCGGTCTACTGCTTCTTCGCGCCGGCGCGGTCCTTCTGATTTTCGCGATCCGCCTCCATCAAGGTTGAAATCGCGTCACTCCGCGGCCGCGAGTGCGGCCTTGCGCGTCAGCAGGGCCCGCAGCGCCGCCGGCTTCAAGGGCTTATGAAGGAGGTCGACCTCTTCCGCCGCTGCCTTTTGGCGCAAGCTTCGATCGCGATCCGCTGTGATGAGAATGGCGGGGATCCTCGCCCCGAAATGCCCCCGCAGCATTGCAATCCCGGCGAGGCCGTCGGTTCTGTCGAGATGGTAATCGGCGATGATGAAATGGGGAGGTCCATGCTCGACGAGACGTTCCAGGGCATCTTCCACATTCGTTGCGAGGATGCAGATACACCCCCAGCCTTCGAGCAATGTGCGCATGCCCGAAAGAATCGATGGCTCATTGTCGATGACGGCAATGCGCAAGCCCGCATGGTTGCCGCCCCGTCCGACGGCGAGGCGCCGCGGCGCCAAGCGCCTCGGGGCTTCCAAGGTGATCGGAAGCGAGAGGCGAAACACGGAGCCTCGTCCTGGTCTCGAACGAACCTCGAGCGGCGTGTCGAGAAGATCGGCGATACGACGCACGATCGAGAGTCCGAGGCCCAACCCTTGCGCCTGCCGTGCTCCCTCTGGAAGACGCTTGAACTCCTCGAAGATCGCGCCTTGCTCAGCCTCGGCAATGCCGACACCGCTGTCCCAAACCTCAACGAGAACACGGGTGCCTCGCTGACGCGCACCGATCAGCACGCCACCAACGCTCGTGTATTTAATCGCATTCGACACCAGGTTTTGCAGCAGGCGGCGCAGCAGCAGCCTGTCCGTGCTCACGACCGCACTCGACCTGACGACTCGCAACTTCAAGCTTTTTGCCGAAGCCTGCGGCTTGAATTCGCGCTCGAGCTCGCGCAACAGCTCATCGAGGCGCAGCGGCACCATCTCGGATCGCATGGCGCCCACATCAAAGCGAGCAATGTCGAGAAGCTCGGAAATGATACCCTCGACGACTTCAAGCGAGCCATCCACATGCCTTGCAAGTTCGGCGGCGCCTGAGGCGCGCGGACGCTCGGCGAAAGCGGAAGCATAAAGGCGGGCCGCGTTCAGGGGCTGAAGGAGGTCGTGGCTCGCGGCGGCGAGGAAGCGTGTCTTCGAGGCATTCGCCTCGTCGGCGAGCGCCTTGGCCCGGATGAGCTCGGAATTCAGGCGTTCGAGCTCGCGGGTACGCTCCTTGACGCGTCCCTCGAGCGTCTCATTGGCGACCGCGAGCTCCTCCTGCGCCATGACGCTCGCCGTGACATCGGTATAGGTCGTCACCACGCCGCCACCCGGAAGCGGACTGGACCGAACCTCGATCACGGCGCGCGACGGGTAAAGCCGTAACCTGACCGGATCCGTGCTTTCGAAGAAGCTTCGGACCCGCATCTCGACGAAGGATTCCGCGTCGCCTTCGCCATAAAGACCTCGCCGTGCGTTGAAGCGCACGATCTCCTCGAGCTTGACGCCAGCCTTCACGAAACTCGACGGTAGATCGTAAAGCTCGAGCCAAGCCCGATTCCAGGTGAGAAGATTCCTTTGCTCATCGAACACCGTGATCCCCTGGCGGGCGTGATCGAGTGCGTGCTGCAGCAAATCGCGCTTTTGCTGCAAGGCGGCAGAGGTATCGCCGAGAAGCTGCAAGGCGTCGCGGCTCGAGACGGTTGGACGGCGCGTAAGCAAGGCGAGCACGAGGCGGGCGGAGGCAGCCCCGATCGCCGAGGACAGAAGATGCTCGACACGCCGCACCAGCTCGACATCCGCCGGCGCGCTCAGCGAAACGGCGGAGCCGGAGGTTCCGAGGAAGCTTTCGAAAGCACGTCTCGCGCGATCAGGCCCGAGAAATCGCGCGACCGTGTCACGCAATTCGGCGATGCTCACCCTTTCTCGGCGGGCGAAGCCCGGTTGATTTTCGCGAGCTGTCCGGCGGACAAAGACTGCCGCCTGGACGCGCTCCATCCTGGTCAGCCCTCGACTGAGCGAACCCAGGATGAGGGCCGTGAGATTCGCCGAGAGACTCCAGAAGACGCCATGGGTCAAGGGCGGGAGCTTGAGGCCGAAAAGATGCTCGGGGCGAAGCCAAGAGATGCCCATCGGCCCTTGCGCAAGGAGAAGATCGAGCCCATGCCGGGAGCCCGCAAAACTCGGCAGCAGCAAAGTGTATATCCAGACAACGCTTCCGGCGCCGAGAGCCCAGAGTGCACCTCTCGCATTGGCATTTCGCCAGAAAAGCGCCGCGAGGAAGCTCGGGAAAATCTGGGCAATCGCCGCGAAGGACAAAAGCCCGATGGCGGCGAGCGCTTCACCGCGCGCGTTGCGGAAATAGAGATAGCCGAGCATCACCACCGCGAAGATCGCGACGCGGCGCACGGCGAGGATGAAGCCCGTCATATCCCCGATCGTGGCGCTTCGTCCGGTCACGTTGCGGGCCGTATCCCGCAAGCGATTGCGCGCCGAGTTGAAACGCAGCACGAGCGGCACGGCGAGGTGGTTCGAGATCATGATCGCGACCGCGATCGAATCGACGATCACCATCGCGGTCGAAGCCGAGAGGCCGCCGATGAAGGCGATGAGCGCGGTCGCCGTTTCACCGCGGCTGAGCGGCACGGCGAGCAAAAGCAGCGCATTCTCCGAGCCGCCACGCGGCGCGAGCGCGAGGCCTGCCGATGCGATCGGGAGCACGAGCAGATTGATAAGAGCGAGATAGAGCGGGAACATCCAGGAAGATCGCCTGATATCCTCGATGCTGCGGTTCTCGACGAAGGTCACGTGGAACTGGCGCGGCAGGAGCAGGATGGCCGCGACCGAAAGGCCCGCCATGGTGAGGAAGCTCACGGGATCGGCGAGGCGCCAGGGCACGAACCGCGTCTCCGCTTCGCCCATGGCGGCCGGCAATCGGTCGAGCCAAGCCGGCGCGACGATCACGAGGCCGACGATCAGGAAAGCGCAAAGCTTCACGATTGCTTCCATCGCGATGGCAAGCATGAGCCCGTCTTGATGCTCGGTCGCGTCGATATGACGGGTGCCGAAGGCGATGGCGAAGCCCGACAGAACGAGGGCCACGATCAGCGAAAGGTCGCCAAAGAGCAGGAGCGGGCCGGCGTTGGAGCCTCCCTCGAGGCTAGCGAGAAGCGCCGTCAACGAGGCCGACACCGCCTTGAGCTGCAAAGCGATGTAAGGGATGACAGCGACAAGCGCGATGAGCGCGACGGCCGCGGCGACGAGCTCGTTCTTGCCGTAACGGGATGCGATCAAATCGGCGATCGAGGTCGAGTTTTGTGACTTCGCGATGCGCGCGATGCGCGTAAGAAAGCTCGTGCCGAAAAGAAAAACGAGGGCCGGCCCAACGTAGATGCCGAGAAACGCGATCCCGTTTATCGAGGCAAAATCAACTGAGCCATAGATTGTCCACGAGGTGCAATAGACGCTGAGTCCGAGCGCGTAGATGGTGGCGCGCGGGCGTCCAGCGAGCCAGGATTTGCCGCCCCGATCGCCATATTGCGCCACCACGAAGAGGAGGCATAAATAGACAAGTGCCGCGAGGATGACCGTCCAACTGGCGATCATGGCGCATCAGCCCTCAAATGCTCGCCGCGAAACACGCGTGCCACCGAAAATGCTTTTTGCCACAAGAGCGCGTGAGGGCGAAGCCCCACCCTTCCGCACACCGAGTTTCAGCGTTAACTGAAGCGGCCACAAGACATTGACCTTCTTCGCTCCTCGCTCCTAACGTTCACCTGGACGGGTGGCTTGCGCTTCGCGGCAATCCGGGTGGTCCGGAGGGCCCATGTTCGTTCCGAAGCGCTCGAATTTGCGCTACCGCATCGATCGAGGCGACTATCTTGGCGTGATCTGGTTGTCGCTCGGCTCGGTCGCCCTTGCCGAGATCGCAGGGCGTGCGCGCCCGGACGCCATCGTGCTCGATCTTCAGCATGGCTTATGGGATCGGCAGGGGCTCGAAGCTGCCATCGGCGTCGTTCCGCCCGAAATTCCCGTCCTGGCCCGTGTTGCCCAGAACAGCCCTTTCGCCATCGGCCAGGCTCTCGACGCGGGCGCAGAGGGCGTGATCGTGCCACTCGTCGAAACTCGCAAGCAGGCGAGGCGAGCCGTGAAGGCCGCGCGCTACCCTCCCCAAGGCGAGCGATCGGGAGGCGGGGCGCGCCCACTCGCGGATTTCGTCGAGTATCACGCCGCATCCGAGCGCAGCGTCATCGTGGCTGTGATGATCGAAACGGCAAGGGGCCTCGAAAATGCGCGCAAGATCGCCGCCGTCGAGGGCGTCGACCTCGTCTTCATCGGAACGGGAGATCTTGCTCTTTCGCTAGGCGTCTTTCCTCAAATGGAGGCGCGTCACGAGGACGCCTGTCGCGAGATCCTCGACGCCTGTCGCCGACATTGGACGCCCTGCGGCATCTTCACGACTTCGGTGGAGGGCGCGGCGAGGCGGCGCGCCCAGGGCTATCGCCTCACTGTGCTGGCCGACGACATCGGCCTTGTGTCACGAGGCTTTGCTTCCGCGACGAGCGCCTTTGCTCGGCGCGATGCCGACGTGACCCGGTCGGTTGCCTCCTCTCCCAATGCCGCCCTCACGGGGTGAAGCTGAGGCGGGTTCGCGCGCAATCGAACGGGCAGTTGAGATGCGCCGTCCGCCCAAGCTAGAATAACGTCTGGAGGAGACACATCATGACGACGGCAGTTCTCGAAAAACTCGCGAAGCAAATCGCGAAGCGCAAGATTCGCATCGTGGATCTGACGCAAACGCTCAAGCCCTCGACAGCGGTCATCCAGCTTCCGCCGGCTTTCGCTCAATCGAGCCCCTTCTCGATCTCGCAAATCTCGCGTTACGATGATAAGGGGCCGGGCTGGTACTGGAACGACATCTCCTGCGGCGAGCATACGGGCACGCATTTCGACGCCCCGATACACTGGGTCTCAGGCAAGGACTATCAGGACGGCGCCACCGACACGATCGATGTGCAACGCTTCGTCGCGCCGGCTTGCGTCATCGATTGCTCGAAGGAAGCGGCCAAGGACGAGAAATTCCTGCTCACACCCAAGCACATCCTCGCCTGGGAGAAGAAGCACGGCAAGATTCCCAGAGGAAATTGGGTCTTGATGCGAACCGACTGGTCAAAGCGCACCGACCCTTCCGCATTCCTGAACATGAAGGAGGACGGTCCGCATGTGCCCGGCCCGAATGTCGACGCCATTCGCTTCCTCACGCAAGAGCGCGATGTCAACGGCTGGGGTGTCGAGGCGGTCGGCACCGATGCGGGCCAGGCCCATTCCTTTGAGCCGGCTTTCCCGGCGCACAACCTCATGCATGGCGCAAACCGCTTTGGCCTCGCGAGCCTTTGCAACCTTGACCAATTGCCGCCGACGGGTGCCGTGATTTTCGCAGCCCCGCTCAAGATCGAGCATGGCTCGGGAAGTCCCTTGCGCGTGCTCGCGCTCGTTGCAGAAGGATAGCAATCGAGCCTATGCGATGTGAGGTTTCTTTCCTAAATGCTTGAGGAGGGGTTTCAAGTCGCTGGAAGCTTTCCGGATTTGACCTTTACTCCCCTCCTCCGGTTTGGTATCGAGCCCCCCTCTTGGGACGGCGACGCCGAACCTGAAGGGCGCATAGCTCAGTTGGTAGAGCAGCTGACTCTTAATCAGCGGGTCCAAGGTTCGAATCCTTGTGCGCCCACCAATAAACTAGAGCCTTCATAAACAGGACGCGTGATACACGACCTAGTTGAACCATCTGGAGGGTCCGCGTCCGCAGCATGTCCGCAATAACTCGTTCCCTCTAAAGCGCGCCTAATGAACGGGGATCTGCGGTCCGTTGCCCCCAGCCGCGCATCGGAGCGCCAGAGCATCATGTCGATGTGCCGCAAGCGCATCCTGAGGTGCTTGACGCGAGATCCAGATCGGTAAGGGTCGAGAAGCGGAGTCCTCTGTCCGGCAACAATCCCCGATTGAGGAGAAGCCTACGCGGTAGGGGCTTGGCCGCAACACCGGCAGCGATTGGATGCAAGTGCGCCAAAACAAAAGCGGTCTTTCCCGGACGAGATGGCAAGCGCATCAACGACAACCCTCCGCACGTGCAGGGCTGCGCAGTTCCGCTCAAGGTGATCGAGGTCGGAGAGAAGGCCGAAGGATGAGAGGGCGGCGGTGCTCCGCTCAGCCAAGCCGATCTCGTCGCCTTGCGTCTCTCGCTCGAACAGGCAAGCGACACCTTGCTCGATGCTGATGGGGCCGGGCCGGGAGTGAGGCTAAGGAAATAGCGCGGTGAGATTGGAGACAGCATGGTAAAACCGAGAAGGAAGCCGCGCTCAAGACGAGTGAAGGGGTGGGACGAAGGCAGCTCCCGCAGCTTCTTGGACTACGGTCGCTATTTCGTGCCCGATCGCGAGCGGCAGATCAGCATCATCGCCGACCTCATCCCTCCACCACCGGCGGGCGCACTGCTTGTGGAGCTGTGCTCCGGAGAAGGGCTACTCGCTCGCGCATTGCTGGAACGGTTTCCGACTTGCCGGCTGCTCGCCCTCGACGGCTCTGCGGCGATGCGAACGCGGACGCAAGAGTCCTGCGATGATCATGCCGATCGGCTGACGATTGCGGAGTTTGACCTTGCTGGACGTGACTGGCGCATCTTCCCCGAACTGCCACATGCCATCATCTCTTCGCTCGCGATCCATCATCTCGATGGACAGCAGAAGCGCACTTTATTCCGCGATTTGGCGGAGGCGCTTGCGAGCGGCGGCGTGCTTGTCATCGCTGACATCGTGCGCCCGACCGATTCTCTCGGCCTGAATGTGGCTGCCCAGCAGTGGGACGAGACGGTGCGCGCGCGTGCGCTGGCCCTTGACGGCGACTTGCGGGCGTTCGTCGAATTCGAGCGGCTTGGCTGGAATTTTTTCCGCGACCCCGATGGCGATCCCATCGACAAGCCGTCGACACTCGCAGAACAACTTACCTGGCTGGCGGAAGCGGGATTCATCGGCGTCGACTGTCAGTGGCTGCTGGCGGGGCACGCCATCTTTCGGGGACGAAAGCCACAAGGGTTCCAGCGGCGGCAAGATTCTCAGTTCTCGAGCTGATGATGTGAGTGAAGGGCGAGCGTTCTTAGCTCAACGCGCCGCTCGCCCTTCGTGACGGTGCTGGGGGTATTCCGTCTAAAAACCATCATCGAATAATCCGGGTTACGGAGCCTTAAGGCCATGCTTCGCGTGACTTCTCAGCGCGGGGAGACGCTCGCGTAGTCTCGGTTGGGCTTTAAGGGCAGATGGCTACGGGTTACCGAGCTATTGAGGATGTGCTTACGTGCGTCCGGTAGCGGGAACATTGAAAGTAAACTGCCACGGACAGTTGATGGATCGTGGAGGGTGGTGAAGTATATTGCGCATCCGATGATGTTTTATGAATCCGCGTGCTCGAAGCAAAACCGAGTGGCGCTTTTCCAGGCCTCGGACAAAGTCTCGCCGACTTGCTTCGTCGAAGGCGACCGGTGCAAACCTTGATTATCGATCACAACGGCAGCAAACTTGAGCGTGGAGGAAGGTCCAGGTGAGCCTATCGCGAGAAGACGGCCGCTCTCAGATCGCTCGGACGGCTATGCCGCTTGGAGGAGGCCGGCTAAGCAAGAGGATCGCATGAAAGATCTTGCCATCATCCGCATTCGTCACAGGGGGAGCGCCAAGGTCGTCAAAAGCGCGCTCCTCTACTTTCACAGCCGCGCGAGATCTGCTTGCGTCTTTGCACTGTCTATCGCCATTTGGTTGTTCCCGCGCGTCGGGATCGCTTCGGAGGCGTTCGAACAAAAATTCGACGGTGTCGTCGTCCCACGCCAATGGGTCCAGGTCGTGCCTCAGGTAAACGGTGTCTTAAGCCGAATCTTGTTTGTGCCCGGGCAACACGTTTCGAAAGGGGACGTCCTATTCGAGATGGACGCCGATGCTTT
>JAFAQA010000321.1 GCA_019246665.1 Hyphomicrobiales bacterium
GGCGCCCTCCATCTTGATTGAGTTTGAGGCCGAAAGCTGCGGCCCGATTTGGGGTGACGGTCAGCTTGCCGAGGAGCTCACGCCAAACACTCAGCTTTCGCATCCGCGCTTCGTGCCTAGAGCGCCGTTCGGCACAAACAGAGCCGAGCGCAATGGCGAACGATGCCAATCTCTCATCGGCGTTGTCGACGCGAAGGCTCAGCCGGTATTCGGAGCGGGACGTGAACATGCGGTAGGGCTCCGTCACGCCCTTCGTCACGAGATCATCGATCATCACGCCAATGAAGGCCTGGCTGCGGGGCACCGAGACCGGCTCCGTCCCGCCGGCCCTGCGAGCCGCATTGATGCCCGCCACCGCGCCTTGCCCCGCGGCTTCCTCATATCCGGTCGTGCCGTTGATCTGCCCGGCGAGGAACAGCCCTTCCACCTTCTTCAGTTCGAGGCTTGGCCGCAGCGCGCGCGGATCGATATAGTCATATTCGATCGCGTAGGCGGGGCGCAGCATGCGCGCCCCTTCCAGGCCCGGGATGGTCGCCAGGAACTCACGCTGCACCGCTTCCGGAAGCGACGATGAGATGCCATTCGGGTAGACCGAGTTCGTATCCAGGCCTTCCGGCTCGAGGAATATCTGGTGGGCCTCCCGATCCGGAAATCGTACCACCTTGTCTTCGATCGAAGGGCAATAACGAGGTCCGCGACCTTCAATGTCGCCGGAAAACACTGCTGCCCGCTCGAGATTGGCCCGGATCACTTCATGAGTGTCCCTGGTCGTGTGCGTGATGTGGCATGCAACCTGCGGATTGACCGGCCCGCTCGAATCGGCGGAAAACATCTCCGGAGGATCGTCGCCCGACTGCAGTTCCAAATTTCGATAATCGATCGAACGAGCGTCGAGCCGAGGTGGTGTGCCGGTCTTCAATCTTCCGAGGGGCAATTCGAGCCCGAGAAACCGCTCGGCAAGCGCGACAGACGGGGGTTCTCCCATGCGCCCAGCCGCGGTTTTTACCGAACCGATGTGGATGACCCCGCGCAGGAAAGTGCCCGTGGTCACAACGACAGCGCCGCAAGTGAGCCTGCGCCCGTCGGAGGTCAGAACCGCATGGACCCTTCCGTCCCGGATCTCGATGTCGGCTGCTTCGCCCTGGCCAACTCTGAGCCCGTTCACCTCCGCAATGAGCCCCTGAACAGCCTTTCGATAAAGAGAGCGATCACATTGCGCCCGTGGTCCCCTTACGGCTGCGCCTTTGCGTCGATTGAGAACCCGAAATTGGATCCCTGCAAGGTCCGCCGCACGCCCCATAACACCGTCGAACGCATCGACCTCGCGCACCAAATGCCCCTTCCCGATCCCGCCAATCGCAGGATTGCACGACATTTCCCCTAAAGCCTCCGGCTTAAGGGTGAGGAGCAAAGTATGTGCGCCTATGCGAGCGGCGGCTGCGGCAGCTTCGGTCCCCGCGTGGCCCCCGCCGATGACGATCACATCAAAATCACTCATAACGGGTTCCTAGTACTTAGAATCGTGGGTAGGTGATACGGTGATCAAGCGTCATCCCGCACTTGGCCGCACTTGGTGGGGCCATCCACGCCTACTTCCCTTCTTCCCTTCCTACAGGAAGGCATGGATGACCGGGCCGAAGCCCGGTCATGACGGCTGACGCATCGTCATGGCCGCACTTGGTGCGGCCATCCACGACTGCTTTCCCTCTTCCCTTCCTAAAGAAAGGCGTGGAAGGCCGGGTCCGAAACCCGGCCATGACGCGAAAAGTACTCGAGTCACCTATTGCAATCGCAGGTATTAGCAGACAACCCGCCGGCGCGCATTCTCCAATGAAGCACCGGGATGTTTCACGTGAAACATGGGAATCTCATTTCCCTATGCAAAATGAGGCAAAGATTTCGCCCAGCACCTCCTCAACATCGACACTCCCGACGAGACGCCCCAAGGCGCGGAGCGCGCCGCGTAAATGCTCGGCCTGCAGCTCGATCGCGACCGCGCCGTTTTGAGAACTCAATCCCTCCAACGCCTCAGCGCAATTCCTGAGGGCTGTCCGCTGCCGGGCTCTCGTGATCAACACGCTCTCGTCCATACCTGCAAGCTCCCGCACATGAGAAATCAAGCAATCGTGCAATTCGGTGAGGCCGGCACCCGTTACGGCGCTGATCGAGAGCGCGTCAGAGGTCGAGCTCGCGCAGGCGAGGTCCGCCTTGGTGTTAAGGCGCAAGATATTGGCGCCTGAAGGGGGTGGCGCCTTGCCGCTCTCGGTCACCGGTTCCAGCCATAGAACGAGATCGCTTTTCGCTATCCGCTCCTGAGCTCTTGTAACCCCAATCGCCTCGATGACGTCTCCGCCCTCGCGCAGGCCCGCCATATCGACCAAGGTCACGGGCACGTCACCGATATCGAGGTGAACCTCGATCACATCGCGCGTCGTTCCCGCGAAGGGAGAGACAATCGCGGCCTCGCGACGCGCCAGCAGATTGAGCAAGGTCGATTTGCCCGCATTAGGCGGCCCCGCGATCGCAACGGTCACGCCCTCGCGAAGGCGCTCACCCCGCCCCCCATCATCGAGCACCTCCTCAATTTCTCCCAAGACCCTCCTTACGCGCGGTGCAACATCAACGCTCGGATCGGTCGTGACATCCGCCTCGTCAGAAAAGTCGATCGCCGCCTCCACGAGGGACATCGTCGAGACGAGCTCTTTGCGCCATCGCCCGACGCGATCCGACAAGCCGCCCGAGGCGAGCCTTTGAGCAAGCTTGAGCTGACCTCGCGTTTCGGCGCTGATCACATCGGCAAGGGCCTCGACCTCCACGAGGTCGCGCTTACCAGCGAGGAAGGCTCGCTTCGTGAATTCACCGGCTTCCGCCGGCCTCAGGCCCTTCGAATTCGTCAACGCATCGAGCAGCCGTGCCAAAACGGCACGGCCGCCATGGACCTGGAATTCCCCCATATCCTCGCCGGTGAAGCTTCGCGGCCCCTGAAAATAAAGGCAAAGGCCTTTGTCTATCAGATCGCCGCCGTCAGGGTCCCGAAGGCTCAAGAGGGTGGCCCGGCGCTCCGGTGGAATCCTTCCGCCGAAGGATCGGAACGTCTCGCGCACTGCCGGGCCGCTCAGCCGCACCACGGCCACCCCTGCCCGTCCTTGACCTGAAGAGAGCGCGAAGATCGTATCGCTCACGGCTGCTCCTCATGCGCACATCAAGGCGCCAATGGCACACCGACGCCACCCACGCCCGGCGTGACGTAACAGCCGTTCACCTCGGCATCAACCGGGCTTGGCTGTTGATCTACGCCTCTCGAGCGTGACTCACAAAAGGGACTGCCTTTTCCGATAAGATCATGCGAAAAATCAAGAGGATAGCCTGCGGCTCCTGATCTCATCTCAACGCAGAGCGTTCTCGCTGGCAGTTCACATCTGCGCGCAGACTCGAACCCCAGTCAGGACGCGGGCTCAGCGCTTGCCGTTTCGGCTTTGCGTCCTTCGCCCTCGCTGCCAAAAGCAACCATCGACGGTTCGCACGATCACAAGGGAAAGCAAAACCGCGACGGTCTGCTCACGGGAATTTCTGGGGCGAGCTCGCCACTGCACGAAAGAAATTTCCCATCGATCGCAGAAGGCCAGCCCGGAAAATCCTCGTCTTGCCTTTACGTGTTCATCGATTCGAAGAAATCCGAATTCGTCTTGGTCTGGCGTAGCTTGTCCAGAAGGAACTCGATGGCATCCACCGTCCCCATCGGATTGAGGATACGCCGCAGCACATACATCTTCTTGAGGACTTCCGGTGGAACGAGCAGCTCTTCCTTGCGCGTGCCCGAACGGGTGATGTCGAGCGCGGGG
>JAFAQA010000355.1 GCA_019246665.1 Hyphomicrobiales bacterium
GGAACGTTGCGAGAAGGGGCATGTTCCTCCAAGAAAAGCGACTCCGAGGATGGTGACGCTTCCTTTAACTGTCTTCCCACTGTTTGAGATCATGCTTAAGTGATCCGCATTCGACGAAGCGGCCGGGAAATAAATGGTTCGAAGGACAGGAAGCGCCGATCTGCCTCTCCATGGCGGCAAAGTGCCGAAATGGCTTGCTGACCGCATGACGCGCCTTGGTGCCGTGATCACGCAGGCGATCGTTTTTCATTATGGCCGTGATGAATATCTACGGCGGCTCGCGCATCCTTTCTGGTTCCAGTCCTTTGGGGCCGTGATGGGAATGGATTGGCATTCTTCCGGCATCACGACGAGCGTGATCGGCGCATTGAAGCGAGGACTTGCGCCGCTCGCGGGCGAAATCGGAATTCATGTTTGCGGAGGCCGCGGAAAGCATTCGCGCCAGACACCGCAGGAACTCACCTCGATCGGCGAGCGCGTCGGGTTCGATGGTGACGCCCTCGCGCGTGCCAGCCGTCTCGTCGCCAAGGTGGACAGCGCCGCCGTCCAGGACGGGTTCGACCTTTACCTGCACGGCTTCATCGTGACGGATGAGGGGCAATGGGTGGTCGTCCAACAAGGAATGAATGGGACGAGCCGGCAGGCCCGACGCTACCATTGGCAATCGGAGGGCCTCAAAAGCTTCGTTGACGCGCCTCACGCCGCGATCGAAGGCGAGCAGCAAGGCGACATCATCAATCTCACGGACCAGCGCGCCTCGCCATCCCGCCTCGGCCAGCTTGATCTTTTGATGTCGCTTTCACCCGATCGGATTGCGCGCGAGGCCTCTAGCCTTATCGCCGCGTCCGTCGCTCCTCGGTCGCGGGCGCGATCCGCACAGCCGCTCCTTCCGCACCTGTCGATGCCGGCTCATCATGATGTCCGCCCGAGCGACGTTCTGGTTCGACGCCTGCATGCGACGCTTGCGGCGGCAGCCGAGCGTGGGGCAGACGATTACTCGGAGCTTCTCCTCATGCCGGGTGTCGGCGCCCGCACGATCGAAGCTCTCGCCATGGTGTCGGAGGTGGTGCATGGAGCGCCCTATCGCTTCGCCGATCCCGCGCGATTTTCGTTCGCGCATGGCGGCAAGGACCGTCATCCCTTCCCGGTTCCGGTGAAGGTCTATGATCAAACCATCAACGTGCTGAAATCCGCGATACGCAATGCCAAGCTCGGCCAAGGCGAAGAGTTGGCAGCCCTCAAGCGCCTCGACGAGCAGGCGAGACGGCTCGAGCGTCACGTTTCAGGACCGCCGCTGGCAGATCTGTTCCAACGGGAGCGGGAGAACTCTCCGCTTTACGGCGGTCGAAGCGTGTTCGGATGGGAAGCATCGCTTCAGGAACGATGTCCCAGCGGCTTGGATGTGGAAAAAAACACCCAAGGCGCTCCCCGTGGTCATCAAAAACATCCGCAATTGCGCCGCGCAAGATAACGGCCGGTGCGCATGCACCAGCCGTTTCATCAGGCTTAAATTTCCGCTCAACCAAACGGCGAAGCGCCGGCCCTTCTATCCCATCTCCAAAGATGCGACGCTCCGAGGCCCTCGCGGTGGCGTCCCGCCGCAACGGCGGCCGACCAAGCGATGGCGGCACCGATCAAGGCTGCGGCCGCCGCCATGAAGGCGAGAATCACCCCCGACCGGCGCGCGCGGGCGACATTATCTTTTGCGCTCGCGACGACATCGTCCACACGATGGCCGGCATCGGCCGCGCTCAGCCCGGCGCGGCGGCTCACAAGATGCACCAGATAGTCATGATCTTGCGCCGACATCCCGGAATGGCTGTTGGCGGTGAGGAGAATGCGAGCCGCTTGAGCTCGGTCATAGGCGATATTCGGCTCGGGGGCTGCGTCGCTGCGAAACAGCCGGTCGAGATCGAAGGCGAGAAGATTTTCCCCCGCGCTTGCATTCGGCGCAGTCGTCGTTGAAGGCGATGTTGCGTGCGAGCCGAGCTGAGCCGCGGCGTAAACCAGAAGCGCGGTGAGCAGTACAGCAAGCGCCCACGCCACCAAGCCGTTCAATCCATCACGGAACTCGCCTTCCTCAGTGGGCTCCATGGCCTCCGGAGGAGCGGCGCGTGCCGCAACATAGCCTGCGATCCCGCTGCTCACGATAGAGACGAAGAGCAGGAAAAGCCCAGTCAACAGCACCAGCGCCATGGAGGTATCGCGCCAAGTCGGGGAAGTCGAGCTCACGGCGAGACCGATGGCCACGCCGAAGCCGTTGAGAACGGTGCCGACCGCGGCACCGGCTAGCGCACCGCCGATAATGGCGCTGAAATGCAGATATCGCCTGACGCTGGTCTCGGCGATTATGGCATCGTCAATGATCGTCGTGTCGCTCATCGCGTCCTCGCACGGTTTTTAGCGAAGACCGAAGAATGAAAGAATAGCCATGATCACCACGATCAATCCGATGAGGTAAATAAGTCCGTCCATGGGCCACCTCCGCTAAAGCATCCCAAGTTTGACGGCTTAACGTTTCTGGTTCTCTGAAAGTTCCCGGCCGCGTGGCAACAAAGAAAAGGAGGATTTATTCTTGAAGAGCCAAAGAAAAAGCAGTTTTCGAAAGGGCTTTACCGGCAGGCGGCGAAACTCTTTGCGGGGTCACGCGGTTTGCGTTGTCAGCGCGAGCCGGGAGAGATCTGATGCCTCTGAAAAACGCGATATGCGTTGAATTTGCCGCCTGTGCCCGCGCTCGCGCCTGACGGTTGCCCCTTTGCTTCGCCCTTTTAGTCGAACTGAAGTCGGGCTCGCGAGCCTGAGGAGACGGACTTCGCGCGCGGGCGGTCGCGAAGTCGAAGAAGGAATACCTCTGCCGTTGGGTGCGAATTGGGACGGGCGCGGCGTTAATTTCTCACTTTTCTCGGCTCACGCTTCCGGCGTCGACCTTTGCCTTTTCGATCCGGCGGGCCGGCGTGAGCTCGAGCGAGTTTCGCTGCCCTCCCGCACCAATCAGATCTGGCACGCCTATTTGCCGGGGATTCGACCGGGCCAGCTTTACGGCTACCGCGTTCACGGTCCCTACGACCCCAATCGCGGCCATCGGTTCAATCCCCAAAAGCTGCTGATCGATCCTTATGCGCAGCTTCTGCACGGCTCGATTCGCTGGCACGACGCCGTCTTCGGTTATCGACTCGGCGCGCAACGAGCCGATCTCACCCCTGACCGTCGGGACAGCGCGCCGATGATGCCGAAATGCGTCGTCCACGATCCTTCGCATCGCTGGGGCGACGACCGCTCGCCTCGGCATGCCATGCGCAACACGACCGTTTACGAGGCCCATGTAAAGGGTCTGACCGAGCTTCACCCGGGCCTTCCCCCGGTAATGCGCGGCTCCTACGCCGCCCTCGGACATCCCGATGTCATCGAGCACCTCGTCCGGCTCGGAATCACCACACTCGAGCTGATGCCGATCCAGAGCTTCGTCGATGATCGGTTCCTGGTGCAAAAAGGCTTGCGCAACTATTGGGGCTATTCGACCCTTTGTTATTTCGCGCCCGAGCCACGCTATCTCGGCGAGCCCGGAGTCGCTGGTCTCAAGGCCGCCATTCGTTCGCTCCACGACGCCGGCATCGAGGTCGTGCTCGACGTCGTTTACAATCACACCGCGGAGGGCAACCACCTCGGGCCGACGCTTTCGTTTCGCGGGATCGACAACGCTTCTTACTACAAGCTTTCGCCTGACAATCCACGCTACTTCTGGGATTCGACGGGAACCGGGAACACGCTTGATCTCAGCCATCCTCGCGTCCTGCAGATGGCTCTCGATTCGCTGCGCCATTGGCGAGCGATTTATCATGTCGACGGTTTCCGCTTTGATCTCGCCTCGACGCTGGCGCGCGACAAATTCGACTTCTCCACTCATGCGGGGTTCTTGCGCGCGATCGGGCAGGACCCGGAGCTCAGCCGCGTCAAGCTCATCGCGGAGCCCTGGGACGTAGGCAGCGGCGGCTATCGGCTTGGCGGCTTTCCACCGGGATGGAGCGAATGGAATGATCGCTTCCGCGATACGGTACGCGCCTTCTGGCGGGGAGATTCCGGCAAGCTTCCCGAACTTGCTCGCGTGATCACGGGGTCGCACGAGACCTTCGAGCCCAGCGGACGTGAACCCTCCGCTTCTATCAACTATGTCGCCTCACACGACGGGTTCACGCTCGAGGACCTCGTCAGCTACAACGAGCGCCATAACGAGGCAAATGGCGAGAGCAACCAGGACGGTCACGGCAACAACCTGTCCTGGAATTGCGGTGCCGAAGGCGCGACGCAAGATCCGAGCATTCGCGCCTTGCGCGCCCGCCAGAAGCGCAATCTCCTTGCCACGCTTTTTCTGTCGCAAGGCGTGCCGATGCTTCTCATGGGCGATGAGCTCTCGCGCACGCAGAAAGGCAACAACAACGCCTTTTGTCAGGACAACGAGACGAGTTGGCTCGATTGGCATTCGGTGGAAAGCGACAAGGAGCTTGCGTTGTTCACGGCCGCGCTGGTGCATTTGCGCCACCGGCACGAGGCGTTTCGGCGTCGCCGCTTTCTCACTGGTAAGCCCGTGGCGGAGACTTCGCTCAAGGACGTGTATTGGCTCGCGCCCGAAGGACGCGAAATGACGGCTGATGATTGGAATGATGGCAACCGCCGTACGCTCGGCATGCAAATCGGTAACGATGCCCCCGACGGGGAGCGTTTCCTTCTTCTCGTCAATGCGGCCACGGCAGCGCAGGAATTCCGCCTGCATCCGGATTTTCCAGGCGCGAGGTGGGTTTGCGTCTTCGACACGCGCGCCGAGACAGGTTCAGCGGCAGGGCCGCCGATCGTTCTTTCACCCGGCGGCAGCCTTTCGCTCGAGCCGCGCTGCCTCATGTTGTTCCAGCACGCCGAGCAAAAAGGTGCCGCCCCATGAAGCGAGCCCATGCCATGCCTTTCGGCGTGGAGAGCGGGCCGGAGGGAACACGCTTTTCGCTTTGGGCGCCCTCCGTTCGCAAGGTGTCGCTTGTCCTTGAGGATCAGGAATATGCGCTCCCCGATCTTGGTGGGGGCTGGCGTTCACTCACTGTGCCCCAAGCTCAAGCCGGCACGCGCTATGCCTATAAGATCGATGATGGTCCGCTCGTCCCCGATCCCGCCTCGCGTTTTCAACCCGACGATGTGCGAGGGCAAAGCGCGGTCGTCGACCCCCGGGGCTACACGTGGGGGGATATGCAATGGCGGGGGCGCCCTTTCGAGGAAGCGGTCCTCTATGAGGTCCATGTCGGCACGGCGACGCCGGAGGGCAGCTACATGGCTTTGGCGAAACGGCTCGAGGACCTTGCCGAGCTCGGCGTGACGGCGATCGAGCTCATGCCACTTGCCGATTTTCCGGGGCGCCGGAACTGGGGATATGATGGCGTGCTCCCTTACGCGCCCGATGCAGCCTATGGCACGCCCGATGAGCTCAAGCGCTTGATCGACCGCGCCCATGCGCTTGGCCTCATGGTGTTCATCGATGTGGTCTACAACCACTTTGGCCCCTCGGGAAATCATCTCCAAAAATATGCGGCCGAATTCTTCACGAAACGGCATGTCACGCCTTGGGGCAACGGCATCAATTTCGATGGAAATAGCAGTCGGACGGTTCGCGAATTCTTCGTTCACAACGCCCTTTACTGGCTCGAGGAGTTCCATGCCGATGGACTTCGCTTCGATGCGGTCCATGCGATCATGGACGAGAGCGACACCCATGTGCTCGCCGAGATCGCATCGAGCGTACGACAGGGCTTTCCGAAACGCGAGGTGCACCTCGTTTTGGAAAATGACGCGAATGAAGCTCGCTGGCTGGAACGTGACCCCCGTGGCCGGCCGCGCTTCTACACGGCCCAGTGGAACGATGACTTCCACCATGTCTGGCACAGCCTGCTGACCAGCGAGAGCGAAGGCTACTATGCCGATTATGCTGATGACCGCGTGGCGCGTCTCGGCCGCCTGCTCGCTGAAGGTTTCGCCTATCAGGGCGAGCCTTCGTCGCATCGCGACGGAAAAACCCGAGGAGAGCCTTCCGCGCATTTGCCGCCCTCAGCCTTCGTGGCCTTCCTCCAGAATCACGACCAGGTAGGCAATCGCGCCTTCGGCGAGCGCCTCTCTCACCTTGCCGATCCGCTGAAGCTTTCGCTCGCGCGCGCCGTCCTGTTGCTCTCGCCGCAGATTCCTTTGCTCTTCATGGGCGAGGAATGGTCGGCTTCCTCTCCGTTCTTGTTTTTCGTCGATTTCAGTGATGACGATCACCTCGCCGCTCAAGTGCGCGACGGACGTCGGCGGGAATTTTCTCGCTTTCGCGCCTTCGCGGACAAGTCCGCGGCGGAAAAAATTCCCGACCCGACTGTTGCGGCGACCGCGCTAAAGTCGGTGCTGCGCTGGGACGAGCGGTTGGCATCCCCGCACACCGAAGTGCTCGCAGAGACGAAGCGCCTCCTTCGGCTGCGCCGCGACGAAATCCTGCCTCTGATGAGAACCGCATATGGGGGAGCTGGTTGGCGGAAGTGCGCCGACGATGGGGTCGACGTCACTTGGCGCTATGAGAGAGGAGATCTTCGGCTTCTCGCCAATTTCGATGGGCGCCCTTTTGCGGCCGAACTCCAGGCCGGCGAGCGAGAGATATGGAAGAGCGAGACGGTGAGCCTCGACGGTGAAATTGCACATCTGCCGAGTTGGTCCGGCGTGATGTTGAAGCAAACCCCATGAGACGACCAAGGTCCGCCAGCACTACTCGTCCGCGCGGAAAGAGCAGCGCGAAGTCACGCTGGAAAGGCAAGGTCCGCAAGCCTGTCGCCTCCCTTTTGGGAAAGGGCTCGGCCGCTCCGAGCTCGACGGAGCTTGCCGAATCAAGCGGGTCGACCGAACGGAAAGGCGTCCAAAACTCCGGAAAGAGCCTCGCCGGCCCGCCCCCACGTGCTACCTACCGCTTGCAATTTCATAAAGATTTCACCTTCGGGGATGCCGCGGCGATCGTGCCTTATCTCGCTCAGCTCGGCGTCAGCCATGTTTATGCCTCCCCTATCCACAAGGCGCGCCCAGGATCGCTCCATGGTTATGACGTCGTCGACCACGCGGTGATCAATCCCGAGCTTGGCGGCGAGAAGGGTTTCATACGATTTTCGGACACTCTTCGCGCGCACGGGCTTGGCCTCATCCTCGACATCGTGCCCAACCATGTCGGCATCGGAGCCGAAAATGAGTGGTGGCAATCCGTGCTCGAATGGGGGGAGCTCTCGAGACATGCAAATGCCTTCGATATCGACTGGGAACGGCTCGGCGCGAACCACAAGCTCGTCGTGCCTTTTCTCGGCAACCGCTATGGGGTCGCGCTCGAGAATGGCGAGCTCGCCCTCTCGTTCGATGCATCAACGGGAAGCTTCAGTGTCACGCATTTCGAGCAACGATTTCCGCTTTGTCCGCCGAGCTATTCCATCATCCTCGATCGGGCGCTCGCGGCTCTGGAAGAGGCCGCCCCTCCTGCCGAGGTCCTCGCGATCAGCGAAAGACTTCGGCTCATGGGAGAAGAGACAGTCGCGGAGCGACGAAGCGGTTTTCCCGCGGACGCGGAACTCTTGAAGGAGGAGCTCTCGCGGGCGGTCGCCGCTTCACCGCCGCTCGGGCAAGCCATCGACCGCGCCGTCACGCTCATCAACGGCACAGTCGGTGTCCCTGAAAGTTTCGGCACGCTGCACCGCCTGCTTGAATCTCAATCGTACCGGCTGGCGCATTGGCGCGTCGCGGCAAGCGACATCAATTACCGCCGCTTCTTCGACATCAATGATCTTGCTGGCCTTAGAATCGAAGACGACGAGGTGTTCGATCGAGTGCACAAGACGGTCTTCGACCTCATACGAGAGGGCCGCGTGGACGGACTGCGCATCGATCACGTAGATGGCCTTGCTGATCCGGAGAATTACTTGCGCAGGCTCCAGGGAGCAGCCGGCCAAGGCTTCTTCATCGTCGTCGAAAAGATATTGGAGCCCGGAGAAGATTTGAAGGATTGGCCGATCGCAGGGACGACCGGTTACGACGCGCTGAACCTTATCGACGGCGTTCTCACCGAAAAGGAGACGGGACCTGCCTTTGAGCGTTCGTATCGCAAGGTCACGGGGGTCGAAGGGAGCTACGCCTTCTTGTTGCGGCAGGCGAAACAACAGGTGCTGGAAGGAGGCTTCGCGAGCGAGCTCGAGGCCCTCGTTTCCGATCTCAAGCGCATCGCCGACGCCGACCGAAGAACGCGGGACTACACCACTATCGCGATCCGCGATGCTCTGCGAGAAATCATCGCGCGCTTTCCCGTCTACCGCAGCTATATTGGGGACGATGGACCTTCGCCCGAGGACCGGCGGCTGATCGAAACCACCGTTGCGAGCGCGCAGCGCCACAGCTCAATGCCTGATCGTTCGGTGCACGAGTTCATCGCCTTGACATTGCTCGAGAGCATCGGAGCGCAACCTCCCGGCGCTCCCGATGCGGAGTTCGTGCGTCGTTTTCGGCGGCGTTTTCAGCAGCTCACAGGGCCTGTCATGGCGAAAGGCCTCGAAGACACGCTCTTTTACCGTTACGCCCCGCTCCTGGCGCGCAACGAAGTTGGGGGCGACCCGGGCCATTTCGGCATTACGCCCGCCGAATTCCACGCTGAGAATGCAAGACGCGCGCGGGATTGGCCGCACACGCTGATCAGCAGCGCCACCCATGACACCAAGCGCGGCGAGGATGCACGCGCGAGATTGTCGGCGCTCTCGCAGCTTCCCGATGACTGGGCCGAGGCGCTCCGCTTGTGGCGCAAGATCGTCACGCCGCACCTCATGATTCTGGAAGGCGACGAGGCCCCGGATGCGAATGATCAGGTGATCTTGCTGCAATCGCTTCTTGGCGCGTGGCCGATCGAGCTTTTGGGCGGCAAGGAGGATGCGCGCGCGCTCGCCTCGTTTGGGCTGCGCATGGAAGCGTTTTGGGTGAAGGCGCTGCGCGAGGCAAAGCGCAAGACGAGCTGGGTCAATCCGGACGAAGCTTACGAAGGGGCCGCCACGGCGTTGCTGCATAAGCTTTTGGAACCCAGGGGCCGGTTCTTACGCGAATTTAGGCCTTTCGCCAGTCGTCTCGCGAGCCTCGGCATGCTTACGAGCCTGTCTCGGACAGCGCTCAAATGCACACTCCCCGGCGTTCCGGACATCTACCAGGGCACCGAATTCTGGGATTTCTCGCTCGTCGATCCTGACAATCGCCGTCCCGTGGATTACGCAGCACGCGAACGGGCATTGAGCCGCACCGAGCGCATCAACCTCTTGCTGGCGCGCTGGCCTGATGGACGCATCAAGCAACATATGCTGGCCTGCCTCATGCGCGATCGCGCCAGAACTCCAGAAGTTTATGCGAATGGTGACTATCACCCGCTCGAGGTCGAGGGGCCCAAGCACCACCACATCCTCGGCTTCAGGCGCTCCTTGGGAAAGGATGCGTTGGTGGTGGTGGTTTCGCGCACCCTTGGAGATGTGATGGGGGCGGACGAGCTTCCGTCGCCGCGAGTCTGGGCCGACATGTCGATGCGACTTCCCGCCGGGACTTGGCGGGACGTGATCACCGGCAAAAAACTCCGTGCGGGTGGCCGCAACGTCCCGATCGGAGAGCTCTTCGCCACCCTGCCTGTCGCCGTGCTCAGATCCACGCGGCGACGAAGCTAGTGGATCGATTGCGGCGCTTGGTTCCCATTTGTCGGCAAAAACCAATAACAAGTCGTGGCCAGGCCTTTTCGACAAATGAAAAGCGGCCGGACCACTTGGCGCAGCCAATCGTTGAGTGCCGGCCCGAGTTCGCCCTCGCCGCTCCAGGAACTTTGGGACTGACGGCTCGGTTTTCCCTCAAGCATCTTCCAGCCGCGGAAGCGAATGATGACGCGCACGGCAAGCCGGAACGAGCTCGTCCGCAAGCCCGCCGACGCGGCGCAGGCCGCCTCGGTCAACATGACGAGCCTCACGGGCGTTCAGGACGCCGCTCGTCATTGCCGGGCATGTCCGCTGTGGGAAAATGCGACGCAAACCGTCTTCGGTGAAGGTCCCGATGACGCGCGCCTCATTTTCGTCGGCGAGCAGCCGGGAGACGCGGAAGATATTGCGGGCCTCCCCTTTGTCGGACCGGCTGGCCGAATATTCAACCGCGCGCTGGCTGAGGCCGGAATTGAGCGAAAAGAGGTCTATGTCACGAATGCGGTGAAGCACTTCAAATTCGAGCAGCGCGGAAAGCGTCGCCTCCACAAGCGACCCGATGCCGGGGAGATCGAGATTTGCCGGTGGTGGCTTTCCCGAGAACTCGAGATCATCGAGCCTAGCCTCGTGGTGGCGCTCGGCGCGACGGCCGCCCGTTCCCTTTCCGGAAAGCCGATGCCGATCGAACGGTCGCGCGGCGAGCTCCTACCCTTCGGCTCAAACGGAGGGCGCATGCTGGTCACCGTGCACCCTTCCTACCTTTTGCGCCTGCGCGAGGAGAACGATCGGGCGCGAGAATTTGGGCGCTTCGTCGACGATCTGCGAATCGCGGCCGCGGCTTAGATCGTAATGCAGGTGAGATCAGTAGCGTGAGGTTGTCGTTCTGCTTTTCCGCATGATCTTATCGCAAAAAGTGGCCCCTATTTTGGATGCTGCTCTGGAGAGTGTCCGCAAGCGTCGTCAGCGGAACTGCGAACGGCTGATATCGTTGAAATGCCGACAGCCTTGGCGAACAGCACGAAAGAAGCAGGTCGCGAACAATGCGAAACAAGGAATTTTCGAAGTCTGCAGGAGGTAGGGATTCGCTTGCGAGGGAGTTCGGGATATCGGCTTGCGGGCCGCTCCCTTCGGAGAGGCGAAACGCTTCGTATCGCGGACGCTCACCTTCACGGAGGTTGCGGCGGGCCCCTTTTGGCCTTCTGGTAATCGCATCCGCGGTCGGGTTGATGTTGGGAAGAAGCTTCAGAACGTGATCCATAGAGGCCGGCTACGCAGCCACGGAAACGCTGCGCACCGCCAAAAATCAGCTGCCGGCGTGGTCCGCAAATTGGTCCCGCTTTTGCGTCGAATTCCCGAAAAATGGAAAAGACCCCCCTACTGATTTGATCGAATTGGAACGCGCTCTGATAGAATAAGACCGAGACCTTTGAAGAGTCGCTCAGGCTTTGCGATTTCCCGGATCGGTTTCAAAATCAGAGATGAGTGAAGGCGCGTCCGGTTTCATCCCGAGTTGGTGCGCACCATGAAGCCGGCGACCTCGCGTGCGAAGGCTCCAGGCTGAATAGGCAAGCCCCGCGGCGACGACGAGCACCATGGCCAGAATGGAAGCGATCATCTGCGCCTCTCTTGCAAATAAAGCTTCAATTTCAGTTCAGCCATGTTTTTTAAGTTATTCTCCCATCAGCAAAAACCAACGTCAAAAACGCAGCTCGGCGAAGCGGCCTTGCTCCTTCGCTGTCGGGAATCGCGATGGCCGGTCGGGCAATGCGAGCACACTCCGCAGAGGCGGTCAATGCGGAGCTGGAGCGGCGCGCGCAATAGCAAGAAAATCCTCTGCTTTCAGGCTCGCGCCGCCCACCAGCGCCCCATCCACGTGTTCGAGGGCCAAGATCTCGCGGGCATTGGACGGCTTGACCGACCCTCCATAGAGCACGCGTCTAAGCGCGGCCCCATGCGAACCCAGGATGGCATTGAGCTCGCGATGGATGAATCGATGCACCTCCGCGATGTCTGCAAGTGTGGGCGTGAGGCCCGTCCCGATCGCCCAAATCGGCTCATAGGCGACGACGAGTGTCTCGGAATCCGCGCTCCCCGGTACGGAGCCGGAGAGCTGGCGCTTGATCACGGCGAGGGTGTGCCCGCCCTCGCGATCCGAGTTCGTCTCTCCGACGCAGATGATGGGCATGAGGCCGGCACGCAGAGCGGCGAGTGCCTTCGATTTCACATCCCCATCCGTTTCGGCGGAATAGCTTCGCCGCTCCGAATGTCCGACGATGACGGTCGTGGCCCCAGAATCTGCGAGCATCTCGGCGGAAACCTCTCCCGTAAAGGCGCCACTGGCCTCGATGTGACAGTCCTGCGCACCGATACCGATATGGGAGCCGAGCGCCTCTTTGGCAGCGAAATAAACCAGGGTCGCGGGCGGACAGACGATGAACTCGCAGGCGCGGCGCAACTTCGAATCATATCCGCGCGCCATGTGAGCAATTTCGACCAACGAGCTGCGCAGCCCGTTCATCTTCCAATTGCCGACGATCAACGAGCGCGGCTTCGCTGGCATCTGACGCTCCAAGTTGATGAATATCAGTCGATTAGTTTTTGGTTCCGCACATCCTCAATGGATGGAAAATGCGTAACAAGCCGACGCTGATCGGGCAATGGTTCGGATTGGACACCACAAACGATCCTAGAGCATGATCCGCAAAAGTGGCCCCACTTTTGCGATTAGATTATGCGGAAAAACAAAAAGATAACTGACGCTACTGATGTCATCTGAACGCAACACGATCTAGAAAAGATAGGGCACGAGCGCCGGCGTCCCGCGGCGATATATTTCATAGCTCGCGCCGAACGCCTCCGCCATCAGAGCATCTTCCGCACGGACCCGAAGAAATATCGCCATGAACGCCATTGCTAATGCGAGGAGGACGCGCCATTCCCCGATCGCCAACGTCGTGCCAAGAAGTGCGAGAAAGAGACCGGCATATATCGGGTGGCGAACGAGGCGGTAGGGCCCGCTGCGAATGAGCGCATGTTCGCTCTTCAACTCGACCACGCTGCTCCAATTGCGTCCGAGATGATGTCGCGCCCAGAGGGCAAATGCCAATCCAAGGACAATCACAAGCGCGCCGATCACCTCCAACTCATGGCTTTGCGGCAAAAAGCGGCGATCGAGAACCTCGGGCACCGCTTTGCGCGAGAAAAACATTACCGCACAAAGAACAAGCGGCCCCTCATGCAGAAGGCGGGCACGCACGTTGGCGGGCCGCAAGGTGCTCTTGACGTTACGGGCGGCGATGAACCAATAAAGCCCCCATGCGCTCCAAAGCGCGAGGATCACGCGGGATAAGTCAGGCGTCACCCGAATGCAGGCTCCGGGGCCGGCGTTCAGCTTGAAATGGGCGCCGGGCAGGAGGAAACAGTCGACCTCCTCGCCTCGTTTTGATCGACGCTGCTACTCCGTATCGGCCGTGGCGATCGGCACGCCGGAAATTCCGTCCTTTTGATAAATGTCGTCGCGGAAATTCACGATGCCGTCCGGTGCCGCCCAGGCTGTGAGATAGACCCAGTAGACGGGAACAGGCTGAGCAAGCTTCACGTCGATGCGCTGGCCGGAAGCGATCGCCTCGTCGATCTTGTCGCGCGTCCAGCCCGGCGTGTCTCTCAACAGCCACGTGATGTAATCGCGAACATTCTGGACGCGCACACAACCCGAGGAGACGAAGCGATAATCATCTCCGAAGATGCCCTTTTCGGGCGTGTCGTGCATGTAGACGCCATAAGGATTGGCAATGTTGATGCGGACGGTGCCCAGCGAATTCACATCCGCGCCTGGATCCTGTCGAAAGGTGAAGTGCGTCGCTTCCTCGGAATTCCAGTTGACCTGCGTCGCTTGAACTTCCTGACCTTGCCCGTTGTAAATCCGGATTTTTTCCTCGTTCAGGTAATTCATATCCTTGCGCATCCGCGGGATCAGATCCTTCTTGATGATCGATACCGGAACCGTCCAGAACGGGTTGAAATTGATGTCGATCGCCTTGGTGGTCATGATTGGGGACTGGCGATCGATCTTGCCGACGCCGGCGGCATGCCGTGTCATCACCTGACCGTTCTCGACGGTCTCGACTTGAGCTGCCGGAATGTTCACGACCACATAGCGCTGCCCCAAGAAACCGGAGAAGCTGCGCAAGCGCACGAGATTGACCTCGAGCTGCTGGATGCGTGTCTCGACAGGCACATTCATCGCCGCAATCGTCTGCTCGCCCACGACTCCCGTGACACCGAGCCCGTGACGCGTTTGGAAACGGCGCACCGCCGCCTCGATGAAGCTGTCATAAGTATCGGACCCACTGTCTGCCTGATCGAGGTCGCCGCTCGCCAGAAGCCTTTGGCGTAGCGCCACAACCCCCTTCCCGCGTGCGCCGAGCTTGAGGCGCAGGCTGGGGGGCAGCGTGCCCCAGCCGCCATTGGTGGCGATTTCACGATAGCGGGCAATCGCGGTCTCTGTTGCCGCGGCCGAATCGGAAGAAAGCATCGGCACAGAAGAACGGGGAACCGCGAGGTTCGTCGCCTCTTCATAGCTTTGGCGCCACTCGGCCTGGCCACTTGTGTCGACTTGTGCCGCCAAAGCGGGCAATCCTACGGCAAGCGCGACAAAGGCTCCCGCAAGAGAAAGATTTCCCGTCAATCGCATCGGCATTGCTCGCTTCCTATTCAAGAGCCGTCAAGCCGCTTCCCGGCTCATTTTCTCGTTTGATTTGCCAAAAGCCGTGGCCCCCACCATGGCCGGGGATGGTGTACAAATGCTGAGGAATTGGGACCGATCTATGTCGCGGAACGGGCCCCCGCCATTCGCCCCGCCATCACAATGGCGCGAACGTCCAAAAGCGTAACTCTATTTCCGTCACTGTTGCCGCAACGCAACAAGGTCCTTCTCGCGACCTGACGGACAGAGGCCCATCAAAACTCCTCCCTATGCTGAGGAGTGCTCTTTTGGCGACGCGCGCTTGCGCGAAGCTCTCATCCTCCTGGCCTCCTGGCTTAGGAAAAAGCGCCTCTTTCGCTGCGTCGCACAACTCTAACGTTGCGTTGAACGCGACGAAATTTCGCCTTCCATGATGACGCGAAGAGCCCCATTCTGCGAATCAAGACGCTGGGGAGAAACGACCAATGTTCACGCAAATTCTCGATCCGACTGGAAATCTTTTCATCACTTGGCTCGTCGCTCTCATTCCGGTGGCGCTGCTCCTCTTCCTTCTGGCGGGCCTACGCATGTCGGCATGGCTCGCGGTGCTGATCGGTTCAGTCGTGACATTTCTGCTCGGACTTTGGGTTTGGCAGATGCCTTTCGGGGACGGGGTGCTGGCCTACATTTACGGGTCCGCGACGGGTGTCTGGAACGTCGACTGGATCACGTTCTGGGGTGTGATCTTGTTCAACACTCTCGTCACGACCGGCGCTTTCGAGAAGTTGCGGCGCTGGCTCATCCAGCAGGGAACCCAAGATGTGCGGGTGCAGACGATCCTGTTCGCCTGGGCCTTTGGTGCGTTGCTCGAGGGCCTCGTCGGCTTCGGCTATCCTTGGGCCTTCGTGGCGCCGATCCTCATCACGCTCGGCATTCCGGCGCTTGACGCAATCCGCATTGCCGCGATCGCGAACAACGCCCCGGTTTCCTATGGCGCGCTCGGCGCTCCGATCATCGCGCTCGCTGCTGTCACGGGCATGCCGCTCCTGGCGCTCGCCGCATCAGTCGGCAAGATCGTCGCCATTCTCGCTTTGCTGCCGCCCTGGATCCTCCTCTATCTCGTGAGCGGCAAAGAGGGCGTAAAGGGTGGCTGGCCACTCGCCATCGTCGGCTCGCTCGGCTACGTCGCCGGCCAACTTCCGACCTCCATCTACCTCGGACCTTATTTGCCTGACGTGATCGGCTCGATCGTCTGCTTTGTCTGCCTCCTCATCCTGCTCAAGGTCTGGCGGCCGGCTCGGACGCTCGGTTATGGCGGCGTGCCGGTAACAGGCCCGCAGCAAGCAAGCGCCGAAGCTCTCGGGCTCTCGGCGTCGGACATTTTCCAAGGCTGGTTGCCGATCATCGTGCTCATCGTGGTGGTCGTTGCCTGGACCGGGCCGTGGTCGCCACTTCCCGGAATCAACTGGTTGCACCTCGCGGTATCTGCAGCCTCCTCGATCACACCCGGCACCACCATCTCGACCGCCTTCGACTTTAGGCCCTTCGTCGGCGGTTCGGCCATCCTTGCATCCTGGATAGTCGTGGTTCTTCTGATGCGCGTAAGCGTAAGCGACATCCGCGACATCTTCGCCAAGACCTGGTCTCAAATGTGGGGCGCTTGCCTCGTTGGCGTCTTCATCTTTGGCCTCGCCTACGTCTTCAACTATTCGGGCATGGCGGGCTCGCTCGCGAGCGCTTTTTCGAAGATGGGAGCTTCCTTCATCGTCGTGGCGCCGCTCCTTGGGTTCATCGGGGTTGCCCTGTCGGGGTCGAACACGTCGACGAATGCCATGTTCGGCAAGTTCCAGGCGCTTGTCGGTCAATTGCTCGGCTTTCCCTTGATGCTGCTGCCGACGCTGAACTCGGTGGGCGCCGAGATCGGCAAGCCTATCGCGCCGCAAACGGCAAGCGTCGGTGTCTCGACAAGCGAATTCGTGCGCAATGAGGGGGAGGTGATCCGCCACAACTTCGGTTGGACCATCGTGCTTCTCGTCTATCTCGTGCTGATCGGAGTCGCTTGCTACTTCTTCTTCCCCGATATCGCGGCGTTGCCGAAATAACTGAGGGCACAGGCTGAGGCCCTGCTTCGTCTGCTGATTGCGAGCAGCGCCGTGATCCGCACCCGGCAGCACGTCGTGGCGGCTTCACCGGCGAGCAAAAAGAGGTGAGCGGGCGCGGCTCGCCTTCAGGGCGAGACCGCGCGACCGCGAAGCTTCGCGGGATTTCGTAAGGTCAGAGGCGATATTTGATCTGGTCGGACCAGAAGCGTTCGAGCCTCGCCAACGCATGGTTCATGCGCTGGAAGTCGTCGGTCGAAACGCCGCCGAGATGCTCGATCACCCCGACATGCTTCTCGTATAGCTTCTTGACGATATCATGCACCTCCCTGCCCTTTTCGGTCAGGCTGATGCGCACGGCACGACGGTCGATGCGCGAGCGGTGATGATGCAGATAGCCGATATCGACGAGCTTCTTGACGTTGTATGAAACGTTGGAGCCGAGATAATAGCCCCGCGCACGCAACTCGCTCGCGGAGAGCTCCTGATCGCCGATGTTGTAGATCAGCAAGGCCTGGATGGCGTTCACGTCGTCGCGCTTGCGACGCTCGAACTCGTCCTTCACCACATCCAAGAGGCAGCGGTGCAGACGCTCCACAAGCTTCAAGGATTCGAGATAATGCGGCCTCACCGCCGCGCCAGCAGCGCGAGCGGGTTCGCTCGCCGCGGGCATCTTCAATGCCGTGCTCATGCCTCACTCCGTTTGACACTCCCGCGGCCAATTTTTTCGGCCGTCCAGTGAGCAAGGCTTAGCGTGAGCGGATGAATACGAGTTTAAACTTGAAGGTGAATTGTAAGTTTATCCAATAGGATGAATCGAAATTGAATGTGAGCGATTGCGCCGTCGATGAGGAGATCGACGCTTTTCACTTCGCTCGCGCTCACGGACGCATCAGTTTGATCAAAGACGCTCGTCAGTCTGACGGCTGCGCATGTAAGTCACGACGAAATAGAGGAAGATCGGGATAAGCACCACGAGCGCCGAGGCGGGTTCGGCGCCCCCGCTGATCGCGAAGGCCGTTTCACCGAGAGCGACAACGATCCAGGTCACCGCCCCCCAACTCACCGTGAGCCAAAGTCCGACACCCGCGATGCAATCGCCGATCGCCGAGAAGACGGCACTTACCTGCTCGGCGGTCTCGAGCGCGGCGAATGAAGGCCCGAACACGCCAATGATCGTCGCGCCATGGTAGATGCCCTTCATCAGCCAAGCGAGGCCGACGAAGCGCATATAGACAGCGCGGATCAGGGCCCAATCGATCCCCTCGCCTTCCCCGCCCCTTTTCCCGCTTGCCCGCAGCCGGATGACATCATCATCATCTGATGAGTGTTTCACGGCGTTGCGCCATCGAAAGTGAGCTCGTTTCGATCAAGCTCCACGAAATGCGCTGCGACAGTTTCGGTCGAGACGCCAGACAGCGTGTCCGGTTGCCAGCGCGGATTGCGGTCCTTGTCGATCACTTGGGCGCGTATGCCTTCATAGAAGTCATGCCCCTGGATGATGCGCCGGCAGATGCGGTACTCGAGCTTCAAGGCGTCCTCGAATTCAAGGTCACGCGCGCGCCGCAGCGCCTCCAGCGTGACTTTGAGGCTTGTCGGCGACTTGGCGCGAATTTCGGCCGCCGCCTCGGCCGCGAAAGCCGCACCCTTTGCCGCGAAATCGTCGAGCGCGGCGAGAATCGCCTCGACGGTCTCCCCGCCGAAGCATTGAGCGATGGTTCCGGCATGCGCGAGCTCAGGCGCCTCGTCATGCGGGACGGCTTCGCTGATGAGGACACGATGCGGGGCCCCCCCAGCGGCCAAGGCATCAAGGATGGCGTCAAAGCGTGCGCCCGCCACCGAATGCGTCACGATGCCAAGCACCGCCGCCGAGCCGCGGCCGATCCGCTTCCCCGTGAGCCCCAGATAATATCCCGTCCTCCAGGGAAGTCGCGGCAACACGTAAGTCGCTCCGACATCCGGAAAGAAGCCGATGCCCACT
>JAFAQA010000364.1 GCA_019246665.1 Hyphomicrobiales bacterium
GGCGCCTGCGAGGATCGATTGCGGGATCGTCAGGCCGAGGGCTTTAGCGATCTTAAGGTTGATGGCAAATTCGTAATGTGAGGGCTGCTCTAGGGGCAGATCCCCCGTGGCGCTGCCGTGAAAGAGACGGGCGATATAATAGGCGACCCGACGCCGGAGCTCGGCGCGGTCGGGGCCGTAGCCGAACAGGCAACCGGATCGCGCCATTTCGGCCCATTCGCACGCGGTCGGGAGGCCGGCGTCGAGCGCAAGCTTGGCGAGCCGCTCGCCGTCGCGATAAAGCATCGGATTGCCGGTGATCGCCAGCACCTGAGCTCCGTCCGCGCGCATCTTCGCGAATGAGGCGGCATATTCGTCAGGCCCGGTGACCTCATAGACGCGCAGCTCGACGCCCGCATTCAACGCTGCCGCGAGCATCTTCCGCTCGCTTCCCGGAGAAGGAGGCACCAAGAGCGCCGCCACGCGCTGCGCCGAGGGCACCGTCTCGTGCAACTTCTCGACCCGCTTGCCGTCCAGTTCCGCCGCGAGAATGACGACGCCGGTAATGTTGCTGCCGGGATGGGCAAGGCTAGCCGCAAGGCCGAAGCTCACGGGATCAGGTCCGAAGATGACGATCGGCACGGTGCTGGTCGCCTGGCGCGCAGCAAGAAGTGCCTCGGGGCCCACCGCGAGGATCACGTCCGGCTTGAGCGCGACAAGCTGTTTCGCCATTTCGGCCAAGGTCGCCGCGTTGCCGACTCGCTCGTCGATCACGAGATTGCTGCCCTCGCTGAACCCCAGTTTGGCGAGCTCCGGCAGGGTCCAGCGATGCGTAAACTCACCCGATTGCGATGATGGCTCCAACTCGCCAAGTCGATAGACCTTTTCGCCGGCCTTCGACACAGCAATCGGCGCCACGAGCATCACAAGGAGCAGGAGAAGTCTCATTCGGATCCCGTTTCGGCCAGAGCCGCACCTTCATTATATAGGCGAAAAGCCTGTAGTTTGCTGAATTCTATTTACAACTCGCTGGGATCAATCTCGATTCCTGGGTTTGCAAGTTTGCGCTAACGTTGGACGGCCCATTTTGATCGGCCCGCTTTTTTCTTCTTCTCGGGCTCAGCGGCCTTCTGCGCTTTGGCGATTTTCCACCGCACCTCTTCAGGCGTTTCCGACAGAGCGTCGGGCGTGACGAAGGGCCAAAGATCTAGACCGGTGGCTTCAAGGCGTTTGACGATCTTCGATGTAACTACAACGTTGATGTGTTGAATTGGTTTGTCTTGTTCCGCAACGTGGCCCCGTAGCGCTCATGAGCCCGCACGCAGATATGCCGCAGATTGACGTGAACCGAAGGCGATCAAACTGCGGCTAACCACACCGATCGATCTCGATATTTCAAGCGCTTGACGCAGATGCACTACGTTGACATCGTAGGGGTCACAGGTTCGATCCCTGTCGCGCCCACCATGGCCTCTGCTGCCTTGACTGATCGTCTTGCCTGCTGTGGACCTAGGGCAAAGTGGCGTCGAGAGCCTCGCTAGTGGCCGGAGAAGCCCTATGGATGAAGACAAGCTCAACATGGAAATCCGGAAATTCCTGAAGGAGGTTGGCGTCACCTCGCAACGGGAGATCGAACGCGTGGTGCGCGAAGGCAAGGCGAAGGGATCGTCCCTGCATCTGAAGATGGAGCTCACGTCGAAGGATGCCCCCTCGCTCGATCACATTGTCGAGCATGAGATCAAGCTTTCCTGAAAGCCTCGGCGTCGGGACGTCGCGAGACCCGGATCGTAATGAAAATCCTCGTTCTTCCGGGTGACGGAATTGGCCCCGAGATCACCGCCGCGACCTTGCAAGTCTTGGAGGCGACGGACGCCGCGCTCGCCTGCGGGCTTGAAGTCGAGAGCCGTGATATCGGGCTTGCGAGCTTGCGGGGCGAAGGGACCACCTTGCCGGAGGCGGTATTGGCACGTGTCCCCCAAGTGGACGGCGTCCTTCTCGGGCCGGTTTCCCATCATGAATATCCACCTCGCGAGGAAGGTGGGCTCAACCCGTCAGGCGAGATCAGAAGGCGGTTCGAGCTTTATGCCAATATTCGGCCGTGTCGCTCACGTGAAGGCCTGACGCTGCTGCGCAAGCCGATGGATCTCGTCATCGTGCGCGAGAACACCGAAGGGTTCTACGCCGACCGCAACATGTTCGAAGGGTCTGGCGAATTCGCGCCCGATCCCGACATGGCTCTCTCCTTGCGCAAGGTGACCGCGAAGGGCTCACGCCGTATCGCGAAAGCGGCGTTTGAGCTGGCAAGACGGCGACGCCGCAAGGTGACGGCGGTGCACAAAGCCAATGTGCTGAGGCTCACCGACGGGCTCTTCCTGCGTGAGGTGCGCAAGCTCGCCGCCGAATATCCCGATGTCGAGCTCGAGGAGCTGATCGTCGACGCCGCTGCGGCCCTGCTTATCCGCAGTCCCGATCGCTTCGACGTGATCGTCACGACCAACATGTTCGGCGACATCCTTTCCGATGAAGCCTCCGAGCTTTCGGGAAGCCTGGGTCTCGGCGGCTCCATCAATTTGGGCGATGAAATTTGTATCGCCCAGGCTCAACACGGCTCGGCTCCCGATATTGCGGGGGAAAACAAGGCCAATCCGACATCGCTCATCCTGAGCGCCGCCATGCTGCTCGCCTGGAATGGACGCAAGCACGGAAATGCAGCGCTCGAGCGGGCTGCTTCGCTCATCGAGGCCGCCGTCGACGATGTGCTCGCTCAACCCGCGCTTCGCACTGCGGATCTTGGGGGGCGGCTTTCGACGCGAGATTTCGCGCACGTGGTGAGCGAGGCTCTCGGACGGCTTCCGGAGAAGGGAGGCGACGGCGCGTCCCCTACTCTCGCGCTCTTCGCACAAGAGAAGATGCCCGAACGCAGCAGTGAGGGCTGATAAGGGCGAGTGGAACGGAGCTTATCCGGAACAGCCCCTCGCCGTTTGGATCGCGGCGTGGAGCGGCCCAGCACGATGTCCCGTGCGCCAGCCCACATCGAGGCTCGACGCAGATCCTCATCGACCTCATCCGCCTTGCCTATGGCTGCGGCCGAACGCCCGCAGCGTTGCCGCGGGGCTGCGGGCTCGGCACCTTCTACCGCAGGAGAAGAAAGAGGACGCGCGCGTCCCGCCCGAGTGTGATATGGGCGGGCCATGACGACGAAACTTCTTCCCCATCTTACCATTTGCGGCCTCGATGAGCTTGGCGATCACAGCGGGCGGGCGGTCACCCATGTACTCTCGATCCTCGACCCGAATTGGCCTGAGCCGGAAGCCTTCTTCACCTACGATCCCCATCATCGCACCGAGATGCATTTCACCGACGCGATCGAACCGGGTCCGGGGATCGAGCTTCCGCAAATCCACCATGTCGAGGAGATCCTCGCCTTCGGAGATGGCTTCCAGCGTGACCTTGCGGCGCGGGGCGAAGCGCATCTTCTCATTCACTGCCATGCCGGAATTTCGCGCTCCAGCGCCGCCATGACGACGTTGCTGGTGCAAGCGGAGCCTGAGGAGACGGAGGAGCGCATATTCGGGCGTCTCGTCGCCATCCGGCCGCAGGCCTGGCCAAACTCACTGATGATCGGCTTTGCCGATGAGCTTCTCGGGCGCGGCGGCAAGCTGATCGCGGCGCTTCGCCGCCATTATGGCAGACGGCTTGCCATTCGCCCCGAGCTTGCGGAAGTGATGCGCGGCTTGAACCGCGCTCGCGAAGTCGAGATGGCAGTGATGCCGGAGAGGAGTTGAGAGTTCCTCTTCGAGGGTTTGGCACCGCCTCCGCGAACGAGATGGCAGCGCCGAGCGAGCTTGGCAAGGCTCGCAAAAAAGCTGACATTCGGCTGCTTCGAGGGCCCACCCGTCCATCCCCTCGGCTCGACAGGCAATGCGAAGGGGAGACGTCATGAATTCGCCCTCGAGGGAGAGCTTGCCCCAATCTGCGGCGACCGAGGCCATAATCCTCGAGGCCACGGTGATCAACAAGATTGCCTGGCGCATCCTGCCGCTCGCCACCATTGCCTATTGCGTCGCCTTCATCGATCGCACCAATGTCGCGGTGGCGGCGTTGACGATGAACAAGGATCTCGGGTTCACCGCGAC
>JAFAQA010000473.1 GCA_019246665.1 Hyphomicrobiales bacterium
CTGAGCCCGTTATGCAGACCGGTCAGCGAGGACCGTGGGCCCTAGGTCGGTCTTAAGGTCCCTCGGCGCCGCGCACCGCGTTGCGGGCGGCGCTCTCGTCGATCGATGTGCCCAAATCCCCCTCGAGCTTTTGCACATAAGCCTGAAGCATGTCGTCCTCGAGCGCCGTCTTGAGACGCGGCGTAAGGGCGGCGGCCTGGTTCGGATCCGTTGTTGGGAGCGTCGCGGATTTCACCTTGAATACGATACGGCCTGACCCGTCCGCGGCGAGCGCATAGCCTGCACCGTCGGTCTTCACGCCGAAGATCGCGTTCACGGCGGCGGGCGAGAGGCCAGGCGGCGTCGAGGAGCGGGTGACGCCATCGACGCTGTTCACCTCGAGCTTGTTCTCGGCTCCTAGATCGGAGATCGGCGTCCCACTTTCGATCCGTTTGACGAGATCGGCGGCTTTTTTCGCAAGCAGCACCGAGCGCTGATCGTCCGTCCAGGCCTTCACCACCTCCTCTTTGACCTCCGAAAGCGGCCTGTCGTGGGCCCGCTCGATGTTGGTCACGTCGTACCAAAGATATCCGCCGTCACGAAGCGAGACCGAGTCATTGTCTCCGCCCACCTCCGCTTGGAAGGCCGCTCGCAAAACGGCGTCCTTGTCGGGAATGCCGGCGACCGGCTTGCCGTCCTTGCCGTTGCCGGACGCATCGACCGCGTCAATCTTGAGCACCGGAAGCTCGAGCGCGGCGGCGATCTCCGCGACGGGCTTCGCCGAGGCGCGCTGATCCTCGATCTTGTCGCGCAAATCGCGCAAGCTCGTCTTGGCGCGCGCCGTCGCGAGCTCGACACGCAGCAAAGGCAGGACCTCTTCGAAAGACTTGACGGTCGCCGGTTCGATCGCCGTGACGCGCAAGATCACCGGCCCGAATTTCGTATCGACGACCCCCGAAGGAACATTCTGCGCGAGCGAGAAAGCCGCGTCCGCGAGCTTTGGATCATCGAGCGCCTCCTTGGTGGTCGTGCCAAGGGACAAATCCTCGCCCGAAAGGCCACGCGCGCTGGCGATCTCGTCGAAGCTTGTCCCGGCGGCGAGTTTCGCCGCATCCGCCTGAGCGTCAGCTTGGCTTTTATAAGGGATGCGCTCGATGGTGCGTTTCTCGACCGATGTGAAGCGCGTCGTCTTCTCCTTATCGTATTCGGTGCGCGCCTCACTCTCGGTGATGTTGTCAGGGCGCGCCAGGGTCTTGGGATCGAGCGCAAGCAAGACGAGCGAACGGTATTCTGGAGCGGCGAATTCAGCCTTTCGTCCTTCATAGAAGGTGTTGAGAGCGGCATCGTCAGGCGCCGCGATCTCGCCGGCTGTTGAAGGGGGAAGCACAAGATAGTCGACTGATCGTGTCTCGGCGCCGAAGCGATGCAAGGCTTCGAGCATCATCGACGGGATGGGCGGGTTCCCCGCAATCGCCTCACTTAGCTGGCGGCGAAGATAAAGCCCGCGCTGTTCACGCAGGAAGCTCCCTTCCGTATAGCCGCTTTGGCGGAGCGCCTCGTTGAAGCGCGCGGGATCGAATTTGCCGTCCGGGCCCTTGAAGACCGGATCGGAAAAGACCGCCTGGGCGATGGTGGCGTCTGAGAGGGCAAGGCCGAGCTGGCTGGCTTTTTGATCAAGGGCCGCATCCGCCACGAGTCCCGAAAGCACTTGCCGATCGAGTCCGGCCGACAGAGCCTCCGCCGTCGTGACATTACGCCGCGACTGGTTCGACAAGCGCTGCAGCTCATTCTGGAAGGCGTCGCGATAAGCGAGCGTGGTGATATCGCTCGAGCCGGTGCTGGCCACCACCTCTCGGTGCGTGATGCGAAAGATGTCGCCGATACCCCAGATCCCGAAGCTCAGGATGAGGAAGCCGAACATCACGGTGACGATGATCTTGCCGAGCCAGCCCTGCTGGGCCTTGCGCATTCCGCTGAGCATCGATGACGTATTCCTAGCCTCAAGCTGCCGCGGCGCTCGCCAGTCTTGGCGCGTCGCTCTCGAAGCTCATCTATAGGGGCGCGGCCGCAAGCGAGCAACGGGCGAAGCTTGCGTCCGGGCTCTGCGGCCGCGGAACTCCGCACTTGCCGGGCCCCCTTTTTGGGAAGGCTTGCTTGGCCGCAGGAGCCTCACATGTTATCGGGGCGCTCCATTTCAAGACAGGCGGACGAGAGACATGACCGCGCGATTGAAGGATTTTGCCGTCCAACGCTCGAATAGTTTTTTTTCCGCGCCGCTCGCGAAGGTCGATCCCGAGATTGCGCGCGCGATCGACCTCGAGCTTCATCGCCAGCGCGACGAGATCGAGTTGATCGCCTCCGAGAACATTGTGTCGCGTGCGGTTCTCGAGGCGCAAGGCTCGGTGATGACCAACAAATACGCCGAGGGCTATCCGGGCCGCCGCTATTACGGCGGGTGCCAATTCGTCGACATTGCCGAAACCCTCGCGATCGAGCGGGCCTGCGAGTTATTCGGCTGCGCCTTTGCCAATGTGCAGCCGAACTCCGGCAGCCAAGCCAATCAGGGGGTCTTTCTCGCCCTGATGAAGCCCGGCGAAACCTTCATGGGGCTTGATCTCAACGCCGGCGGCCATCTCACTCACGGCTCTCCCGTCAATATGTCGGGACGCTGGTTCAAGGTCGTGAGCTATGGCGTGCGCTCGGACGACAACCGCATCGACATGGATGCGGTCGAGCGCTTGGCCAAGGAAAGCAAGCCGAAGATCATCATCGCCGGTGGCTCGGCATATGCGCGCCATTTCGACTTTGCGCGGTTTCGCGCCATTGCCGACGCGGTCGGGGCCTATTTTCTCGTGGACATGGCGCATTTTGCCGGGCTTGTGGCCGGAGGTGCCCATCCGAGCCCCTTCCCGCATGCCCATGTCGTGACGACGACGACGCACAAAACCCTGCGCGGCCCCCGCGGTGGAATGATCCTGACCAATGACGCGGAAATCGCGAAGAAGGTGAATTCGGCGATTTTCCCGGGCTTGCAGGGTGGGCCTCTCATGCATGCGATCGCGGCCAAGGCGACCGCCTTTTTCGAAGCGCTTCAGCCGGAATTCAAGAATTACGCCAAGGACGTGGTCGAAAACACGAGAATGCTTGGTGAATCCTTGAATTCTCGAGGCTACGCTCTGGTGACTGGAGGCACGGATAATCACCTCCTTCTGGTTGATTTGCGCCCGCAATCGCTCACCGGCAAGGCTGCAGAAGCTGCGCTTTCGCGCGCCCATCTCACCTGCAACAAGAACGGCGTGCCATTCGACCCGCAAAAGCCCACCGTTACTTCCGGGATCAGGCTCGGTTCTCCCGCGGGTACCTCTCGCGGCTTTGGCACCGCGGAATTCGAGGAGATCGGCGCGATGATCGCCGATGTGCTCGACGGCTTGCGCAGGAACGGGGAGGAGGCCAACGCTGCGGTCGAGGCGAGCGTGAAGGAGCGCGCCTGCGCGCTTACTCGCCGCTTCCCGATCTACATGTGAACTGTCGTGGGGCCCTTTCAGATGGCACTGACGCTTGGTCGTCCCATAGTGGATCCGTTGGGTGACCGTATCGATACATGAGCCCGCTTTTCGAGATCAAGTTTTGAGACCGGGAGCAGCGAAGCTTCATGCGCTGTCCTTATTGCGGTGGCCTCGACACGCAGGTGAAGGATTCGCGGCCTTCCGACGACAATGCCGCGATCAGGCGCCGGCGGGTCTGCCCGGCCTGCGGGGGCCGCTTCACGACCTTCGAGCGCGTCCAGCTCCGCGAGCTCATGGTGATCAAGCACAATGGCGCGCATGAGCCCTTCGACCGCGACAAGCTCATGCGCTCGCTTGAGATTGCCTTGCGCAAGCGACCGGTCGAGACCGAGGCGATCGAGCGCATGGTCAACGGCATCGTGCGTCAGCTCGAGAGCTCGGGTGAGAGCGAGGTCACGAGCGAGACGATCGGCGAGCTGGTCATGAATGGCCTGAAGGCGCTCGACAGCGTCGCTTATGTGCGCTTCGCCTCCGTCTACCGCAACTTTCGAGAGACGCGCGATTTCGAGGAGCTCATCGACGAGCTCGCCGCCGAAGCCGCCCCCGCGCCAGGGACCGAGGGGGAAGTGTGAGCGCAGGCTCTTGCTCTCTCGCATCTCGTCCCGAAGGACGAGAGCGCCCGACTGACCGCGCCTTCATGCGTCAGGCGGTCGCGCTCGGAGAGCGTCATCTCGGCCTCACGGCTCCCAACCCGTCCGTCGGCGCGATCGTGGTGGACGAGATGGGATCACAGCCGCTCATCCTGGGACGCGCCGTGACGGCTCCTGGTGGGCGCCCGCATGCCGAGGCGCTCGCGCTCGAGGCCCTGGGCGAGCGGGCACGCGGGGCGAGCTTGTTCGTGACGCTCGAGCCTTGCGCTCATCA
>JAFAQA010000012.1 GCA_019246665.1 Hyphomicrobiales bacterium
GCTCGCTGTCAGCCAACTGCACCAGCGAGAACTGCGCGCGAATAAGGCGCAGATGCAGGCTTGGCTGGCCGATCCTCGACCGGGAGATATCGATCTCGCGGATATCGCCCAAGCCTCCAGTCTCACTTACACGCTGCTCAAGGTCACCGCCGTCTCACCGGACACGGTCACATACCGCGCCCATCGGGAGAAGATGCCCCACCGCGCCAGAGCAGGGTCGCAAGCCGAGGGTTTTCCCCTCGGTGACGCCGATTTCTCCGGCCCAACCTTCACCGTGCGCAAAGCCGACATACGAGAGAGCGCGTATGAGCCCGGCCATCGGAGCATCGCGGGAACTCCGCTCGGCCGGCTCGTCCTCCAGGAGGCACAGCGGCCACAAACATCCTCGCAACCATAAATCCGGCTCATCATGGAAAAAAATCGCATCGACATCGACGCGGCGGCGCTTGGCTCGTACTGGAAAAACGAACTTCCGCACCCCGAATACCTTATCGCGCCGCCCGTCGGCCGGAGGCTCGCCTTCGGATTGCTCGTGTTTTTGGGTGTCGTGACCGTCGTCTGCGGTATCCTCGCTGGCTCTATCGGCTATGAGACACTCTAATACCACTTTGCCTCTTGGCGGGTTTTGGGGCAACGACGTTGCTGCCATGAGGCCAGCAGGGAGGCGGCATCGCGGTCCCTTGGCCGGGTGGTCCTTAGGCAGCGGGGTCAAACCTCATGGCGGCGGGATCGGAAAAGGCGGTGGCACAGCGAGATAGGGTTTGAGCGTCGACCAATCGATCGTCACCTCATACTCCCCGTCGAAATAGCTGGCGATCTCGTTACGATCGAAGGTGACTTGGAGCCCGTCCGAGGTCACATTCCAGCGTCTTTCTTTCATCGGCAGCGAGGTCAACGATCGTCGCCGCGCTCTCCAGCGGCGCCGGAGGGGCTTTCGCGCTATCTTTTGTCAGCGCCTCATAGACCTGCTGCGCCAGAAACCCCTTCCAGGGACAGTGACTCGCGCGCATATTTGACCCAGGAGCGCTGACCCTCGACCATGAGCCGTTTGCCTTCCGCGGAAAGCCGAGCGCGCGCCCGCTCATAGGCCGAGGTGATTTGCTCGTCGGCCGCGGAGAGGTTGGGCTTGGCACAGATGAGCTTGTCATAGGATGAGGTTGCCTTCGCGCAATCGAAACTGGCAGCGCCAGCGGCTTGCGGCACCAGCGCTACCAATGTTGCGGCACACAAAATCCCCTCACGCACTCAGCGCCCATGATCTCCGTTCGCATCTCCTGCTCGCTTCAGCTTCGCTCTTCCGCGATGCCCTGCATCATCGACGCGTTGGCACGTAGCGGCCGCCTTGCCAGCTGAAGCGGCGCTGCGTTCGTTTGGTCCGACTGTAATTGGTATCGAATATCTTCTCTGATCGCGTTGTCTCGACCAATACGAGATCGAAATATCCCGAGGTTTTCTGCTCGGATATTTGAAGCGTGCTCTCGCTCGTCGTGAGATCGCCGGGGCCGCGTTGCTCGTCGCTATACATCATTTCGGCGGAGAAGATCGGTTTCAGCGTGTGGCCGAGTATGCGAAATAGCGTAAGCTTTTCCGCCTCGCTCTCCCCGGCGGGAAAGACCTCATGGGTTTTGGTGCGCAGCCCCAAGGCGGTCTCGGTGGGGCTGATCCGGTAGGGGGCGAGATCAAGATGCATCGCCGGACAATCACCGCCGTCCAGATTGAGCTCAAGCTCCGTTTGATCTGGCGGGAGCTCCCGGCAACGCGGCTCCTCGGTTTCCACCCGGGCGACCAGGCTCAGCGCCCCACCCTCCTCCCGCACAACGGCGAGCGTCGGGTGAAGGCGTTGCGTGCGCACGGTCTCGCCTCCCGGGATACCGATGTACATCAAGGCGACGAAAGCTCCATGCAACGCCTTCCATGGCTTTACCTCGAGGGTTAGCGCGCGATCGCCGATGAGATCGGGCCGCAGGGTGCGGAGAACATCGTTTTCCTCCGGGACCTCGGCATGCACCATCGATACGCATAGCCATAACAGGATCAGGCAAGCGAGCAGATGAGAGACGGGGCGCTTGACGCTTCGACGCCACGCCAATGGCGGCAAGAGGGCAGGAGATGACGGCGATACGGGCACGGCGACGGATTGATCCGCGATTGGTGGAGCTTCCATTAGACAAAGGCGCACCTCGCCGATTATTCGGCGCATATGCGAGTTCGAGTTAATGAGAGCGGGTATCGCGGACCCTTGTGCTCCCCTTTTTCGAGGCCGTAAAGCGGCCACGTGCCGACAGCCTCGCCTCATTGCACACGGCGCTCATCTATTTTAAGCTTGAAACATCTCCCACCCTGATCAGGAGCACGCATGACGGACCCGATCACTCTTGGCGCGAGGGTCCGCGTGGCCGTCATTCGCGTGCCGATTGAAGCTTCAAGGTGAGTGCTTCCATGCACCCGATGCACGGCCCGAACGCTTTCAAGCTCGGGATATTTTCGCTCAACGCCGATGGCGGATTAGCGCTCACCCGTGTCCCCGAGCGCTGGCTCGCGCTTTGGCCCGACATCGTCGCTGTGGCGCAAATGGCCGATGCGGCCGGCATCGAATTCATCTTGCCGATCGCGCGCTGGAAAGGTTTCGGCGGCGAGGTGAATAATCGGGAATGGTCCTATGAAACGTTGACCTTCGCGGCGGCCCTCGCGGGCGTCACGCGCAACGTTGCGCTCTTCTCCACCGTGCATGTGCCCATGGCCCATCCGGTGTTCGCCGCGAAGGCGCTCGCCACGGTCGATCACGCCTCGAACGGGCGCGCCGGTCTCAATATCGTTTGCGGGTGGAATCCCGAAGAGTTCGCCATGTTCGGGCTCGACCTCATCGACAAGCGCTATGAGCAAGGGCTCGAATGGTTCGAGATCATGTCGCGTCTCTACACCGAGGAGAAGCCCTTCGATTTCGACGGCGCCTTCTATCGGCTCAAGAACGTCTCCGGCAAACCCCGGCCGTTGCAAAAGCCGCGACCCGTGACGCTGAACGCCGCCTTCTCGCCGCCCGGGCGAGATTTCGCCGCCAAGGCTGCCGATTTCCTGTTCACGACATTCACCGAGATCGACAAGGGACGCGAGCACATCGAGGACATGCGCAAGCGCGCCAAGGCGCAGGGGCGCGAGGTCGGCGTCTTCACCACCTGCCATGTCGTGTGCCGGCCAAGCCAGGCTGAGGCCGAGGATTATTACCATCACTTCGCGGTCACGATGGCGGACCATGCGAGCGTCGATTACTATATGGGCCAGAAGGAGAAATTCTCGGGCTCGCATGAGGCTGAGGCGTATCGGCTGCACCGCAAGCGTTTCGCTGCCGGCGCCGGGACCTACCCGCTCGTCGGCACGCCGCGCCACATCGCCGAAGAGATGGTGCGCATGCAGGAGGCGGGGTTCGCGGGCACAACCGTGTCCTTCGTGAACTTCAAGGAAGAGCTCCCTTATTTCATCACCGAGGTGCTGCCGCTCTTGCGCGAGGCGGGGCTGCGACAGTGATGCGAAAGGTTCATGCGCGTTTCCGGCCGCCGGATGCCGTGCCGAGCCGAGGCCTCTAGGCCATGTCGCCCAAGGACGAGGCCGCGCATCTGGTGGAGGAAGGCAAGCCTCTCGACGATCAACGCGCCTACCGCCGGGCGCTAGGGCAATTCGCGACCGGTGTCGCGATCATCACGGCAAGCACCGGCGATGAGCTCGCCGGCGTCACCGCCAACTCCTTCACCTCGGTCTCGCTCGATCCGCCGTTGGTGCTATGGTCTCTCGAGACGAAGGCGCAAAGCCTGCCGGTTTTCCGAGAAGCCACTCATTTCGCCGTCAATGTTCTATCTGCGGATCAGGTCGCGCTTTCGACGCGATTCGCGCGCTCGAGTGCCGACAAGTTCAAGGCCGTGGAATGGCGATCCGGCATGGGCGGCGCGCCCCTCATCAAAGGCGTCGCGGCGCACTTCGAATGCCGGCGCGAGGCCGAGCATGAGGGGGGGGACCATGTGATCCTGATCGGTCGCGTGGATCGCTTCTCGCGCTTTGACCGCGAAGTGCTGGTCTTCGCGCACGGCCGTTACGGGCTTTCCGTCGACCATCCCGCGATCGACGTGGCGCGCCGCACCCTCGTCGAGACTGGCGACCCGCATCCGCTCGACGATTTTCTCCTGCCGCTCATGTTTCGCGCCTATGAGCAGCTTTCAGGCGCTTTCGAGCGACACCGCGAGGCCGAGGGGCTGACGATCAACCAGAGCCGGATCCTCGCCTGCCTCGCCGCGCATCCGGGTTCCTCGATCGAGACCTTGTCGCGCCTGTCCTATGTCGGACAAGCAACCGCCGAAGATGCCGTCGCGGCCCTCCTCTCGAGCGGGCTTGCGGCGATGCGCCCGCCTGGCGTGATCGACATCACCGCGGACGGGCGCGCGCGGTTGCACGGCATCGTCACGCGCGCCCGCGCCTTCGAGGCCGAGAAGCTCGCGGGCATCCGGGAAGCCGATGTGGCGGCGCTGCGTCGCGCGCTTGCGGCGCTCGGCAAAGTGAGTAGTGAGCAGTGAGTAGGGAAAAAGTGAGGGCTGACTAGCAGCGCGTGGAGCCTAAAAGCAGCGCTATTTCTCACGATCTCACTATTCCCTACTCACTCCCCTGGCACCGCGGCAATGAGCTCGCGCGTATAGGGGTGGCGCGGTCGGGCGAAGACCTCGGCCGTCACGCCCTGCTCGACGATCTTGCCGCGCCACATCACGAGCACGCGTTCGCAAAGCTTTCGCACAACGGCGAGATCATGCGAAATGAGGAGCAGCGCGAAGGAAAGCTCGCGTCGCAAACGCCGGAGAAGCGCAATGAGCTGCGCCTGCACGGAAACGTCGAGGCCGGAGACGATCTCGTCGGCAATGAGGAGCTTCGGGGTCGCGCAAAGCGCGCGCGCGATATTCACACGCTGCTTCTGGCCGCCCGAAAGCTGGGACGGATAGCGTGCGCCGAGCTCCGCGGACAGGCCGACCTCGGCGAGGAGCTCCTCGGCTCGCAGCTGGCGCGCGCTCGCGGGCAGGCGCGGCGCCGCAGCCTCGAGCACCTGCGTCACGATGCTTGCGACACGTCGGCGCGGATTGAGCGCCGATTGCGGATCCTGGAAAACCATCTGCGCGCTCTCGAGACGCCGGCGGCGGGCATTCTCGCTTCGATCGGAAGCATCGTGCCCGCCAAGCTCGATGCGGCCCGAGCTCGGGGTTTCAAGCCCGATGATGAGCTTGGCCAGCGTGGATTTGCCGCTGCCGCTCTCACCGACGACGCCGACGAACTCGTTCTCGGAGACCGTGAAGCTCACCCCGTCGACCGCGGCGAGCTCGGTGCGAGCAAGGAGACCTCGCCGTGAGCGATAGCGTTTCTCGAGCGCCTCGACGAGAAGCAGCGGCGATGCGAGCTTCGGCTGCGCGGGGATCCCTTGGTTCGGCACCTTGATGTCGAGCGTCATTTCCGTCCGGAAGCAGGCGGCCTCGCGCTTCGGCGCCACGGGCGAGAGCTTCGGCTCCTCGTTGCGGCAGATCTCGCCGACATTCGGGCAGCGCCGTGCGAATCGGCACCCATGAAGACCTGCAAGCCGGGCAAGCCCCGGCATCTCTCCGGGCAAGGTGAAGAGGTCACGATCGGGCGCCGAGAGCGAGGGCACGGCAAGCTGTAGGCAGCGCGTATAGGGATGGAGCGGCGCGGAGAGGAGGTCTCGCGTTTCACCCTTCTCAACGGCCCGCCCCGCATAAAGCACCATGACTTCGTCGCAGAATTTCGCTGCGAGCCGCAGATCATGCGTGATGAAGACGAGGGCCGCGCCATAAGCATCGCGCATCTCGCCCATCAAGCCGATGATGCGCGCCTGAATGGTGGCGTCGAGCGCCGTCGTCGGCTCATCCGCGATGACGAGCTTCGGCCGGCTGGCGAAGGCCATGGCGATAAGAACGCGCTGGCACATGCCGCCCGAGAGCTCATGCGGGTACTGGCGCAAGAGCTGCACGGCGCGCGGCAAATGCACCGCTTCGAGCAACACTTGCGCCTCATCTCGCCTGCGCTTCTCGGCCCTGATGCCGAGCCGCGAGAGATGCTCGCCGAATTGCGCGCCGATCGTCATCACTGGGTTCAAGGCGCCGAGCGGCTCCTGCGGGATGAAGGCGATCTCGCGCCCGAGCAATTGGCGGCGCGCCTGCGCTCCCATGCGAACGAGATCGCGGCCTGCGAAGGAAAGACTGCCGGCAGAAACCGAAAAGCCGGGGGGCAGGAGTTGGGCGATCGTCCGCCCGAGCATCGATTTGCCGGCTCCCGACTCGCCGACGAGGCCTAGCACCTTGCCGGTCTCGAGCGCAAAGGAGATGCCGGAGAGAACCGGCAAGCGACATCCGTCGGCGAGGCGCGATTCGACCGTGAGGTTCTTAGCCTCAAGCATGCTCGCGGTCACAGCTCGCGCGCCTGTGCCAAGCGAGGATCAAGGGTGCGCCGCAGCCCGTCGCCCAAGAGGTTGAAGCCGAGCACCGTCACAAAAATCGCGAGCATCGGCAGGACGAGGTTCCAGCCGGATTCGTAAATGGTCTGGCGCGCATCGGCGATCATCTGGCCCCAAGCGGATTGGTTCGCCCCGACGCTCATGCCGACGAAGGAAAGGATCGCCTCGACGATCACCGCGATTCCCATTTCGATGCTGAACAGCGTGATGAGGAGCGGCATGGTGGCCGGCAGAATTTCACGCGTGAGCGTGCGCCAATGGCTGAAGCCGACAAGCCGCGCCGCCGCCACATAGTCCTGACGCCGAGTGACCAGGACCTCGGCGCGAAGCACGCGACAAAAGCGCGTCCAATCGACGAGCACGATGGCGAGGATGACGCTCGAGATGCCGGCGCCGAGCCCGGTCATCAGCACAAGGGACAAGACCACGGGCGGGAAGGACATCCATACATCGACGGCTCGGCCGATCAGCCAATCGACCTTGCCGCCGAAATAGCCGGCAAGATGCGCCAGTGTTGCGCCGATGAGCATCGCGCCAAGCGAAGCGGCAACCGCGACCGTCATGGCGACGCGCGCGCCATACAACAGGCGTGAGAGAACGTCGCGACCAAGTGAATCGGTACCGAGAAGATAGGTCGGATCGCCGCCCGTCGACCAGGCAGGTGGTGTGAGTGTCGTGATCAGGTTTTGCTCTTGGGGATCGTGCGGGGCGAGGAGAGGCGCGAACAGCGCGCAGATAAGGACGATGCCGACAAGAATTGCGCCGGCGGTAACACGGCCGGAGCGCAGGAATGAAAGCTCCTTGCGCATCGGGCGCTTGCGCATCAAACGGTCCTCAAGCGCGGATTGAGCACGAGATAGAGCCCATCGACGATCATGTTGATGATGAGGACGACGGCCGCATAAGCAAGCGCAACCGCCTGGATGATCGGCAGATCGGCGTTGCGCACCGCATCGACCATGAGGTTGCCGAGCCCGGGATACGAGTAGATCACCTCGATCAGAAGCGTGCCGCCGAAGAGGAAACCGAACTGCACGCCCATCAACGTCAAGGTGGGAAGCACGGCGTTCTTCAGCGCGTGGCGCAGAAGAATGCGCCCTTCGGAGACACCGCGAAGGCGAGCTTGGCGAATGTAATCGGCATGATCGATTTCATAGAGGCTCGAGCGCAGGACGCGCATGATCGGAACCGAGAAGGCAAGGCCGAGCGCTGTCGCCGGCAACAGCATGTGCTTGACCACATCGAGGAACATGTCGGGGCGTCCCTCGATCAATGTGTCAAGGAGGAGGAAGCCCGTATGCACGGGCCGCGCGAAGCTCGACGCGAGACGCCCGGTGAAAGGCAGGAGCGGCCAGAGGACGCCGAAGGCAAGGATGAACAGAAGCCCCCACAGAAAATCGGGCGCGGACATCAGCACGGTCGAGCCGAGATCGGCGGCTTCGCCCCGCCAAGTGCCGCGCAAATGAAAGAGCAGAAGCCCGCCGGCGAAGCCAAGCGCCGCGGCGATCAGCATCGCGAGCAGCGCGAGCTCGACGGTCGCCGGCAACGTCTCCGCGATAAGTGATGAGACAGCCCGGCGAAAATGGATCGAGCTGCCGAGATCGCCTTTCACGGTCTTGTCGAGCCAGATCGCGTATTGCTCCGGCAGCGGGCGATCGAGCCCCATCTCTTGGCGCTTCATCTCGATCTCGGCCTTGGTCGCGTTCGGCGGCATCGACATCGCGGCCGGATCGACCGGAAGCACGCGCAGCACCACGAAGACGAGAGCAGAGACGACGAAGAGGATGGGGATCGCGACGAGAAGCCGCCTGGCGAAAAGGCCGAGGACCTGAACGATCATGGCGGCCAGAGGATCATGTCTTCGATTTCATTGGCTCCCGCCTCGCACGTCGTTTTGCAGCGCATGTGAGACGAGGCATAAGTCGTTTCGCTCGTGTCCGTGAAAGCGGCACCGAGGCCTTGCGGCGCTCCCTGACAGGTCTGGATTCCCGCTTTTCGCTGGAATGAGCGGCACATCTGTCGCTCCTGCACTTGGAAGCTCAGCTCCACGCCATGGTGTCGGCCCGCACCCAACCGTTTTCATATCGGGTGTAGGCGAGGTTCTTCTTGCGCAGCAGCGTTTGCACGCTTTGCAAGAGCGGGATCGAGGCGCCGCTTTCGACCGCGTCCTTGTTTAGCGCCTTATAGCCCGCGACGCGCTCGTCGTAATTCGCGACATTGAACAAGTCGATGGCGCGCTGGCCGATCTCCATGCCCTTCCAGGCTGAGAACGGCATCTTGGGATTGAGGAGATACCCGGCGAAGATCTCGGGATCCCCCGTGGCATTGTCGAAGCTGTAGAGCGTGGCCTCGGGGAGTTTTGCCCCGCGGTTGAGCTCGAAATACTTCGCATATTCGATGACCTCGAGATCGGCATCGATGCCGACCTTCTTCCACATCTGCACGAGCGCGCGCGCAATATCGTAGTCGGAGGGGAAATTGCCGTTCGTCGAGGCGAAGGTGAACTTCGCGGGCTTCTCGGTCGAATAGCCGGATTTCGCCAGGAGTTGCTTGGCGAGCTCGGGATCGTAGCTGAAGCGGTAATCGTCGAGGTAGGCCGCGGTGCCCGGCGTCGCCGGCACCGAGAGCGGCACCGCGGCTCCGCCGTAAAATGCTTGCGAGAGCGCCTTCTTATCGATCGCATGATGAGCGGCAAGCCGCACATTCTCATCGGCGAAGCCGAGATCGTTGCGCACTTGCAGAAGGATGACCCGCGTGATCGGGTTGAGCTCGCCCGCGAGGTTGGGCTCGCTCTTGAGACGCTGCACCTCACGCACCGGCACCGAGATCGTGAGATCGACCTCTCCTGATTGCGTCGCGGCGACGCGTGCCGACGGGTCCTTGATGATCTCAAAGGTGACCCGACGCATCTTAGGCTTTGGCCCCCAATAGGTATCGTTTCGCTCGAGCACGATGCGCGCGTTGAGCTGGTATTCGGCGAGCCGATAAGGGCCGGAGCCGATCGGCTTCTCGCGAAATCCGTCGACGCCGGTTTTCTCCATGTAATCCTTGGGCACCACGTAGCTGCCGAGAAAGGCAAGCCATTGCGGCGCGGTGGGCGCCGGTGAATCGAACCGCATCACCGCTTTGGTCGGCGAGACGATCTCGATATCCGTCACCTTGCGCCAGGAGTTCGCGATGTCGACCTTGTGGCCGGCCTTGATCCGCTCGAAGAAGGTGTAGCGGAAATCCGCGGTCGTCATCTTGTCGCCGTTGTGAAAGACGACGTCGTCGCGCAGCTCGACCGGAAGGCTTCTGGCGTCGGCGGCGAGCTCCCAGGATTTCACCACATTCGGGATCAGCTTGAGCTTCGGGTCCTGATCGAGCGGCTGATCGAAGACCATCTTGAACATCGGCTGCGCGTCCGGCACGAAGCGCTGGTTCGGGTCCCAGCTCGGCACATCCTGCGGCCAGCCGATGGCGACAGAATCGGACTCGGCCGCGCGCGCGCCAACTTTGCTCGCGAGTGCGTGAACGCCAAGGAAGCCAAGCGCCGTCGCACCCAACAGCGACCTCCGCGTCAGCGCGTTCGTCATGGCAAGACCTCGTCAGATGGGAGGAATTGTTTCAAACTTAAAGGAGCTGGTTCGAGGGTGCAACACGGCTTGGCGCGGCAAGGATGCGGAGTTAATTGATGAAACTCGGGCGGGCGCTCAACGCGCGAACGAGGGCACTCTGAGCTTGAATCTGGCGAGGAGCTCGACGAGGCCGCCACGGTTCGCGCGCATGAGCACGATCACGATGAGCGCGTAGATCACCATGTCCCACTCGCCATATTTGGCGAGATAGCTGTTGAGAATCTGGATTGGCGCCGCGGCGATGAGAGGCCCTGCGAAAGTGCCGAGCCCGCCGACGACGGTCATGATCACCAGTTTCGCCATCTCGCTGAAATCGGCGATTTGCGGCGAGAGCACCACGACATAATGGGCGTAAACCGCGCCGGCCAGACCCGCGAAGGCACTCGAAGCCGTGAACACCAGCGTCTTCGTTCGGGTGGCGTCGATGCCCAGGCTCTCGGCGCGCAACTCATCGTCGCGAATGGCACGCATGAAGATGCCGAGCGGCGAGCGCAGCATCGCATACATCACCAGGACGCAAGCGAGCGTGACCAGCACGAAAATGACATAGAAGCCGCGCGGCGAAATTCCCTCCACGAGCGGCGGCACGGTGAGGCCGAGTTCGCCTCGCGTGAACGAATAGGCGGCGGTGAGCAGAATGTGCACGGTCTCGGCGAAAGCCCATGTGGCAATGGCAAGGTAGATGGCGCGCATGCGCAACACCAAGCGCCCGAGGCAAAATCCCAGTAGCGCCGACAAGGCGACGCCGCACAGGATGCCGACGAGCGGCGGCAGATCGAAGATCGTGGTGATGAGCCCCGAAGTGTAGGCGCCGATCGCCGCGAACGCCTGCTGCGCCAGCGAGAACTGGCCCGTGAAGCCAGCGAGCAAATTCCAGCTCGCCGCAAGGATCGTGTAGTAAAGGCTCGTGATCAGCACGTGGAGCATATAATCCGAGGCGAACGGCGCGATGGCGAGAAGCGCGATGCCGACTGCCGTGGCGAGTGTCGCGGGCTTTCGCCAGAAGACACCCGGGGACAGCATCTGCGTCATCCGAGCAGGCATTCCTGGATCAGCTCGCGCGTGCGCGTCGGCGTGAATTCCGCCGCGCGGCCTTGTGCCTTGATGCGTCCGAGATTGAGCATGTAGACGTGATCGGCTTGCGCGACGGCATCCTCGATATTCTGATCGACAAGGAGGATCGTCGCTCCGAGCTCGCGCCGTGCTTGCGTCAGCAGCTCGTAAACCTGCTCGACCAGCGCCGGAGCGAGGCCGGCCGTCGGCTCGTCGACAAGCAAGAGGCGCGGCTCTGGCATCATTTCCCGCGCGACCGACAGCATGCGTCCTTGGCCACCTGAGAGGTCCCCCGCCATCGATTTGCGCTTCTCGCCGAGGGCGGGGAAGACCTCGTAAATGCGTTGTAGCCGCGACTGCAGCCGGCGCTTGTCGCGCCGAAAGGTCCATGCGCCCATGCGCAGATTTTCCTCGACCGACAAGAGCGGAAAGGTGTTGATCTCCTGGGGCATGTAGCTCATGCCGCGCCGCTTCAATGCGAAGGGCGCGCGCCCGGTGATCTCTTCCTCGCGCAAGCGTATGTGTCCGCGATGAGGCTTGAGGAAGCCGAAGATCGTTTTCAGCAAGGTGGATTTGCCGGCGCCGTTCGGGCCGATGACGAGGGTGATCTCACCCTCGGCGACATCGAGCGAAAGGCCTTGGAGGATATCGACGCCGCTCTGATATCCGACCTGGAGATCGTCGACGACGAGGAGCGGCGCGCGAGACACGCGAAGAATGCCTTTCCCGGGCTAACGCACGCCGATCCGCTTCGCCCTTCTACTCCGCCGCCTGCGGACGATCGAGATAGAGCTTGCCGCCCGCCTCGAGGAACTCCTTCGATTTCGCCGCCATCCCGGCCGCGGCCTCGGCCTCGCTGACCTTGCCGGCTTCGGCGCCGATGAGGGCAGCCGCTTCCTTGCGCAGATCCTGCGTGATCTTCATCGAGCAGAATTTCGGTCCGCACATCGAGCAGAAATGCGCGACCTTATGAGCCTCCTTCGGCAAGGTCTCGTCATGAAAGGCGCGCGCCGTGTCCGGATCGAGCGAAAGATTGAACTGATCCTCCCAGCGGAAATCGAAGCGCGCCCGCGAAATCGCGTCATCACGCATCTGCGCCGCCGGATGCCCTTTGGCGAGGTCCGCCGCATGCGCCGCGATCCGGTAAGTGATGACGCCGGTCTTCACATCGTCGCGATTGGGCAGGCCGAGATGCTCCTTCGGCGTCACATAACAAAGCATCGCCGTGCCGTACCAGCCGATCTGCGCCGCGCCGATGGCCGAGGTGATGTGATCATAGCCGGGCGCGATGTCGGTGGTGAGAGGGCCGAGCGTGTAGAAAGGCGCTTCGCCGCATTCGCGAAGCTGCTTCTCCATGTTCACCTTGATCTTGTGCATGGGCACATGGCCGGGGCCTTCGATCATCACCTGGCAACCCTTCGCCCAGGCGATCTTGGTGAGCTCGCCCAAGGTCTCGAGCTCGGCGAATTGCGCCGCGTCATTGGCGTCCGCGATCGAGCCCGGGCGC
>JAFAQA010000405.1 GCA_019246665.1 Hyphomicrobiales bacterium
TAATTAAGTTGGCTAATTATTGCAAAACACCAACAGCTTTGCTTGTCTTCAGACTCTAAGCTAATCTCACTTGTGATTCACGCTAAATTCATGCCGCACGAACCACTCGGGGACATCTCAATGTCATTCTCTTTTCCGCGCAAGCTCGGCGTGGTGATCGGCTTCCTGCTCGCGGCCAATTCAGCGACTGGCAATGCCTTCGCGCAGCAATGCACGCCAGCGACGACAACGGCGATGCCCCTCAACAACACGACCGTCATTTGCACCGGCACCGTCACCAATCAAAATACCCCCAATGGCTACGGCACGGGCGTCGAGACCGGGTTGACGATCAATGTCCAGGCCAACGCGACCGTGACGGCAACCGCAAACTTTGGCCAAGGTATTTCCGTCGGCAATGGCTAATCAAGCGATCGGCATTGTCGCCAGCACGGCGATGGTCGATAACTTTGGACTGATTTCGGCGAGTTCGGGCTTTCAAGCGATCGGCGTTCTCGCCGCCACGGCGACGATCAATAATTCGGGGCTCATTTCCGCGACCGGCGCGAGCACCATAAACGACGGCATCAACACCACCGGAGTGACGACGCTGAACAACATGGCGGGCGCGATGATCTCGAGCTCGAGCCGTTCGGGCGTGCGAGTGAACAACGCGACGATCATGAATGCCGGCATCATCACCGGCAACGAAGGCATCGTCTTTCGCAATGCCGACGCAACGGGAAGCGTGTTCAACTCCGGCATCATCACGGGGACGAACGGCATCGCCATCGATTACGGCCTCAACGGCAGCACCCTTCCGTTCACCTTGACCCTCGCACCCGGCAGCGTGATCAACGGCAAGGTGACGAGCACGGTCGCGACCACCGGCCTCGACACCTTCCAGCTCGGCGGCAGCGGCAGCGGAACGTTCGACGGCACAATTGGTCCCGGTCTGCAATATGAGGGCTTCACGGTCTTCAACAAGATCGGCTCCTCGACCTGGACGGTGACGGGCAATTCGACCTTCTCCGGGCCGACCATGGTTGAAGAGGGTGTTCTCATCGTGACCGGTTCCTTGGTGAGCTCCAACGTGACCGTCGCGAGCGGCGCGACGCTCGGCGGCTCGGGCACGGTCGGCTCGCTCGTCGCGCAAAGCGGGAGCACCATCGCGCCAGGGACGCTCACTCCCTTCTCGACGCTCAATGTTTCCGGCAATGCGAGCTTTGCGTCAGGCACGACCTTCGTCGTCAACGTCAACGGCGCCGGCCAGAACGACAAGCTCATCGCTGGCGGCACGGCGACGCTGTCAGGCGGCACGGTGCAAGTGATCGCGGGAACCGGAATCACGCCCGCGAGCCGCTACACGATCCTCACCGCGCAAGGTGGCGTGCAGGGCGCCTTCGCCCAACTCACGACCACGTCGAACCTCGCCTTTCTTTCGCCGACCCTGAGCGAGGATGCGAATGATGTCTTCCTCAATTTCGTAGTGGCAAGCACACCCGCGGGCACTCCGACAACTTTCCCGACCGTCGCCGTCACGCCAAGCCAAAGCGCGACCGCTGCCGCCGTGCAAGCGCTCGGCTCGGGCCCGCTCTTCAATGCGGTGATCGGGCAAAGCGCGGCCGGCGCGCGTCAAGCCTTCGACTCGCTTTCGGGCGAGATCCATGCGAGCGCGGTCACCGCCGCGTTCGAGGATGCGCTTTTGCCCCAATCGGCGATCCTCGATCGCCTCAACCAACCGGCGACCACGCCCGTGCTCGGGGCCGCGACGGAGACGACGGGCGCCTATGCGGCCGATCTTCCTTCCGGCAAAAAGCCCGGCCTCGCGCCCGTCGAGGTGCGGCTGTATCAACCGCGCGTTTTCGATCTCTGGGGCCAGGGCTTCGGCGATTGGGGGCATATAAAGAGCGACGGCAACGCCGCTTCGCTCTCGCGGTCGACCGGCGGCTTCGTGCTCGGCGGTGATGCCTCGCTATCGAATTTCGTGGGCGGCGATTGGCGCTTCGGCGTCGCGGGCGGCTACACGAATGACAGCATCAGGGTCGGCCAGCGTCAGTCATCGGGAACCTTCGAGAGCGTTTTCGCCGGGGTCTATGCGGGAGCGAGCTTCGGCGCGGTCGAGCTTCGCGCCGGCGCCCTCTATGGCACAAACACGACCTCGATCACGCGTTCGGTCACGTTCCCGGGCTTCTCGGAGTCTCTCGCTTCGAATAGCGGCGGCTCGACGGCGCAAGTCTTTGGCGAGGCGGGCTACCGCGTCGAGCTCTCAGGCTTGAACCTTCCGGGGCTCGGTATCTCGCGCGCGAGCATCGAGCCTTTCGCCGGCGCGGCCGCGATCCTCATCCACCAGAACGGCTTCACCGAAGAAGGCGGTGTCGCGGCGCTCACAGGCTCAGCGCACGACTTCAACGTGCAGACGACGACGCTGGGTGTGCGAAGCGAGCTCGCTTTCGCCTCCATGCCCCTCGCGCTCCACACCACGCTCGGCTGGCGCCGCGCCTATGGTGACGTGGTGCCCTCCGTGCTCCTTGCCTTCCAAGGCGGGGCGCAGAGCTTCAGCGTCGCCGGCATCCCGATCGATCGCGATGCCTTCGTGGCCGAGGCCGGGCTCGACTACGCGGTGACTTCATCAGTTCGGGTCGGCATCAGCGCCTTGAGCCAGATCGGCGACCGCGCCTCGGATTACGCCTTCAAGGGTCATATCGAGGTGAGCTTCTGAGATTTCGGATGTTCTGGCATCTTCCGTGAAAGCCAGTCGTGTGTCGAATTGTGCCGGTCCGTTGTCCAAGCCTAACCTGCGAAGAAGAAGCCGCTTTGGACGGGCGTGAGGGGTTCGCTGATTTGGGGGCGACACCTGACACGATGGACGGAACTCTGATGGCCGCGTCCGAACCTGCGGCGAATCATTCATGGCCCCATTCGTCACCGCCCCTATCGACCCGCAAGCTTAGCTCGACAAAATTCCGCCCTGGAACCGGAAATCCGGGCGTGCCAAACTCTGGCATGAGCAGTACCTCCAAACATGCGGCGCCGGAAAGCATCAACCAGATCGCCACGATCCGAATTGAGCTGCGCCACACCAATCCTGTCATCTGGCGGAAGGTCGACGTTCCGACATCCGTGACCCTCAAGGTTCTCCACGATATCGTTCAAGCCGTCATGGGATGGTTTGACTACCACCTCTGGGAGTTCACAATCGACAAGCGGCGATACGGACCGCCAATGGACGACGACTGGGAAAGCACGCCGCGCATCGAAGCCACAAAGGTCCGGCTGCGCGACATTCTGAAGCCGCGCAAGACCAACATCGACTACCTCTACGACTTTGGTGATTCCTGGGAGCATCGGCTGACCGTGACGGACATTCGCCAGGGCAAGCCCGCCATTTCCTACCCGCGCTATATCGGCGGCATAGGGAATGCGCCACCCGAGGATTGCGGCGGTATTCCCGGCTTCTACGGGACGCTCGATGCAATCGCCGATCCCAATCACCCGAACCATGCCGACGCCAAGGAATGGTTCGACGAATATGACCCCAATGTCATCGACGTGCTACCGATCAAATCCGCCCTCAGCCGTATCGCGAATCAACGCAATGCTGCGAAGGTGCGCCTTGCCAAAAAGAGCAACCAAACTGGCTGACGGACGACGATCGAGCCACCCGCCGGATGGATGTCAGCGTGCGGCGGACCCCGCCTGGTATGTTGGGCGAGGACCGCGATGCTTACGGGTGCATGGACACGCGAGGAAGCGCCTTTCGGCGCGCCCGCATGCCCGCCATTTGGTGTCCATCTCGCCCAAAGTGGACACCTCGATTAATGTGATCCTTGTTCGATCGCTCCGGTCCCCTGGGCGAGTCACAAATATTTCCGGCTCTGGCGTTGGTTGCGTGTACGAGCGCTGCTGGAAATGGAACGGCAGAAATTTCGTATCGGTCAGTCGGCATATTTGGGGGTGCAGCTGATAGGAGCGCGCGTCTGTGGGGCTGCCCGGGCCGGCAGAGGAGAGCCCCACAATAAAAAACCCCGCGCATGGCGGGGTTTTTCTAAAATCATCGAAGAGGTGACGGATTTGCCCTGGGCTGGCCCGGCAACGACCTACTCTCCCGGGTCTTGAGACACAGTACCATCAGCGCTGAGGATCTTAACGGCCGAGTTCGGGATGGGATCGGGTGTGAACTCCTCGCTCAAGTCACCGAGCCGGCGCAGGGCAAATCGTGAAGTTAGCTGGTTTTCTCGTCCGATCGGCCGCGCCACGGCAAAAGCCGATGACGGGCATGGAGGACGAGAGCAATCAAGTCGATCGAGCTATTAGGACCGGTCAGCTCAATGCGTTACCGCACTTACACACCCGGCCTATCAACGTGGTCGTCTTCCACGGCTCTCAAGGGAGTACTCGTTTCGAGGTGGGTTTCCCGCTTAGATGCATTCAGCGGTTATCCCGTCCGTACTTAGCTACCCTGCAATGCGGCTGGCGCCACAACAGGTCCACC
>JAFAQA010000270.1 GCA_019246665.1 Hyphomicrobiales bacterium
CATCCGCATGGTGTTGCCGCGCCGTGCGGCCGCGTCGCGCTGCGCGTCCGAATGGTAGAGGTTGAGCACGCCACGCTGGCTCACCATGGCGTTGTAGTTGATGTCCTGCTCCAGCCCCTCCCACAGCTTCAGCGACCATTCGTAGAAGGGGATGTTGCCGTGCTCGCCGTAGTTCGAGCGGATGATCGTGGTGTTGCGTCCGATATTGCCGGAGCCGATATAGCCGCGCTCGACGACGGCGACATTGGTGATACCGTGATTCTTGGCGAGGTAATAAGAAGTGGAAAGGCCATGTCCGCCCCCGCCGACGACCACGACATCGTATTCGGCCTTGGGCTCGGGCTCCCGCCACACCGGCTTCCAGCCGGTGTTACCCTTGAAAGCTTGGGAAAGGACGGAAAAGACGGAATAGCGCAAGATGAGTTTCCGATGGGGCGAGAACGAAGGCAGGTCTCGAAACTGGCGCAACATAGCGAAGCAAGCGAAACGGGGCGAGCCGAAATCGGTTGCCTGATCCTACTTCCCTATTCGCTACCCGCATTGGAAATCAAGCGCGCGCGAGGCCCGCTCATCGATTCACTTCTTTCGCCAACCCTCCCGCCCTGATCTCTCGTGCCAAGGCCTCGACATCGCGGCCGGTCGGGCGATCCTCATCGAGGGTCGGTACCACGGAACGGATTTTCGTCTTCAAGGCCGTGATCCTCGGCGCGACACGGGCCGGCGAACGAAGCTCGAGCGCTTGCGCCGCGACCATCAGCTCGACCGCGGCGAGGCGCGTGATGTGCTCGAAGGCTTCGGCGGCCTTGGCAACGACTCGAGGCGCCATCGAGGCTATGTCCTCGATGCCGTCGGCCACCGGTCCCGAAAAGAACATCGCCGGCTGAGCGAGACGGCGGATCTCGGCTTCGAGCGAAGCCGCAGTCTTCTGCACCGTGCCAAAACCGGTGCGGCTCGCCCCGCGCGGCGTGAGGAAGCGCGGCAGCCCGCTCATCGGCGCGTTCATGAGCTTGACGATGCGCCAGAAGCTCGCCCCGGCCGCCTGGGTGAGCGCGAGGCCGAGCGTCTCGAAGGTGAGCGCAAGATGCGTCACATCGAAGCCCGCGGTTGAAAGAATCGCTCCCTTGTCATCGACGATCGCCGGATTGTCGCCGGCACCGCGAAGCTCGAGCTCGATCGCGGAGCGCGCCTGTTGAAGAGCGTCGCCGAGAGCCGCGAGAATCGGTGCGCCTGAGCGGAAGGACAGGGGGTCCTGCACACGGCGCGCGGCTCCAGGCTTTGCGAGGTCACTGCCGGCAAGAAGCTCCCTCAGGCGCTTCGCGATCGCGATGAGCCCCGGCGTCGGGCGAAGCGCGACGGCGCGCGCATCGATGGGACTTGTATTCCCGCGAAACGCCTCGAGACTGAGTGCGAGCGCGCTGGTGAGCGCGTCAAGCGAGAGCTCGGCGTCGGCGATCACGAGCGCGCCGGGTCCGATGGAAGCGGCATTCGAATTGATGAGCGCGATCGCATCCTTGGGCCCGAGCACGACGGGGGAAAGCCCCGCCGCGGCGAGCGCCTCCGCGCCCGGCAAAACGCGGTCCTTGAGCTCAGCCTCGCCCTCGCCGATGAGCACCGCAAAGGCGTGCGCGAGCGGAGCGAGATCGGCTGCGCCCATCGAGCCGATCCCCGGCACTACCGGCGTGACACCCGCGTTCAAGAGATCGGCGATCGCCTGCGCAACCGCGGGCGAGATGCCCGACGCGCCTGGCACGAGCCCGGCAAGCCTCGCGATGAGGAGCGCACGTGTTGCCTCCTTCGAGAGCGCACTCCCCACGCCTACCATGCGGGCGCGCAGCGTGCGACGTTGAAAATCGGCGAGATCGGCAGCATCGAGCGGCGTGTCGACGGCGGCGCCGAGCGCCGTCGTGAGGCCGTAGATCGTGTCGCCGCGCGCCGCCGCTCGGTCGATCGCGACGCGCGCCGTCGCGAGCTTCGTGTGCAGCTCCGGTGCGAGCTCGACGCGCGCGCCCTTGCGCGCCACCGCCACGATCTCGGCAATGCCGAGCGGGCCGGTCCCGATGCGGCAATCGCTCACCGGGGGTGAGCTCTGGGACATCTGGGCGCCCAGGCGGTTCGGCGCGCGCTCGCCCCTGAGCGCCATCAGGCGCGCATCCTCTCGCCCTTCGGGTCGAAGATCGGTTCGGGGAGCCTTGTCGCCTTGCGGCGATCGCCGATGATCTCGATCTCGAAACCGGACGTCTCGGACGCGATTTCCTTCGGCACGTAGCCGAGCGCGATCGAGGCGCTTTTCGAATGCGCGTAGCCGCCGGAGGTGACCCAGCCGAGCACCTTGCCGTGATGCCAGATCGGCTCATCGCCGATCGCGTCCGCATCCGCCGCATCGACCTTGAAGGTGCACAGCCGCAATTTGCCACCGCTCTCCTTCTCCTCGAGGGCGGCCGATTTTCCGATGAAGTCGCCCTTCCTTACGCTGACGAAGGCGCCGAGCCCTGCCTCGTAAGGCCCATAGATGGGCCGGTATTCGCGGGCCCAGGTGCCGAAACTCTTCTCGAGCCGCATCGAATTGAGCGCCCGCCCGCCAAAGAGCCGCAAGCCGAGATCCTGGCCGGCCTCGGTGAGGAGCTTGTAAAGCGCGCGCTGATATTCGCTCGTTACCCAGATCTCGTAGCCGAGATCGCCGGTGAAGGAGACGCGCCCCACGAA
>JAFAQA010000272.1 GCA_019246665.1 Hyphomicrobiales bacterium
GCGTACGTCGATGCATTCATGCGCAACATCGATTGGGCGGCAGTCGGCGATCGGTTGATGCAAGTCACTGAAGAGGGAAGATCCCAACCGGAGAACGCTCCAGAGGATTCTCTGCCCTCGATCTCCGTCGAGGAGCTGGCCACAAAAATCGCAAAGGGCGAATGGGTCCAGGTGCTGGACGCCCGACCCCGACACTACTTCTCGCGAGCAAAGGACATGATGGCGGGTGCGACATGGCGCGACCCAGAGAGGGTCGACGAGTGGTGCGGGGAGCTGTCAACCGATGCGCCGGTGGCCGTGTACTGTGCCTATGGCTTTCATGTCGGCCGCGGCGTGACGGCGGCGCTTCGGGAACGCGGCTTCGACGCACGCACCATCAAGGGCGGGCTGTCCGCCTGGTACAGCATGGGCGGCGGCCGCGCATTGCCATCAACCGGTGAGACATGAAACCATCGCGCCGATGCTGGGTGCGCCACCGCCGACCTCTTCCGCGCTGATCACATTTATCAGCGGTCTGGCTTAGTCGAGTGCGGCGCTGCGCCGCAAGCGATGACCGCAAGCTGCAAACCATGCAGCAGCGACGTTCCTCTTACGCGCTTCAAAAGGACATTGTGTCATGAAATGGGTCACTCGCGAACGTCCCGTCATTGACCGCATCGCCTGTCCCTGGCTCATCGCTCGCTTCATCGACAAGGAACCCGAATTCCTGTTCGTGCCGCCGAGCGATGTGAAGCGGGTCGCCAAAGAAAGCGGCGCCACCCCGTATGACGTGCCAGACGTCGAGCTCACCCATGTGGGTGACGGCTGCAGCTTCGACACCTTCATGTCGAAATACGGGCTCGAGGGCGATCTGGCGCTCGTCACCATCGCCAAGATCGTGCGGGGAGCTGATACTGACCGTCACGACCTCACCCCGCAATCTGCTGGCCTCCTCGCGATCTCGATGGGGCTTCGCGATCTTTCACCTGATGACCACAAGGTGCTCGAGCACGGCTTCGTCATCTACGACGCGCTCTACGCCTGGGCCTCGCGGCGCAAGGGGGAAGCCCATAGCTGGCCGCCCAAGGCTGCCTGAGCATGGCTACCGTCATGGAAAAGTCGCGGGGCCATCTCGGCGAAGTCACGTCCTACTTCCTGCGGCTTGGCCTACTCGGCTTCGGGGGTCCTGTCGCGCTAGTCGGCCAGATGGAGCGTGAGCTCGTCGATCAGCGCGGCTGGCTGGGCAAGGAGCAGATGCGCGAGGCGATCGCCATCTGCCAGTCACTGCCAGGCCCGCTCGCCATCCAGGTCGGCATCTACATCTCATATCTGCGCGCTGGCTTCTGGGGCGCGTGGGCGGGCGGGTGGGCCTTCATCTTCCCGAATTTCATCATTGTCGCGGCGCTCGGCGCGCTCTACATCCATCTCGGCGATCTGAAGCCGGTGACGGCGATCTTCTACGGCGTGAGCCCGGCGGTGATCGCGCTGATTCTGCATTCGTGCTATCGCCTCGCAAAGCTCGGCATGGAGGATTGGCTGCAATGGATGATTGCGGCCGTCTGCCTTGCGATCACTGTCATCCTGCAGGCGGAGGTCGCCTGGCTCTTCCTCGGCGCGGGCGCCATCGGCATTCTCCACTACGGCAATCTCCTGCGGCAGAGGCCGCCGGCAACCACGGCCGCCCTTGCAGCGCCGGCGGCTGCGGCAGCGGCACCGCTCGCGCCCGTGGCAAGCGCATCGACGCTTGGCAAGCTCCTGCTCTTCTTCCTGAAGGCTGGCTCTCTGACCTTCGGTAGCGGTCTTGTCATCGTGCCTTTCCTCGAGCAGGGGCTCGTGCAGCAATATGGCTGGCTCGATGAGCGGCAATTCCTGATCGCGGTCGCGATCGGCATGATCAGCCCGGGACCCGTGGTCATCACGGCAACCTTCGTCGGTTATCTGGTCGCCGGGTTCTGGGGATCGCTGGTCTCGACGGTCGGCATCTTCCTACCCTCATTCATTCTCGTCCTGGTCGCGGCGCCCATCCTGGCGCGGCATCGCCAGAACCCCAATGTGCAAGGCTTCGTGAAGGGCGCCTATGCGGCCGCGATCGGCACGATCCTCGGCGCCTGCATCCTGCTCGGTCGCATCGCGATCGGCGACTGGCTGACGATCCTCATCGGTCTCTCGTCGCTGGGCGTGCTGTTTCGTTGGAAGATCAGTAATCCGCTGCTGATCGCCGCGACCGCGGTTATCGGGCTCATCGCGTTCCCGCTGCTGCAGCCCGGCTGGGTGATGGTGAAATAGGTAAGGCTGTGAGCGCGCAGGCGAGAAGCGAGGCAGTCGATATTCCGCTCATCCTGACGCGGAGTGGGGACCAGGGGCGAGACCAGCAAGGACAGCAATCATGCCTTATGCAATGAAGCCTCTCTCCTGCGACCCGGCCCATGTGCGCGGGATGTCGGAGGGGCTGATCATCAGTCATTACGAAAACAACTATGGCGGTGCGGTCAAGCGCCTGAATGCGATCGAGGAGCAGCTGGCCGCGCTCGACTATGCAAAGGCGCCCGGCTTCTTGATCAATGGCCTGAAGCGCGAGGAACTTGTCGCGTCCAACTCCATGATCCTGCATGAGCTGTTCTTCGACGGGCTCGGCGATCAAAGCCAGCCTGGCCCTGCGCTCAAATATGCGATCAGCCGCGATTTCGGCTCTTTCGAGCGATGGCGGCAGGAATTCACCGCGATGGGCAAGGCGCTCGGCGGCGGCTCGGGCTGGGTGCTGCTCTCATGGTCGCGCCGCGACGGAAAGCTGGTCAACCAGTGGGCTCCGGATCATTGTCACACGTTGGCGGCCGGACAGCCGATCCTGGCGCTCGATATGTACGAGCATTCCTACCACATGGATTTCGGCGCTAAGGCAGGCGGCTATGTGGATGTGTTCATGGATGCGGTCCGCTGGGCAAATGCAGACAAACTGCATGCCGAGATGACCTCCATCATCCCTGCATAGCCCCAGGGCGCGCCCGGAATACTCGAACCCGCATGTCCACGTTATTGAACCGTAATTCGTCTCATTCGTCTGTCTGCATGTCTCGGCGATCGGGGTATTCCGCCCGGCGCCATGAACCCGCATTGGCCGACGAAGAATGGGATCGGTGGTGGCGACCGATGCCGCTAGGAACTTCGAAGGATGCCCTCTACATCCTCGCTGCACGCGCTGTGCGCGCCTTCGCGGACGGCTTCGTGTCCGTGCTGCTGCCCATCTATCTTCTCGAGCTGGGCTTCAGCGTATTCGCCATCAGCTCGATCATCACTGCTACCCTGATCGGCTCCGCGCTGCTCACGTTATGGGTTGGGATCTTCGCAAATCGACATAAGCGCCGACATATGCTCTTCGCCGCCTGCCTCTTGATGGCGGCGACCGGGGCAGGCTTCGCACTCACCATGGACTTCTGGCCCCTTCTCATCGTCGCCTTCGTCGGAACGATGAATCCAAGCTCCGGCGATGTCAGCCTCTTTCTTCCTCTGGAACAGACGATGCTTGCCCAGGCCATCGAGCCGAAGCGTCGCACGGCGCTTTTCGCACGCTACAGTCTCATTGGGACCCTGGCGGGCGCCACCGGCGCTTTAGCCGCGTCCATTCCCGATCTTGCGGTCGAGCGGTGGGGCGTGATCCACATCTCCGCCATGCAGGTGATGTTTGCGTTATACGGAGCGCTCGGCCTTGTGGCGCTGCAGCTCTACCGTCCTCTAACACCTGCGATAGAGACAGCATTCGAAGCGAAGCCGGTTCCGTTGCAGCAGTCGCGGAGCATCGTCTACGGTCTTACGGCTTTGTTCAGCATTGATGCGTTCGGGGGCGGCTTCTTTGTTCAATCGCTCCTGGCTCTGTGGCTTTACCAGGCATACGGTCTATCAGTCACGATAGCCGCATCCATCCTGTTTTGGAGCAGCATATTTTCCGCGATCTCCTATTTGCTCGCCGTGCCTCTGTCGGAACGGTTCGGCCTCATCAATACAATGGTGTTCACTCACCTCCCGTCCAACATTTTTCTGATGCTCATTCCCTTCGCACCGAATCTTGCGACCGCAATCGGCTTGTTGTTGGCCCGCAGCGCACTGTCCCAGATGGATGTGCCGGCACGCACCTCCTATGTCATGGCTGTGGTCACTCCCCAGGAGCGACCCGCAGCGGCAAGCCTGACAGCGGTTCCGCGCAGCTTCGCATCGGCTCTAAGCCCACTGCTCGCTGGTTATCTAATGACCCTTTCGAGTTTCGGCTGGCCACTCATCATTGGGGGTTCGCTGAAAGCAGTTTACGACCTTCTGCTACTGGCCAAGTTTCAGAAGGTGCAGCCGCCGGAAGAGGCCGATGCAGCATCGACACC
>JAFAQA010000274.1 GCA_019246665.1 Hyphomicrobiales bacterium
GCCGTGCCGTCCGAAGCGCTCGCTTCGCAAGCTGCCGCCAACACGGCCGTGATGGTGCGTCGCGCCGATGGGCCGCGAGGGTGGATGGCGCTTCTCGCCGACCGGCGGCGCAACGTCGCCGCGCTCGGCCCGGCCGCCGGCGTCGGAGAAGAGACGGTGACGAAGGTGCTCGCCGCCCTCTCGAGCAAGCGAATGGTCGTCATCGATGCCGACGGGCTGACGAGCTTCGCTGAAAAACCGGAGCTCTTGTTCGGCGCGATCAAGGAGGAGGCGCCGGGCGCTGCCGTCCTCACACCCCATGAGGGCGAATTCGCAAGATTGTTTCACGCCGCCCCCGAATTCGTGGCTCTTGGGTCGGGGGGCCAAAATCTCGACAAGCTCAGTCGCGCGAGGCTCGCGGCACAGGCGTCCGGAGCCGTCATCGTGCTCAAGGGAGCCGACACTGTGATCGCGGCTCCTGACGGGCGCGCTGCGATCAACGAGAACGCCACCCCTTATCTTGCGACGGCTGGCTCAGGCGATGCCTTGACCGGGATCATCGGCGGCTTGCTGGCGCAGAAGATGCCCGCCTTTGAGGCTGCTTGTGCCGGCGTGTGGATTCACGCGCAGGCCGGCATCGAATTCGGGCCGGGGTTGATCGCGGAGGACTTGCCGGAAATGCTGCCGCGCGTGTTGCGAGGCTTGCACGCCTCGTTGCAGCGAGGCGCGGAGGGAGGCAAGGTCCAAGTCGAGGACCGGGGTTGATCGAGAACTTGCGAAGTCGAGCCGGCAGAATTCGATCCGTCGCGGACCCTGGCAACACTCAAGATGCCGAGAACAGTTCACGTCGAAAGCCCTCGCCACGGCATGGATCCCGATCACTGGTGGAACATGATGCGCGGAAGAAGATGCCGCCCCATCGGCTCAGACGCTGACCGATAATGAACACTACTGAATATCGGCTTGGTCTCGCTCTGGTTTCGGCATCTGCGGTTGCCTGGAGCATGGCGGGATTCTTCACTCGCCTCATTCCATTGGATAGTTGGACGATGCTCGCCTGGCGCGGCATCTTCGGTGCGGTGGGTATCGCCGTGGTGATCCTCACCATGGAGCGTCGGGATTCCTGGCGAAGGGTCCGCGACATCAGCTGGTCGGGCTGGCTGTTTGCCATTGTGTCCGCGATCGGGATGGTCCTCTTCATCACATCGCTCAGACACACGACCGTCGCGCACGTCGCGGTGATCTATGCGACGGTCCCGTTTATCGCTGCCGCATTCGGTTGGCTGGCGATGCGGGAAAAACCATCGACAAACGCGGTCATTGCGAGCCTCGCCGCTTTGACGGGCGTTGCCGTCATGGTCGGCCTCGGTGTCGAGGGCGGCTTGTTTGGAGATTTTCTGGCCTTCGGCATGACTATCTGCATGGCCGCGATGATGGTAATCGCGAGACGCTTCAGAAACATTCCCACCATGCCCGCCGCCTGCCTCTCCGCGCTGCTGAGTGGATTGGTTTGCTGGCCCTTCGGCGAGCCGCTATCCGTCTCGGCGCATGAGCTGTTGCTCTTGATCCTATTCGGTCTCGTAAACTCGGCAGCGGGCCTTGCTCTGTTCACGCTCGGCGCGCGGCTGCTGCCGCCGATCGAAACAGCGTTGATCGGCTCTTTGGATGCGCCCTTGGCCCCGCTTTGGGTTTGGCTTGCATTCAAAGAAACGCCCAGTGTCAGCACGCTCGCCGGAGGGCTGATCGTATTTGCTGCCGTCGCCGTTCACATCATGGTCGAAGCGCGAAACCCATCTGACCCGCTCAAACCACTTCGTCAGCAGGCTCCTAGCTAGAGCATGATCCCGCAAAAAACGGCCCCAGTTTTGCAATAGGATCGTTTTGCAAACGATCATGGATAAAAACGTCATGGATAACCTGACGCTGCTGATCTCATCTGGACGCAATGCGTACTAAAGCACCTCGAACCAGCCGAACTGACCGCCGGCCAGATGTTCGAGGATGCGCCCACCCAGAAGCCAGCGGCCCGGATTATCGGCAATGAAGGCGACGCGTTCCGTATGTCCGGGTGAAACGAGCACAACGTCCACCCAATACGGGACCCAGCCATCATCGTGCGGGTGGAGCAGGCGGGCCAGATGGCCGTTGAGCTTCATCACAATCGGCACATCGCTCTTGTTGGTGAGGGCGACCACGCTCGGTGTGCCGCGCTTCAGGGTAAAGAGCGGAGCACTCGCGAAGTCACCGCTTTTGCCATTGAGCGCCCAGAGCCTTGCCGGATCCGCGGCCGCAAGGGCGCGCGCATCGTTAGGATCGACGCTGCGCGTGATCTGGCAATCGATGCGCGTCGCCCGCGAAAGGTCGATGAAGGCCGGAAGGCCATTGTCGGATAGCCACCCGATTTCGTGCAAGGAGGGCGGTGACCCGATTGGCTCTTCCGACAATCTGACGGTGAGAAGCGCAAAGCCACCGCCGATCAAGGCGCGGATTTTGGCCTCGGCCGGGGGGCGTGCGTCAAAGGGAAGATCGCATACGAGGTCGAAGCGCCCGCCAGGCACCAGCAGCATCTCGCCGTGCAAGGGCGTGAACGCGGCCGATTGCTGCCCCGAGACACCGATGAGAGTTGGATGCATGCCGTCGAATTTTAACGGCAGAATGCGCGCGTTGCATGCATTGGCGAGACGCACGCGAAAGCGCGACCCCGGTGCGAGCGAGAGCGTACGGCTTTCCCCGAGCCCTCCTATCGTGAACACATTGCCAAGCCGTCCGGAACCGGCGCGGGCGGCCGGATCGGCGAAGTCTTCCCTCATGATGCCTGCCGGATCGACCTGCCAATCCTTGAGAACGAGGAGGATATCGGCCGCCACCTCCGGGTCTTTTGGGTCCGCGACGACGAGCGTACCGCCGAGCCCGCGCGCGCTCTGCTCGGAGGCGGCCGCTGGGTCGGCGGGTCCGAAGGTGAAGAAGCCGGCATCGCGCGCCGGAACGCGGAGCAGCGTTTGAGCGGAAGGCGGGAGCGCTTGGCCCGTCAGTCCGGGGATGCCGTCAAGGCTATTCGGCAACCGCATGCCCGCGATATGAAAAGAAGTCGGTGCCGATGTGACGTTCATGAGCTCGAGAGCGAGCTCGTCACCCTGTCGCGCCTCGAGCACAGGCCCGGGCACTGACCCGTCATAGCTCCAGACGAGGGTGGGTTTCGATGGAGGAGGGCGCAACGCCCAGGTGCTTGGAGCCGCGCGGAGCTGTCGCGGCGCGGGAGCGCTTCCGGTCTGCGCGCGTGCCGTTTTGCCGATGAAGCTGGCCGCGATGCAAAGCCCGAACACCATGTCGCGCCGCGTGGCCGAAGATTGGCGGGAAGGCTGATTGCGAGCCATGGCCAGCTTTGCACCCGGGCCGGACGCACGCGCAAGAGCTATGCAGCCGCTTTCAGCCCCATGAAGCCGGGTTCAGCTTGAGGGCCAAAAGACGGTTCCGGCACGCGAAATTTAAGCTGGCGCCCATTCATATGCATGCTATAGAGCGCCACCCTGCGGCGACCCCTGAGCCGCCGTGCTTGCTGGCGGGCGTGGCGGAATTGGTAGACGCGCCGGATTTAGGTTCCGGTGGCGCAAGTCGTGGGGGTTCGAGTCCCTCCGCCCGCACCAGTTTTCTTAAGGCAAAGCTCGCTGGCTTGGTTGGAAGATCGGGGCGAGCACCGTCGGATTGATATTGAACCAGCCGATTCGCCGCCGGGGCGAACCCGGCCGCAGATGAAGAATAGAGCCATGATGCAAGTCACCGAAGTTTCGTCACAAGGTTTACAGCGCTCCTATCGGGTGGTTTTTCCGCTCGAGGGCGTCGCCGACAAGGTGAATGCCCAGCTCGATGATCTGCGGACCAAGGTGCAGCTCAAAGGCTTTCGCAAGGGCAAGGCCCCCATTGCGCATTTGCGCCGGCTCTACGGCCGCTCGGTGATGGGCGAAGTCATCCAGGAGACGGTCAACGAAGCCTCGCGCAAAATCGTCGACGAGCACCACATCAAGCTTGCGCAAGAGCCCCGGGTGAAATTTCCCGAGGACAAAACGCTTGTGGACGCCATGGCGCAAGGCAAGGCAGACCTCGATTTTTCCGTCGATGTGGAAGTTTTGCCTGAAATTCCGCAAACGGACCTCTCCGGGATTTCGCTTGTGCGCGAAATGACCCCGATCGATGACAGCATGATCGATCAGGCGGTGCAGCGTCTGGCCGAACAGAACCGTTCCTTCACCCCGGCCGATGCGTCGCATAAGGCCGAGGACGGCGACCAGCTGACCGTGGACTTTACCGGGACCATCGATGGCCAGCCTTTCGAGGGCGGCAACGGGGAAGACATCAAGGTAGTGCTTGGGCAAAACTCGTTCATACCCGGCTTCGAGCAAGGTCTCGCCGGAGTCACGGCAAGCGAGGAGCGCAAGGTCGAGGCCGAGTTCCCGGGCGCTTACTTGCGCGCTGATCTTGCGGGTAAGAAGGCGATCTTTCAGGTGAAGGTCAAAGAGGTCGCTCGGCCGAATTCGGTGGCCATCGATGATGAGCTTGCCAAGGGATTCAACATGGAGAATCTGGAGGCGCTTCGCGCTTCGGTGAAACGTACGCTCGAGCGTGACTTCGCGGCGGCCTCTCGACAGCGGCTCAAGCGCAAGCTGCTCGACGCCCTCGCGGAGAAATATTCATTCGAGCTACCCCCGAGCATGGTGGAGCAGGAGTTTGCTAACATCTGGGGGCAGGTCGAAAACGAGACGAAGATGTCCGGCAAGAGCTTTGCGGATGATGACACCACCGAAGAGGCCGCGCGCGCCGACTACCGCAAGATCGCCGAGCGGCGAGTGCGGCTTGGGCTTGTGCTTGCGGATATCGGTCAGAAAGCCAATATCACGGTTGCCGATGAGGAGATTACGCAAGCGCTCGTCGAGCGGGCCCGGCAATTTCCCGGCCAGGAGCGAGAGGTTTGGGATTTCTACAAGAAGAACCAACGAGCCTTAGCCGAACTCAGGGCTCCGATATTCGAGGAAAAGACCGTGGATCACCTGCTCGCACAGGCGAATATCGAGGAGCGGATTGTTTCGCGTGAGGAGTTATTTGCAGACGTCGAGGAAGGGGATGACGCTTCTCCCTCGGTCACCTGAGTCGAGACGCCCGTGCCGGTCGGCCGGTCTTCGGGTCTAATTTGGCTTTTAGGGCCGCCTGAAGGCGCCAGAGGGACAAGATGAGAGATCCATTTGAAGTCTACAATAACGCGCTCGTGCCGATGGTGGTCGAGCAATCGAATCGCGGCGAGCGCGCTTTCGATATTTATTCCCGTCTGCTGAGGGAGCGGATCATCTTTCTGACCGGCCCGGTCGAGGATTACACGGCGTCGCTCGTCGTCGCCCAGCTCCTTTTCCTCGAGGCTGACAATCCCAAGAAGGAAATTTCGTTCTATATCAACTCACCCGGTGGGGTCGTAACCTCGGGCCTGTCCATTTATGACACAATGCAGTTCATCCGTTCTCCCGTTTCGACGCTCTGCGTGGGGCAGGCTGCTTCCATGGGCTCTCTTCTTCTGACGGCGGGAGAAAGCGGCATGCGATTTGCACTCCCGAACGCGCGAATCATGGTGCATCAGCCTTCAGGCGGGTTCCAGGGGCAAACGACGGACATTCTCATCCACGCGCGCGAGATCGAAGCAGTTCGCCGGCGCCTCAATGAAATCTATATGAAGCACACCGGACGCGATCTGAAGACGATCGAGGACGCCCTGGAACGAGACAATTTCATGACCGCCGAGGCGGCCAAGGAGTTCGGCATCGTGGATCAAGTCCTGGAGAAGAGGCCCGAGGATGGTTCGCCCGCAGCGAGCCAGAAGTGATTAGCCTGTGACCTGCGGCATGGCGGCTGTTGCTTGCGGGACGGATGCGTGATTGCATCGGCCGGAAAGGAGGGAGGGCAAATCGGGGCTTTGCGAAACAGCGGGTTAGGTTTCGTTAGGTCAAGGCGTCTAAGCTGCCAGGGTTTGTGCCGGTGCGTTTCCGCCGCGCGGGATGACTGAACGGAGAACTGCGATGAACAAGTCCAGTGGCGGGGATTCGAAGAGCACGCTTTATTGCTCCTTCTGCGGCAAGAGCCAGCATGAGGTACGAAAGCTGATCGCCGGCCCGACAGTGTTCATTTGCGACGAATGCGTCGAATTGTGCATGGACATCATCCGCGAGGAATCGAAGTCCTCGCTGGTCAAGACCCGCGATGGCGTCCCGACTCCCAAGGAAATTCGCAAGGTTCTCGACGATTACGTCATCGGCCAGGATTACGCCAAGAAGGTGCTCTCGGTCGCCGTCCACAACCATTACAAGAGACTCAATCACGCGACGAAACATGCGGATGTCGAGCTCGCGAAGTCCAATATCCTGCTCGTTGGGCCGACGGGATCCGGCAAGACGCTGCTCGCCCAGACCCTGGCGCGCATTCTCGACGTGCCCTTCACCATGGCGGATGCGACGACCCTCACCGAGGCGGGCTATGTCGGCGAGGATGTGGAGAACATCATCCTCAAGCTGCTCCAAGCCTCCGACTACAATGTCGAGCGGGCGCAGCGCGGCATCGTTTACATCGATGAAATCGACAAGATTTCGCGCAAATCCGATAATCCTTCGATCACACGCGATGTGTCGGGTGAGGGCGTGCAGCAGGCCCTTTTGAAGATTATGGAGGGCACCGTGGCCTCCGTGCCGCCTCAGGGCGGGCGCAAGCATCCCCAGCAGGAGTTCCTGCAAGTCGACACCACGAACATCCTCTTCATTTGCGGTGGCGCCTTTGCGGGCCTCGAACGAATCATCTCGGCACGCGGCCGCGGAACCTCCATCGGCTTTGGCGCCAAGGTGCAATCACCCGAAGATCGGCGCACCGGCGAGGTGCTTCGCCTCGTGGAGCCCGAGGATCTGTTGAAATTCGGCCTCATTCCGGAGTTCGTGGGGCGGCTTCCCGTCATCGCGACTCTCGAGGATCTGGACGAAGAGGCCCTGAAGCGCATCCTCACCGAGCCGAAGAATGCGCTCGTCAAGCAATATCAGCGCCTTTTCGAGATGGAGACGGTGGAGCTCACCTTCCAGGATGAGGCCCTCAACCTCATCGCCCGCAAGGCGATCCAGCGAAAGACCGGGGCGCGCGGCCTTCGCTCGATCATGGAGAGCATCCTGCTCGATACCATGTACGACCTGCCCGGCTTCGACAGCGTCGAGCAGGTGGTCATCGGCTCCGAGGTTGTGGAAGGCAAGGTCCGTCCGCTCTATATCCACGCCGATCGTGACAAGGAAGCCGGCGGCATGTCGGCTTAAGGCAGCCCTGTCGGCGCCGTGACGCTTTTGCAACGGCTTGCGTTGAAACTTCGGATTGCCGATCCCATCTGCCTTTTTCGGGCGAATGCGCCAAATTGCGATGTTTACCGGCATTCGCTGCCATTCTAGCCTCTCCGTTGCGAAGGGATTCGCAACCGGCACCAGCCTTTGGGGGGTGTCGGAACATCCTGTCGCGTCGGGAAAGCTGAAATACGAAGGATATCGATAGATGAGCGACCCGAAAAGCCGCCCCCTCCCGCAAGCCGGCGAGAGCCACGAATTCCCGGTTCTGCCGCTGAGGGACATCGTCGTCTTCCCGCACATGATCGTGCCGCTCTTCGTCGGCCGCGAGAAGTCGATCCGCGCCTTGGAAGAAGTGGTCCGCAACGATCGCTTCATCCTCCTTGCGACCCAGATCGATGCCGCCGCCGAGGACCCTTCGACCGACGCCATTTACGCGACCGGCGTGCTCGCGACCGTCCTCCAGCTC
>JAFAQA010000275.1 GCA_019246665.1 Hyphomicrobiales bacterium
TGCGGGAGCAGGTTCGCGGGGATCGCAATGGCGGAGCCCGCATGCGCCGCCGTCGCCGCGCCCACGAGCGCCGTGCTCGCCGCGAGGCTCGCGATGAGGCGGCGGTGGATTCGAGCACTCGCCCGGCCCGTCCTGGCCGGGCTCGGCCCGGCCATCCACGCCTGCTTGCCTGCTTCATGCAAAGAATAGTCGTGGATGCCCGCACCAAGTGCGGGCATGACGCCGCTACCCGGCGCCCTCGCTCTCCCCGCGACCCTCGGATTTATTCCGAGGGGAGTGCGGGAGAGGGTGCCCTCACGCAGTGAGGGCGGGAGAGGGGCGGTTGCCATCAAGGCCCCCTCATCCGCCGGCCGCTGACGCGGCCGGCACCTTCTCCCGCGAGGGGAGAAGGAGGGCCCCTTCACCTCTCCCGCATCCACCCGCTCATTCCCGGGCGCAAGCCTTGAGCATCCTGGGTCCTCGCTTTCGCGACGAGCGGAAATGTCAGTCGGCATGGGAAGAGCCCTCATTCGCACAAAAATGCCCAATGCGCCCGAGCGCAGTTAGACTTCAGCTGCGCTGTACGAGAATCCAGGCCTCTGCCGCACCCCCCAAATGGGGGGTATGAGCATCACGAGAGCGTGAAAGCCAGCTACTCCACCCAGAAGGGCGGGGCCGAGCGAGCGAGGCGGATGAGATCGGCCTGGCTGTGGCATTGGGTCTTGGCGAGGATCTGTTTCAGCGTGCTGCGCGCGGTCGCGATGGTGATGCCGAGCTGATCGGCGGCCTCGTTCAAGCGCGAGCCTTCGATCAGCTTTGCCGCAAGGCGTAGCTGCGCCGATGTCAGGCGAAAGCTCGATTCGAGCCATTCGAGAGGCGCGCGCCGGCGCCGTTCGGGATCGGTGATCGTCACCATGATCTGAGAGCCGGTGACGCCCAGCATCCCGATACCGCGCAACCGCGGCGAAAACGTCGAAACCAAGACTTGATAGGCGGCCCGACCCGAAGGTCGCGGCAGAGAGAAGGGAAAGCCGTAGCGCGGACTGCGCGCGACGAGATTCGTGTGATCGAGCACGCCTCGACTTTTCGCGATTGCCGCCGAAAGCTCGTTGCTGGCGGCCGCATCGGCACTCCATAATTTTCCACCCTGGATCGCGACGCCGTCCCCCTCCGCAAGCAGCGCCTCGGCGGCGCCGTTCATGACCGCGACGCGCCCATCGCTTCGCAGCAGCACAACCGCTAGATCCAACTGATCGAGCGCGGCGTTGGCCACGTCCCGCCCCTGCCGCTCCTCGGCGAGCGCGCCATGCAAATAGGCGGCGCGCATGAGATGGGGCGCGAGCAAGCCGACCACTCGGTGCGGCCGCACCAGACGCTCGAGATTGTCGTCCTCGAGGGTAAGCGCCAAGCGTACCCTGCGCCTCGCCGACCGCTCGAGCACCAGGTTGACACCGCGATAGCTGACGCGCCTTGGCCTCAGCCAATCGTTGAGATACGCGCTGTGCTCGAGGACGCGATCGGGCACGGTCTCGTGATGATAATTGACGCGCCCGACCGGAACCGCCTCGGAAGCCGCGACGAAGGGGTCGAGCGCCGCCCAATGGCTCGCGTAATCCTGCAAGGTCGCGGAGGCGAGATTGGCGACGCCGATTGTGTTCTGGCACGGGTTCCCGACGCTGTGGATGAAAAAGGTCGCCCGTCCCTCGTTTCCGGCCGCGAGGCCTACAAGGCCGGAAAGGACGCCATTCCAGAGCGCGGGCTCGATCGCCGCGTCATAAATGCGGCCGATCAAATCCAGGATCGAAGCGGAGTTGATGTCGCCGACCAATTCGTCACCTCTCGTGACGCATTCGCGTCGCCCGCATGCCTTTTCCGACAAATGGGAAGCATTTGTCGGGACCGGACCATTAGCGCAAACGACATAGGTTTCGCATGCAGTGTTTAGGCTTGATGCGACCGGACTCTCTAATTAGCGTGATTATCACGAAAGCATGAAATAGGCGATAATGGAGTTGATGAGCACCATTGCCAGGCCGAAAGGCAGCGCCGTCTTCAAAAACTCGCCATGCGTGGTTTTGGTGTAGCTGATGGTCCATAATGTCCAGGAATTGGTCGGGTCGATGCTGCCCTGCACGACGGTGGGCGCGAGCCATAGTGAGTGAAGATAGTTGATCGGTATCTCGCGATTGGCGAGCAGGATCGCGACCACGGCAGCCCCCGTGCCGACCACCGCGAGCGGCCCGCGATAGATGTTGCAAATGCCTCCGAGCAAGCCGAAGAACAGGGCGGCGGCCAAGGCCGTGTGCGGCAGGATCGGCGCTAACACCGGCTTGAGGGCCGCCGAGACCTCCGGTGTCTGCCCCGCGACGATGACCATGCCACAGATTGTCCATAGCGCGGAAACGGTGGCGATCCCGGGAAAGGCGTCGTAAAACGCCTTCACGAAAAGGCCGAAATGTTCTCTCGGCCGCCGACCTTTCGCCGTGACGATGAGCGCCGTCACGATGCTGATGAGGAAGGTGGGAATGATCTCCCAGTTAAATGCGATCGTCATCAGTACCGGCATCACCGGGACCACATAAGTGTAGTACGGCATTCGCGGGGGAACGCGAGTGTCGCGTGCGTCCTGGTCCTTCGCGCCGTGCGCCCGCTTGAGCTTGCGCAAATGCACATAGGCCATGATCCAGGCGATCACGACATATACCGTCATCGCCACTGCCCAATAAGCGAGCCAAGGCGTGCGGTATACGATGCCCGGAAAGAGCTTTTGAAAAATGCCGAATTGCGTGAGGTTGACGAAGACGCCCGCGCCTATTCCCATGGTGAAAACCGGGGCCGCGACCTCGCGCGGGATGCCTTGAGCCGCCATGATCGGCAAGGCGATGACCCCAATCGCGATGGCCCCGCCGACGCCGTACATGGACGTGAAGAGGAGCGCGGTCACCAAGGTCACCGTCATCGCCGTCGCTAAAGGGTAGCCGCCGGCGAGCTCTACTGCGCTGAGGATCACGCTTTCGGCGATGCCGGTTTGCACGAGGATCTGCGCGAACCAGGCCCCAAAGATGATGATGACGACGGCGCTCGCAAACTGCACCCCGCCGCCTTGCACGATCTTAGACTGGATATCGCCGATGCTGACGCCCGCAAACAGCGCCCAGAGAATGGCCAGCGCTAGGAGCATGACCAACGGACTTTGGCCGCGCACGATGAGGACCACCGTGGCAAGAAATATGGCGATGAGCGCAAGTCCCGGTATCGTTTCCATCGAGCCCCCTGCCGCGCGCACATGCCCCGGATGCGTCCCAGGACCGAACGCATTGAGCCGGTATGAAATGAGACTGTTAGCGCGATTTAGCCCCGCGAGGACAGAT
>JAFAQA010000299.1 GCA_019246665.1 Hyphomicrobiales bacterium
GGTCTGGCCGGCCATGAAGTTCTGGTTCGAGATGTCGAGCGAGGAGGCTAGGAATGTGCCGCCCGTCGTGATGACGCCGCTCTTGCCGACCACCACGCCTTGCGGGTTCACGAGATAGACCGAGCCCGTCGCCGAAAGAGTCCCTAAGATCTGCGAAAGATTGCCGCCGGTGACGCGATTGAGCGTCGCGCCCGTGCCGTTGTTGATCTTGACCGTGCCGCTCTTGCCGATCGAGAAGCTATTGAAGTCGATGATGCCGCGCTGGCTCGATTGCGTGATCGTCTCGGTGAGGCCTTGCGTGCCGATGGTGCCCGCGCCCGCAACGAAATGCCCGCCTTGCGGGAGCATGTTCGCGGGGATGGCTGCTGGGGAACCCGCATGGGCGGCCGTCGCGGCGCCGACGAGCGCGGTGCTCGCCGCGAGGCTCGCGAGGAGAGTGCGGTGGAGGGCTAGCGGAGAAGAAAGAGGCGCCCTCCCTCTCCCCGCGACCCTCGGATTTATTCCGAGGGGAGTGCGGGAGAGGGCGCCCTCACGAAAGTGAGGGCGGGAGAGGGGCCCTTCGAATAACGCCCCCTCCGCACCACCCTCGCTCATTCCCGCGAAAGCGGGAATCCAGGTCTGCGCAGGCGTAAGAAATCCTGGATCCCCGCCTTCGCGGGGATGAGCGGAAAGGGGGTGCGTTGCCGCACCCCCGCTCGTCCCGGCGAAAGTGGAGATGCTTGCCGCCTTCCGCGGGTGCGAACACGCCTTCGCGGCGACAGGCGAGCGAGAATCGAAAGCATCGAATGACATGAGGGCCCCTCATTAGAGTCGCATTGAGCGACGCGGCCCATGACACACTGGGCATGATTGGCACATGAAAACGACATGAAAAATTGTCCTCCGGCCGACGCGACTAAAACGTCGCAAGAGGGAGGCGAGCACCGTTAACGAGAATGTGACCGAATTATTTTTTAATAGCCGCCGAATTAGTGCGCTGAGCGAGACTTGCTGGGTCCGCTCGCGAATCCGACAAGGTATCGACAGCTACCCCGCGGCCGGCGCAGCAAACGGGGCTTCGCTCCTCTCAAGCTTTGCCGCGATCCTTCTCGACGAGATCGCGGATGAAGCGCGGCAAGGCGAATGCCGCCTTGTGCACCTCGGGCGTGTAATAGCGCGTCGCGAGCCGCGCAGCCCCGAAGCGCTCCTCCAGAGTCGAAAGAGGCACGGCGCGCAAGGCTTTGTCGTCGGTCGCAAATCCCATGGTCATATGGCCGCCGACATAGGTCGGAATGGCAGCCACATAGGCGTAGGGATCGCCGAACAAATTGCGCCAAATGCTCATCGTCCCGACGAGCTCGTCTGGCTGAAAGAAGGGCACGCCGTTTTGCGTCACCATGACGCCGCCCGCCTTCAGGCATCGCTTCGCGCCCTCGTAAAATTCGCGCGAAAACAGCACCGCACCTGGCCCTTGAGGATCGGTGGAATCGACGATGATCACGTCGAAGCGGTCATGGTTTTTTGCATCCGCGACGTAATGCATGCCGTCGGCGATGACGCTCTCCACGCGCTTGTCCTCGAAGAAGGGCCGGTTCCATTCGAGGAAATACTCCTTGGAGAAATCGAGGACGGCCTTGTCGATCTCCACCTGGACGCAACGCCTCATGCCCTGGTGTTTGAGCACCTCCTCGGCGATGAGACAGTCGCCTCCACCGATGATCAGAACCTCCTCGCAATGGCCATGCGCGAGAATGGGCACATGACTCATCATTTCCGAATAGATGAATTCGTCGGCGATCGTGACCTGGGTCGCGCCGTCGAGCATCAGCATGCGGCCGAAGCGCTTGTTCTCGAACAGGACGAGGCTCTGCAATTCTCCCTGCCCTTGAAACACGATCTTCTCCGCCGCGAAGCTCATGCGAAAGCCGAGCTCGTCGAACAGAGTTTCAGGAATGTAACGTTCGTCGCTCATGAGATCAGCCTGTGAGAGGAGTGCGCGGCGGAGCCGAAATGAAACGAGGCGCGGCAAAACCGCGCCTCGTATTGTGGAGCTGAATGCCAAACGCTAAGTGGCGTGGTGGCTCAGATTCCCTTGCCACGCAAAAGAGTTTCGACCTCGACGCGCTTTGCCGAAAAAGCCTTCTTGAGAACCGGAACGCATTTCTCGGGCGAGGTGTCGCCGCACATGAACACATCGAGCGCCGCATAGCCACATTCGGGCCAGCTATGGATGGAAATATGGCTCTCCGCCAGAACGGCGACGCCGGACACACCCCCATTCGGCTCGAAGTGGTGCAGGTGAATGTGCAAGAGAGTCGCACCGGCCGCCTTGACGCAGGCGCGCAGCGCCTTGTCGATATGGCCGATATCGTCGAGGTGCTTGGCCTCGTATAGTTCAACGATAAGGTGCGTCCCGGCGCAACGCACGCCGTTCTTCACCACCAGGTGGTCCTTACGGTCATCGTCAGAGACGAAGGAACCGATATAGGAAATATCTTCCTTTCGGGTGGTGCTTGGAAGCTCCAAGTCCATCCCCGATTGGAAGAGGGCGTCTCGATCCATGGGAACCCTCCCCAACCAGCAGATGCAGACCCGGCAAGCCGGAGCGAAGTCATCTACAAAGCGCCCCGTGAATCCAA
>JAFAQA010000524.1 GCA_019246665.1 Hyphomicrobiales bacterium
CTGACGATCTTCCCCATGTCGTCGAGGTGTTCACAAAATCGATCGCCTCCGGCGTTCCATATCATCTCGAACAGCGCTTGCGACGCTTCGACGGGGAATATCGCTGGCTTGACAACCGCGGCGTCCCAATTCGTGATGACTCTGGGCGTATCACGCGCTGGTATGTTCTCCTGACGGACATCGAGGATCGCACACAAGCGCTGGCGCAGTTACAGCAGATGCAATCGGATTTCACCCACATGAACCGTGTGAGTATGATGGGAGAATTGGCAGCCTCGCTTTCACACGAGATTGCGCAACCGATCGCCAGCGCGCGCAACAACGCCCGGGCAGCCCAGAATTTTCTGAACACGCGGCCGCTGGACCTGGGCGAGGTGAGGGAAGCACTCTCCTGTGTCGTTGGCGACGCTGATCGAGCCGGAGACATCATCGATCGCATCCGTGAGCAAATTAAGAAGGCGCCACCCCGAAAGGAGCGTTTCGAACTTAATGCGGCAGTCAATGAGGTGATCATATTGGCGCGAAGCGTGACCAACCCCAATCGCGTCTCGGTCCAGACCCGGCTTGCGGAGGGATTGCTTCCAGTTCTGGGGGATCGCATTCAGCTGCAACAAGTCTTACTGAACCTGATGCTGAACGCGGTCGAAGCAATGGCTTCGGTCGAGGCGGGGCCACGAGAGCTGTTGATCAGCACCGAGCAAGATCACACAGGCGTCATCGTGGCCGTGCGCGATTCCGGGCCGGGCATTGCCCCAGAAAATCTCGGGCGCGTTTTCAAGTCTTTTTATACGACAAAGCCTGGCGGAACAGGGATGGGGCTGTCGATTTGCCAGTCGATCATAGACGCCCACGGCGGCCGGCTGTGGGCAGATGCGAATGAACCCCGAGGCGCCGTATTTCAGTTCACCTTGCCCGGTACCGAGAGAGAAATCACGAAGCCTGTTCAGTCGACCTGACCGGACGTGAGAGCGCGAGCGACCGCACTCCGCAGGAAGGGGCGAACGTATTTGGCGAGCATAATCCGGGCATCATGCCCCAGCGCCTTAGCCTCCGGCTGAGATGATGCGCTCCCACGCAAGCCTCCATGCCGATGAGGCAAAGGGGGCACGTTGGCGAGCGGCGTTTTCACCTGGCCACGTGACCACTTCAGTCGCAACGTGAGCGCGCCTCCCTCATCGTGGCCGACCACGTGGAACGCGTTCCTCCAATATCGATGCCGATGACCGCAATTGAGGCACTGAGCTTCTGAGAGATGGCGTGCTTCTTGTCTTTGGTAGCCCTTCTCAGCTTAGGCGCTGGCGGGCAAGGGAGCCCGGCCGGATCATTCATTAGCCGAAGTGGGCAGCCTGCTTTTGCTGCGATGCATTTCACAGCCTTGGACAAGCCATGTGTGTGGCCCCTGGCCTTAACGGGGTAGTCCGCGCGACGGTGCGATCTCGGTGCGCGTTACGTAGCTCGTCTGCACTCGACCCGCGCGCTTCCGACAGGAGCTTCGCGCTTAACAATGACGCCACGGTATTCGCTCCACCGATTATGCTGCCGCTTGTAAATTAAGGTTCACCGCGCTGAACCAAGAAGACGATCCCCCACAACCAGCGTCCAATAGATCGCGGCAGGCCAAAACACTAAATGCGTCTCATTAGTTGCGATCCGGTCATACGGCGTAGTGGATGACCGGCATCTAGATGCGAGGGGGCCAATCACCGGCCCGAGCGCCCTTGACGTGAGACCGCGCGCTTAGCGGCCCTTAGGCGTATCTGACGCAACCGGCCGATCTGCACTCAACGTCAGCGACGAATGAGGCGTGCCATGAACATTCCGACACACCCACGCAACTTGAGCATGGCTCGCGCCGCGTCCTGGTCGGATGCCTCGCAGCTGAAGCGCAGGTTGCTCGTCGCGGGACTGTCGCTTGCGCTGGTCTGCGTCGCAACTCTTGGTGTTCTGCGCGTTCTTCAGAGTTTCAGCAGCGATACGATCAGCGCCTGGCGTTTCGTGTTGCTCTTCGCCAACGCCTTCTTCTGCGTGACCGTCGCTTCCGCGCTCTATGCGCGCGGGCGGCAGCCTCGACGCAGAAGCGGCATTGGGCTCGGAAGATAGTTGCGCCAATACGCCTGAAGCCGCGCTTGGAGGAGAATTATGGCCCGGATCGACGAGCGGTTGCAGCATCGCAGAGCCTCGAAGGCGGTCGCAATCAACCGGGCGCCGCGCCAGCGCTTGGCGGCGCGCGTCATCACCCTTCCCGCCGTGCTCGCGGCACTCGCGGCGCTGGTGCAGATCTATGACAGCGTCAGTGGCAAAGGCAGCTTGTGGACGGTATTCGTCTCCATCGCGATCACAGCATGGTGGGTCACGATTGCAATCTACCTGAGTGACCGGCGCGGTCGATAGCCGTGGGGATCGGTCTGTGGTCAAAGGGAACTACAAGATGAGGTCCAGTCATGTTCCCAGCTCATCGCAGCCGCAGGGCCTCTGCGCATCGCACCGACGCTCCGGCCGCCTGAAAGGTGTCGATTGCTGCGAGGTTGCCCCGCGCCCCCGACTTCTCTCCGCGTTGCGGAATTTCCACCGCATCAACTGCAATCGCATGGCGCCTCTATCACGGAACCGAGTTCGCCAAGGGTCAGGTGAAGGACACAAACTTCGAAACTTACACGCCGCTGCGCATTGGCGACGTGCCTGAGCTCGACATCGAGTCCATGGAAGGCGTTGAGGCACCGGTCGGCCTCGGCGGCACTGTGATTTTGCGGCGACGGGATTCGGTTACTATCCCGATTCGGCCGGTCGCCGTGCTCGAGGCGCTCGCGTCTAAAAAAACAGGACACTGACGCGTTCCGCTGCGTGCATTCAACAAAATTCGAAGAGGAGAATGCCTACGACGCCCCTAACGGATGGGTGCAACTGTCGTTTGTTATTCATGCCGTCGCTATGAAGATTTGCTGGAATTTGCTCAGATTCACTCACGCTTTTGCGCCCCCTCGTGTAGGGGTCAAAGTCGAGAAGCCGGCAGCGAAACGCGTCGGCTGAACGGAGCGAAACGGCGATGCAGCGGCCCACCGGACGCATCGAGATATTGCCGAATCCGCCGGCGCTGGCGCACCACGTGGCGGAATGGATGACGCAAGCGGCATTGGCGGCGCAAGGTTCTTTCCGTGTGTCCCTCTCGGGTGGATCGACCCCGAAGAGACTTTACAAACTTCTCGCGTCAGACGAATTCAGGGATCGTTTCCCTTGGCAGCGGGTGTCCTGGTACTGGGGAGACGAACGCTTTGTCCCCCACGATCATCCCGACAGCAACTATCGGATGACCCGCGAAGCGATGCTCGCCAAGGCGCCGGTGGCGCCGGAAAACATTCACCCCGTTCCGACCGACGGCACGCCCGAAGATGCCGCGCGGGGCTACGAGCGGACATTGCAGAAGGCCTACGGCGCGACGACGCTCGATCCGGAGCGCCCGCTTTTCGATGTCACACTGCTCGGGCTCGGGCCTGATGGGCATACCGCATCACTGCTGCCCGGAGAGTCGGTGCTGAATGAGCGTGCGCGTTGGGTGGTCGCCGTCTCGCACGGCCGGCCTGAAGTGCGGATCACCATGACTTATCCGGTGATTGAGAGTAGCCGGCGAGTCGCATTTCTGGTCGCTGGCGACGAAAAGGCGGCCATCTTCAGCGCGATTCGCGCCGGTAACAGTCAAGTACCGGCTGCGCGGGTTCAGCCGGTCGGTGAGTTACTTTGGTTTGTCGATCAAGCAGCTGCCGGCGAAGGAGACGCACGGGGACGCGCGCAATGACATCGGGAAGAGCTTCCACACTGGAACCCGAGCGTGTCATTCGACGGACGCCGTCAATCATCATCGCGCCCTCCATTCTGTCGGCCGATTTTGCGCGCTTGGGTGAAGAAGTTCGTGCCGTTGACGCCGCCGGCGCAGACTGGATCCATGTGGATGTGATGGACGGCCGTTTCGTTCCGAACATCACCATCGGCCCGATCGTCCTGCAGGCGATCCGCCGCTCGACCGCAAAGCCCCTCAACGTTCATCTGATGATGGTCGAGCCGGAGCGCTATCTCGCCGCCTTCGCTGACGCCGGCGCCGATCATCTCTTGGTGCAAGCCGAGCCGGGCTCGACTATCCATCTGCATCGCGTTCTGTCGCAAATCCGCGCGCTCGGCAAGAAGGCGGGCGTGGTGCTCGATCCGGCCAGCCCGCCAGAGCTGGTCGAATATGTCTTGCCCGCGTGTGACATCATCCTTGTCATGACGGTCAATCCAGGGTTCGGCGGCCAGACTTTCCTCCCCGAAATGTTGCCAAAGATCATGCGTCTCCGGGTGATGTGCGCAGAGCGTGATCTGCATCCCATGATCGAAGTCGACGGCGGCGAGAAGACGACGACGGCCGCGCAGGCCGCGGCCGCCGGCGCAACGGCGATTGTGGCTGGCTCGGCGATTTTTCGGACCAGGGATTACGCCAAGGCGATTGCGGACATCCGCACAAGCGCCGCCGCCGCGGTAATGTCATGAACGCGGCCGCGTCCTCGCCCGACACGGAACGGGACGCTCTCAAGCGCGCTGCCGCCGAGGCAGCGGCCCAATTGGTCGAGAATGACATGGTGGTCGGACTCGGCAGCGGGTCGACTGCGGCCTTTGCGGTCGAGGCGCTGGCGCGGCGTCAGCGGCAAGGTCTGCGCTTTGTCGGCATTCCTACCTCGGAGCGCACTGCGGCGCAGGCGAAGGCAGCGGACATTCCGCTCACTTCGTTCAGCGAATATCGCCAGATCGATCTCACGATCGACGGTGCCGACGAAGTGGAGCGCGGCACGCTCAATCTGATCAAGGGACTGGGCGGAGCCTTGTTGCGCGAGAAGATCGTCGCGGCTGCAAGCCACCGACTTGCCATCGTTGTCGACAGGACCAAGCTAGTGGACCGGCTTGGTGAGCGCACACCGGTCCCTGTGGAAGTGGTGGCTTTCGGCATTGAGGCAACACGGGAGTCGCTCGAAGTAATCGGCGCCAGCACGCATATGCGCATGTCGTCAGGCGCTCCGTTTGTCAGCGACAGCGGCAACCGCATTCTAGACTGCGACTTCGGGCCCATCGCCGATCCAGCGCGATTGGATGAACGCATCAGGCGCATCGTCGGTGTGGTTGAAAGCGGACTTTTCATTAGCCGCGCCGGCCCGGTCTTTGTCGCTGATGCAGCCGGCGTCCACCGCCTCTGCAGCGCCCGCGCCCATCGGGGCAGTCCGCCGATCTTGGTGATCATGGGCGTGTCCGGGTCCGGCAAATCGACCATCGCCGAAGAATTAGCCGCGCGGCTCGGCTGGCCGTTCGAGGAAGGCGATACGCTGCATCCGGAATCGAATATCACCAAGATGCACGCGGGAATTCCACTGACGGATGCAGACCGCGGCCCGTGGCTCGAGCGCGTGGCCGCCTGGATCGATCGACAGCGCGCCATGAAGCAGCCCGGCATCATCACATGCTCTGCGCTCAAGCGGGCCTATCGCCAGATCATCATCGGCGACCGGCCGGAGGTGCGCCTGGTCTATCTGCGGCTCGGTCGGGACTTGATGGCGGAGCATTTGTCGGGACGCCAGGGTCATTCTATGCCCGCAGCGTTGCTGCGAAGCCAGATCGACACTCTCGAAGAACCGGATCCGAGTGAGGACCCGCTGACAGTCGACGTGAGAGCGCCCGCGACCTATCTCGCTAACGAGATCATCCGGCTTCTCGGTGCTTCGGCAACTGTGGCAGGCGGCAACTCATTGCGACGACGAAAGGCATATGGGGAGCACGATTGCTCCGTCGATCCGGACACGCCGATTCCGGCCACCTCGTTCGCTGATGATGAATTTCCACTTCCCTGATAGGCTCAATTAAATTCCCGGTTCGTACGCGCAGGGAATCTTCAATCTAACAGACTGCGATTGGGACTAATCTGGCTTAAATAAATCGCCAAATCTAAGGTGATTTTTGAATAATCCCTGTTTAATTCCCTGATATCAGGGAATTCCCAGGTGCAGACCGGTTCGCCAGAGACCACGTCATCAGCCAGGCATTTTTCTTTTCGTTCAGTTACTTACGTACCCACCGACGCGGCCTCTTCTTTACCGGGAGAACCGCTCGCCCCAGTTCGGCCAACCTAGCTTCTTTTCAGTCGCTGCAGCTTTCTCTTGTCGAGATGCGAACCGCCCAAGTCGCCATGCGGGTCTTTGTGGAGCATGCGCTTCAAGTGTTGGCGACCGGTGGGCCCGAACAGGTGGCATCTATGGCCAATTAACTATTACGCCGAACGGCTGCAGGAGATTGTTGCAACGACATGCGCATCGTGGAGGGCGCATTCCTCGCATTCGAGCAAGTCTCGCGCTATTACTACGCGGCGCCATTTAGCCTTTACGCTGGCGGAACGATCGAAATCCAGAAGAGTCTGATTGCACCGGAGCAGGGGATTGGCTGAACCAACTGCATCAACCTTGCCCTCACACCGACCGCTTCGCCAGGGATAAGGGATACGAAGTGAAACAATTGATTAGTGACGCCAAGGAGCTTGACAGGTACGAGCTCATCGGTGCGAACGCTTCTCCATATTCGCGCAAACTGTTGGCCGTCCTGCGCTATCGGCGTCTACCCTACACCTGGCGGGTCCAGGACCCGGCGACATTGCCTTCCGATGTTGCCGGGCAGTTGCGATTGATGCCAATGCTGCGCATGTCCGACGGCAAGCGCTTTGAATGCGATTCGACGCCCCTGGCGCACATGCTGGAGGCGCGCCATCCCAAGGTGCGCTCAATCATTCCGGACGATCCGGCGGCGGCGTTCCTCTGCCACTTGATAGAGGACTACGCCGACGAGTGGTGCACTAAGATGATGTACTATTTCCGCTGGAGTGACGCAGAGGCCGCGCGGATTTGCGCGAGGTGGGTGATCCGCGACCTGCGACCGGAGCTGCACGGGGCCGAACTCGCCGCGGCGCAGAGCGCCTTTTTCCAGCGTCAGCGCGACCGGCGGGAAATGGTCGGCTGTGCGCCTGAGAACGGACCGTTGATTGAAGCGCATTTCGGGGAGTTGTTGCGAACGTTGAACCTGCTCGGCGGGCCGGATCGATACCTCTTTGGCACCCGCCCTTCGCTCGCCGACTTCGCGCTTTATGGGCAACTTTTCCAGCTGACCCTCGATTCGTGGCCACAGGCTGTCGTGCGCCGCGATGCGCCGCTCGTGGAGAACTGGGTTTGCCGTCTGGATGATGCGTCCGGCGTGGACGGCGAGTGGGATGCACTTGACGGGGGCGCCAGTTATGCCGCGAGAATGGCCACCTTGCGCATGATTGGCCGTGGCTACCTGCCGTTCCTTGTCAAGAACGCTGTTGCGATCACCGCCGGCGAGCAAACCGTTGAACTTGAAATCGACCACCACCTGTACTCGCAGCCGGCCTTCAAATACCAGGCAAAGTGCTTCGACCAAATAGCACAACACTGGAGCGTCCTCGCCGAATCTGATCGATCCAGACTATCACCCTTGCTCAGCGAGACTGGTTGCTTGCCTTACTTGAAGGGTGATTGGCGGGAGAAAGCGATCGCCAAAACCATTCCGGACAGACACAGCGTTTCGCGAGCCTCGGTTATAGCCAATGAGGCGCAAAATACTGTCAGAGAAGATCGTCAAGAACAAAAGAGTTGAATCGCGATCCGATTACGCATCCGATCAACATATGCTCGCCCTTCGATCACACAAACCGCAATGAAGGGTCCTGAACTGACTTAATGCGGCGAGGTGATAGGCGGTCGGGCACAAGATGATGCTGCCGATGACGATTGATCTCTGCCGGGGTCGGGAAAGCCATTCGTCATCCTTCCGGAACCCCAAGCGGACTTCGTCCCGCAACCATATCAATCTCTGGTTTCCAGGCGCATGATGCGAAAGCACCTTGACGCCGTGGGCGCTGGCCTCGCTACCAGTTTAGCTAAGCCTGGCGGGGACGTTACTGGGTGAATTTGGGCCGCCAGTTCTCTCTCGGACGTTTTGCAACGTCCGAGATGAGTTTCGTCGAATGCGCCTTGCGACTCCGACCGCAGCAAACTTGTTTGTACACCTAGCCATTGCTGTCTCAGCAAGTGATCCAAGTGTGTGAGGCCATGCATGCGCCAGGGTCGGTTCGGTCTTGCCGCCTAGCCTGCCGGTCGCCTGCTCGAGGCGCTGGTTGTATGAGGTCAACGCTCAAGCTTGAGAACTGAGGCTCCGCGCGGCGGCAACAGTCCGGGGAGAAGATCGAATCGGAACAAGCGGCCAAGCCGAACGAAGTGACCACGAGAAGCGCAACTTTGCGCATTTGCTCCTCCCTTGCCATCGCCTGTCATGCGAGTGTGAGTCGCCTGCCTTCGTCGCCGAATAAGTGCCACAGCCCGGCACCGGTGAAGCTCACGAGTGCTTCCCATAGCGGATTCAAAGCACGACCGGCACATCCATGCAACGCGGATTATTGCGCCGGGGGCACGCTCGTCGAGCGACGAGGCAGGCTTGTCAACGCGGGATGTCGCGGAGGGGCGCCGGAATACTCTCTGGCATGCTCCCCAATACGTGGAGCGCCGTGAGCATCGCGACGAGGTAGCCATAGGGCCCCAGCCCGGCGATCACGCCTTTAACGACCGTCGACAATATCGAGTGCCGGTGCAATTCGTCGCGGGCATGGATATTCGAGATATGTACCTCGAAGATCGGGCCTTCGAAAATCTTCAACGCGTCGAGAATCGCGATCGAGGAGAAGGAATATCCGGCCGGGTTGATGATGATCGCGTCTGCCTCTTTGCGAGCGGCCTGGATGTGGTCGACGAGCACGCCCTGATGATTCGATTGATAAAACGCAAGTGTCGCGCCGACGAAATCCGCCAACTTTTCGCAACTGGCCTTGATCATATCGAGCGTAGTCGTGCCGTAGATATGCGGCTCCCTGATGCCGAGGAGATTGAGATTCGGCCCATTAAGGATCATCAGCCGTGCCATCATTCATGTCCCTCATTCGATCCGTCCTTCACAGGTCGTCTCGAACCTGAAGCATCGAACATCGTTTCGCATGACACGAAATTCTGTTTCCGTGCATATCGAGCAAGATATTAGAGCATTTGCATTTTGCCTAGCTTTTCCGCAACCATATGATAAACGGGATTTCATTCGAGGATAGAACTGCCATCCAAGGGAGGCAGGGGCGAAACAAGGATGCTGACCCGCACGCCCGAATACGATTCCATTGGCGAGAGGACGTATCGCCGCGTCAGAACCGACATCCTGTTTGCTAAGCTCTTGCCGAACCAAAGGCTGAAGCTGGACCGTCTGCGCGAGGACTATCACACGAGCGTAGGCACGCTTCGGGAATTGCTCAGCCGACTGGCGAGCGAAGGACTGGTCATTGCCGAAGGCCAGCGTGGCTTCACGGTCGCACCTGTGTCAGCCGAAAACTTGCGGGAAATCGCTTCGCTCCGACTGCTGCTCGAGTCGCATGCTCTCACTCAATCCTTCGCGGCTGGGGACATGGATTGGGAAGGTCGCGTCGTGGCAGCTCATCATAAGCTGGCTGCAATCGAGAAGCGGCTGCTATCAGGTGAACAGGCTAACCCCGAGGCATGGAAGCGCTATGATTGGGAATTTCACCAGGCGCTGATTGGCGCCTGCGGCTCGAATGCGCTGCTCGAAATCCATGAACCGATCTACGCCAAATACCTTCGCTATCAGATGGTAGCAGGGGTATTCCGCGGCGAGATCGCCGCCAACGAACACAAGAAGCTTTTGAAAAGCGCACTGCGTCGCGACGCAGCAGCGGCATGCGCCGTGCTCGAAGTCCATATCCAAGCCTGCGTCGACTTCACCATCTCAAAAGGAAGACTTCCTCCTATCGCTGAATAGACAGGGCCCTAAGCGTTGAACCACAGAACGGTCGCGAAGACCGCCGATCATCCCGGAGGAACGTCACCTTGCACTACGAGTTCGACTTCACGCCGGTGATCGACGCCTTCCCTGATCTGCTCTGGGGCTGCCTCGGAACGTTGAGGCTTGCGCTCGCCGGGATGGTTCTCGCGATCATCATCGGCATCGGCGGGGTCGTCTTGCGGGACTCCCAGTTCAAGCCGCTGCGCTTGCTCGTCATCATCTTCGTCGAGGTGATCCGCAACACCCCCTTCCTCGTGCAGATCTACTTCGTCTTTTTCGCGCTACCATTCGTCGGCATCAAGCTCGATCCGACGCCGACCGCGATCATCGCGCTCGGGCTCAATGGCGGCGCTTACGCGATCGAGATCATCCGCGGCGGCGTGCAGTCGATCACGCGGGGACAGATCGAGACCGGCATGGCACTCGGCCTGCGTCCTCTCCAGGTGTTCCGGCTGATCGTGCTGAAGCCGGCGCTGCGCGCCATCTATCCCTCTCTCGCGAGCCAGTTCATCCTGCTCACGCTCACCACGAGCATCGCCTCGGCGGTTGCCGCCTACGAGCTCACCTCCGTGGCGAAGCTGATCGAGAACGAGTCATTCAGAAGCTTCGAGGTCTATTTCACCGTCACGCTGCTCTATCTCGCCCTGTCATGGCTCATGATGCGGCTCCTGGCCGCCATCGCCGCGCGTTACCTCGCCTATCCGGTGAAGTGAGCCGCCATGGGAAAGAATGAATTCCTGTTCTTGCTGCAAGGCCTGAAATGGACCGCCATCCTGTCGGTCGTGGCCTTCGGCGCCGGCATCCCGTCGGGGCTTGCGGTCGCGTTGGCGCGGACCTCCGAATGGCCATGGCCGCGACGTCTGACGGCGGGCTACATCGCGGTATTCCAGGGCACGCCGCTCTTGATGCAACTATTCGTCGTCTACTACGCGCTCGCGCTCGCTGGCCTCGATCTCGAAGCCTGGGAGGCGGTAGCGCTCGGCTTCACCTTGCATGCGAGCGCCTTCCTCGGCGAGATCTGGCGAGGTTCGATCGAGGCCTTGCCGTGGGGCCAGGTCGAGGCGGCCAAGGCCTTGAGCCTCGGCTATCTTGCAAGAACCGCGACTGTCATCCTGCCCCAGGCCATCCGCATCTCATTGCCGGCGACAATCGGTTTCCTGGTCCAGCTGGTCAAGGGAACCTCGCTCGCCGCTATCGTTGGCTTCACCGAGCTCGCGCGCGCCGGCGGAATCGTGTCGAGCCAAACCTTCAAACCGCTGCTCGTCTACGCCGTCGTCGGCATCATGTATTTCGCGATCTGCTGGCCGCTATCGTTTTATGGAACCCGGCTCGAGCACCGGTTCGCGGCGGCTTCGGCGCGATGAAGACATTGGGGAGGAACCTCATGCAGCAAGGGAGAAGTCGATGAAAACCCGGAAGCCAAGTTCATGTTCTGGACCGAACCGCCGCAGCCTGCTGGTCGGAGGCGTCACGGCGATCGCGGCGCCAATGATCCTCAGCCGTCCGGCCTTCGCCATCACGCCGGACGAGATCAAGAAACGCGGCAAGATCATCATAGGCATTCAGGGTGACAACCCGCCTTGGGGCTTCGTCAATTCATCGGGCGTGCAGGAAGGCCTCGATGCGGAGCTCGGCGCACTCTACGCGAAGGAACTCGACGTGAATCTCGAATTCGTGCCGCTCGAGGTCGCGAACCGAATTCCGGCGCTCACGTCGGGCCGGGTCGATTGCCTCTTCGCCACAATGGCGATGTTTCCCGATCGGGCCAAGGCAGTGCAGTTCAGCAAGCCTTACGTGGCGAACATCATCGTCCTGATCGCCCCGAAGACGACCGAGATCAAGACCAATGCCGATATGGGAAAGCTTAAGGCCATCGCGGTGCCGCGTGCCAGCGCCCAGGACACCCAGGTGACCAAGAACGCTCCTCCCGGAACCAACATCCTGCGCCTCGACGGAGATGCGGCTGCGATCCAGGCAATGCTCTCAGGGCAATGCGACGCTGTCGGCGGCAACATGTTCTACAAGGACAAGCTGAACGAGGCGAAGCCCGGAACCTTTGAGGACAAGCTCGAATTCCAACGCATCTATAACGGCGTGTGCACGCGGCTGCACGAGAAGGAGATCAACGCTTCGATCAATGGCTTCATCGACAAGATCAAGGCCAATGGCGAGCTCGCCAAGGCCCATGAGAAATGGTTGAAGCTGCCTTTGCCGACATCGTTTCCGGACAGCATTGAGGGCGTCCCCTACGTCGCGAGCTGATCTTGTTGAGGCGCTGGGCGGAGGGCGAAGGCCGATAGCGAGGCGCTCTCGACGAAGCTCGAGGCGTATGGCGCAGGCCACCAGGGCGCTCGGTCCAATCTTGCGGGATGACCCGCATATCGGGACCGATGTCCACTTGCCCAGACTCTCATCGGCGCATTCGCTCGCGACGACGAGCGGCAACGTGACGGACGCAACCGTGCCTCAGGGCTACGTTGAGCGTGCCAGAAGTTTGGCGCGCAGCTGCTCCATGGCGATATGCACGACGTCGACATCCGCGACGGCGAAGCCAGACGCGAGCTCGGGGCTGACAGCGCGCAGGCGATCGGCAAGGCGTCCGGTATAGCGGATGAAGCCGTCAGCACCGACGACGAGTCCGTTCTCCTCCTCGAAACGCGCGTTCCAGGCGATAGCCTCGTCCCGAGCCAGGACCGGCGGCAGATTGAGATGTAGCGCCTGCCCATCCCAGAACACGGGATATCCCCCCGGCAGACCGAGCGGCCCCGGCACATGCCCTCGCCAAGTTTCCCGCGCAACCATGGCCAGAATGAGCGGCACGCCGCTTGCACCTGATATCTCGATCGCTGGCTCGGCAGTGAGCTTCACTCCCTCGAAGCGGGCCCGAACATCGCTAACCTCAGTGTTTGCGACCCACACGCGCGGCATCGGTCCGATGCGCTCGCCGGCCGGTCTGCGGAAAGGGGCCAGGCATTGGTAATGGGCCAGCAGGCGCAGGTCGCCAAATGTCGTGCGATCGAGGCTCGCGGCAAAGGCATTCGACAAGATTGCGATGTTGCCGGTGCCGCACACAACCGGCAGCCCCCTCGCGGTGATGAGCGCGTTGACCACGTCGGGAAAGCAGCAATTGATCATCTGGCAACCGTCCGGAACGGCCGCCGCCACGCGCATGGAGAAGAGGGACTGAAAAACGGCCGTCGCACTGAGGCCGCCCTCGGCCACGAGCTGGCTCCAGGCGTTGCCCTTGGTCGTGATCACGCTCGGCGTCTGCGTTGACGCAGCCTGGACCACCACCTTCGGCCTGCGGGTCGAGATCACCTCTTCTGCCGCCTCGGGCTGCGACAGATCGACTGCGCGAGCGTCAAAACGCGCCTCGGAGCCGAAGATCGCGGCGCGCGAGCCTGCAGCGACACGCAGCCAGTCAAGACGTTCCAGGTTGCGCCCGGCGATGGTCACATGAACGGGTGCGCGTGCTGTCGCGGCGATGTCGAAAACGATGCGCGCTGCGAAATTGCCCGTGCCGAAAACGAGGATGTCTGTCGCCTGAGACATCATCATTCTCTCCTATCAGCTCGGCTCGGACGACCTGTTGAGTGGCCGCGCCTGCGACATCGCCTGTGCCGCGGCCATGACCAGGGGCGCGAAACGAGTTTCGGCCTCGACCGCCGGGCAGCGCAGCTTCGAGACGGCGATGCTGACGGCTCCGAGGACCTCGCCCTTGCTGCCGAGCGCGGGGCTCGCGATGGAAATGTCGTTGGGATAGATTTCCTCGGCGGCAATCGCATAGCCACGATGGGCCGCCTGCTCGAGCTGGGCCAGGAGTCGCGTCATCTGATAGATCGTGTGGGGCGTGAAGGCGCGCAATTCCGATTGCCGCAGCACGGCATGCGCCTCCTGCACCGACATGCTCGCCAGGATGGCCCTGCCAGGCGCAGTGCAATAGGCGGGCAGGCGCGAGCCGATGATCACCTTCGTGTTGAGCATGAAGCGGCTCATGAAGCGCGAAACATAGACGACCTCGGTGCCGTCGAGCACGGTCAAGCTGACCGTCTCCTCCGTCTCGCGGCTCAGATGCATGAGATAGGGAAGCGACCGTTCGACCAGCGGGCTCGCGCGCGTGTAGTGATAGCCGAGGTCCAGGGCGCGCGTCGTCAACTCGAACCGCTTGGTCTCGGGATCCTTGCGCAGATAGCCCAGGGCCTCGAGCGTGTATGTGAAGCGCTGGGCCGCGCTCTTGTCGAGCTTCGTGGCGGCTGCGATCTGCCCAAGGCTCAAGGTCGAGCGTCCGCTGCCAAAGACGGCGAGCACCCGGAACCCTTTCTCGACCGAACGGACGAACAAGGCGTCCCGTGCGGAGGGCGTGCTTCGAATGCCCCCGAGGCGTTCCTTGGCGGACTTCGCCGCCGCGCTCATCGGCAGCGCTCCTCAACCTGCGGAACATCTGCACCCGACACAGGGCCCGAATCGACTGGGCCGGAGCCGTACATGGGCTGATGCATGAACGAGAGGCCTCCCTCGCCGCCGAAGGTCAACCGAACAGCACCGGACATCGCCCGCATGGTTGACACCGATATCCGGCGGCGGCAGTTTATCCGACATACAAGATCGGATTGCAATACAACGGTTCCATTCCGACCTGCGAGCACCCGAGGCTGCGACCGCGGGAAGACCACGCAGCGAGCAAGACGAAGAGCTGGAGGAAACCAGGGAGAACATCCATGATAGAGCCGCGCAGCCTGAAAGATCCCTTGCGCTATTCTCTCGATCGACGCAGCGTGCTGATGGGAGGAGTGGCCGCGCTCACTGCCTCTTCGATGGCACTTCAGAAGGCCTTCGCGGCAGAGACGCTGACGGTTGCCGACCCGGGAGGTGCCTGGACGCCGGCGTGCGACGACGCCTTCGTCAAGCCGTTCGAGAAGGAGACCGGCGTCTCGATCAATCACATCGCCCGCGAGCACTACCCGAGCGTTGAGATCAAGGCCAATGTCGAGACCAAGTCCTACACATGGGATGCGGTGATCGCGACCGACGCCGACGTCTACGAGCTTGCGCCGCAACACCTGCTGGAGCCGCTCGACTGGTCGGGCGAGGACATGGGCCAGATCATGGAGGCCGCCCGCAAGCCGGGCTGGATGGGGCAGGACACCTATGCCACGGTGATCTGCTACCGCACCGACAAATACAAGGATAACGGGCCGAAGAACTGGACAGATTTCTGGAACGTGCAGAGATTCCCCGGCCGGCGCGCGATGCATAAGCATCCAATCGACACGCTGGAAGAGGCGCTGCTCGCCGACGGAGTGCCGATGGAGAAGATCTATCCCATCGACATGGATCGCGCCTTCAAGAAGCTCGACGAGATCAAGCCGCATGTGGATGTGTGGTGGACCGGGGGAGCGCAGACGACCCAGATGCTCCAGAGCGGCGAAGTCGACATTCTGCCGACTTGGAATGCGCGGGCGCAGATCGTGATCGAGGCCGGCGGCCCGGTGGCGATGTCCTGGGATCAGGGCATCTACTCCATCGAAGGCTGGGTCGTGCCCAAGGGCTGTCCCAAGGCGGAGCTGGCCAAGAGGTTCATCAAGTTCTGCGCGAATGCCAAACGCCAGGCCGAGTTTGTCTCGAAGCTCGCCTATGGACCGACCAACCCGAAGGCCTATGACTACATCCCGAAGGAGCGCGCCAAGTTCCTGCCGACAGCGCCCGGCAACCTGAAGCTGATGATGCAGTCGAGCACCGACTGGTGGGGCTCCAACAAGGAGAAGGCGATCGAGCGGTTCAACGCCTGGCTGCTTGGGTAAGAGCCTGACAGGAATGGCGGCTCCCGCGAGCGGCGCGGCGCGCGAGGCGATAACGCCCGATGCTCCGGTCAAGCTGTCGATCCGCAACGTAGGCAAGACCTATGGCGGCATAACGGCGCTGGAAAGCGCCAGCTTCGACCTGCGTCAGGGAGAGTTCCTGACCCTGCTTGGTCCCTCCGGCTCGGGCAAGACGACACTGCTCATGATCGTCGCCGGCCTAGTCCAGCCGACGCGTGGCGAAGTATGGATCGATGGCAAGCTCGCGACCTACACCATGCCCGACAAGCGCGACGTCGGCGTTGTCTTCCAGAACTATGCGCTGTTCCCGCACCTGACGATTCGCGAGAACATCGCCTTCCCGTTGCGCATGCGCCGGATGCCGGAGACGCGCATCGCGCAGGAGGTGGCGCGCGTCTTAGACATCGTGCAGCTCCCGCATGTCGCCGCGCGCCTGCCGCGCGAGCTGTCGGGCGGCCAGCAGCAGCGCATCGCGCTCGCGCGCTGCATGGTCTACGGCCCCTCCATCATCTTGATGGACGAGCCCCTCGGAGCGCTGGACCGCAAGCTGCGCGACCGCATGCAGCTCGAGATCAAGGAGCTGCATGCCCGGCACGCCATCACCGTCCTCTACGTCACGCACGACCAGGAGGAGGCAATGGCCATGTCCGACCGCGTCTGCCTGATGAACCAAGGGCAGATCGAACAGATCGGCACGCCGCGCGAGCTCTATTTCAAGCCAAGCACGCCCTTCGTCGCGGACTTTCTGGGTGAGTCGAACATGCTGGACGGCACGCTCGAGAAAGCCGGCGACGTCGCCCTGATGCGTGGCCCTCACGGCCTTGCTGTGCGCGCGCGGACGCACCAGGTCATCGCGCCGGGCGACGCGGTGAAGGCGGTCGTCCGGCCCGAGAGCGTGCGGTTGCTGCGCGAGGGCGAAACGGCCGATAACGAAGCCGCTGGCGACGTCACCGAGGCAGTCTTCGTCGGCGGCGTGTCGCGCATCTTCATCACGCTGACACAAGGCGTCGTGATCTCCGCGAAGCAGCTCACCGACGCCGCTGTGCCGCAGCCTCGGCCGGGCGAGCGGGTCCGTATCGGTTGGAACATCGACCATGGCGTCGTGCTCAAGGCGAGCGAGCCAGCGCGATGAGCATGGCGATGGTGGAGGCATCCGCTCCGCCGCTGAGCCAGGCGGGCTGGATCAGGGCCTGGCCGATCTATCCGCTGCTCCTGTTCGTCCTCGCCTTCTTCGTCTATCCAGTCGCGCAGATCCTGTGGCTGAGCCTCATCGATCCCGACGGGCATTTCACCCTCGCGAACTACGTCCACGCTGCGACCACGCCCGTCTATCTGCAAACGCTCGGCATCACCTTCCAGATCGCGGTTTGGACGACGCTCCTCGCCATCCTGGCCGGCTATCCCGTTGCCTATTTGCTCGCGACGTCCCGCGTCCGGACACGCGAGGCGCTAACCCTCCTGGTGCTGATGCCGTTCTGGACGAGCTTCCTGGTGCGCACCTTCGCCTGGATGATCCTGCTCGGCCGCAACGGCGTGGTGAACCACCTTTTGGTTTCGCTCGGCATTGTCGATGCTCCTCTCAGCCTCATCTTCAATTTCACCGGCGTGATGATCGGCATGGTGCATTCCATGATGCCGCTCGCCGTCATGGCCATGCTTTCGGTGATGGAGCGCATCGATGGCAACCTCGTGAAGGCGGCTCGCACGCTGGGCGCACGCGGCGGCAACGCTTTCTGGCGTATCTATTTCCGCCTCTCGATGCCCGGCATCGCGGCGGCCGGCCTTCTCGTCTTCATCACTGCGCTCGGTTTCTTCATCGTGCCGTCCCTGCTGGGCGGACGGCAGCAGACGATGATCTCGCAGGTGATCATCTCCGTCGTGCAGGAGCTGCTCAACTGGCGCTTCGCCGGTGCGCTCTCCGTCATGCTGCTCGCCGCCTCGGCTCTCGTCTTCTACCTCTATGATCGGCTGCTCGGCATGTCGACGTTATCGGGCAGTGCTGACGACGTTGCGGACGGCCGGAAAAGCGGCGTGCTCGCAAGGGCCGGCTCCGCTGCCGGCGAGCGCCTCATCGCCGCGCTCGGCTGGATGACTGATCGAGCCGGAGCGCTTCTCGAAACCGTGATGCCGCCGCGCGCCGATCGGCCGCGCCGCGCCTGGTCGCGCCTCGTGCTCGGCATCGTGGCCGGGCTGATCATCGCCTTTCTGTGCCTACCCTCCCTGTTCGTGATCCCGGTGTCCTTCACCGACGGAAGCTTCATCGAATTTCCACCGAAGGGCTTCTCGCTGCGCTGGTATGAGACCTATTTCACGTCGCCCGGCTGGGTGGCGGCTACGACGCGTTCCTTCGTCGTCGCGCTCCTGACCGGTTTCGTTGCAACCGTGCTCGGCACCGCGGCCGCTATCGTTCTGGTGCGCCAGCGGATCATGTTCCGGATGGCGATCATCACGCTCGTGCTGGCGCCCCTGGTGCTGCCACGCATCATCATCGCCGTCGCCCTGTTCTACCTCTACGCGCAGCTTAATCTGGTCGGCACCGTCGCAGGGCTTGTGATCGGCCACACCATCCTCGCAGTGCCTTACGTGGTGATCACGGTGATGGCTGTGCTCAAGACTTATGACGAGCGCCTCGACCACGCCGCCTGGACCCTCGGCGCCAGCAAATGGCAGGCGCTGCGCCGCATCACGTTGCCGCAAATCAAGGGCGGACTGATCGCCGGCTTTCTCTTCGCTTTCATCACCTCCTTCGATGATCTGACGATCGCCCTCTTCGTCACCGGCGGTAGCACATCGACCCTGCCGCGCCAGATGTGGAACGACCTCCTGCTGCAGGTGAACCCGACGCTCGCTGCCGTGTCGACGCTCATCCTTGTCTTTGTGACCGCCTTCATCGTGCTGGCAGAGATCCTGCGGCGCCGCGCGGTGGCGGGATGAGCGAGGCGCCGCGCGGCCAGGTGGTGCGGGTCAAGCGGCGCCACGCGCCGCTCGTCGTCATCGAGATCGACGGCGAGCAGGTCGAAGCCTTCGCCGGCGAGAGCGTGCTGGTCGCCGTGCTGGCACACCGCCCGGCGCTTCGCCATCTCGAATTTAGCGGCGAACCGCGAGCCGGCTTCTGCCTCATGGGCGCCTGCCAGGATTGCTGGGTCGAGATCGAGGGGGTCGGCGGGGCAAGGGCCTGCACGACGCCCGTCTCGGCCGGACTGCGCGTCTCGACCGGGTGGCCGCGCTTTGGCTGAGGCGCGGCGCGTTCTCATCGTCGGCGCGGGACCGGCCGGCGTCGCGGCCGCCGCGGTTCTCGCGGCGCATCGGCAGCGGCCTTTCCTGATCGACGAAGGGCATGCTCCGGGCGGGCAAGTCTATCGGCGTGCCTCGGCGCCCGTTGCGCTCGACATCAAGGCGCTGTTCGGCTCCCAGGTTGGAAAATACGAGCGCCTTCACGCGACCTTCGCAGGGCTCGCCGGCTCTGTCGAGCATCGACCGCGAACTCTGGCCTGGGCCGTGCACGAGCGCGCGGTGCACACGCTTGCCGAGGGCAAGGCCGAAGTACATCCCTATGATGCCCTCATCCTCGCCACTGGCGCGACCGATCGCCTGCTGCCTGTGCCGGGATGGACGCTGCCCGGCGCCTACGCACTCGGTGGCGCGCAGACTCTGCTGAAGGACCAGGGCTGCCTCATCGGCCGGCGCGTCGTGTTCTGCGGCAGCTCGCCGCTTTTGCATCTTGTGGCGCTGCAATACCAAGCCGCTGGCGGTGAGGTCGCCGCGGTCGTCGACACGACAACAACCGGTGCCAAGCTCGCCGCGGCGCCCGTGCTCGCCGCGAACGGCTTCGCCACGCTGCTGCGCGGCCTCAGCTACATGGCAGCGCTTCGCTGTAAGGGGGTGCGGATCCATCACGGGACCCGCCTCGTCGCCATCGAGGGCGAAACTCATGTGACCGGCCTGCGCTTCCGCGACAGGCGCGGTAATGAGCATCGCGTTGAGGCGGATGCGGTGGCGATCGGCTTTGGTTTGCGCGCGGAGACGCAGCTCGCCGAGCTCGGCGGGGCGCGGCTGCGCTACGACTCTGTCTTCCGGCAATGGCTACCCGACGTCGACGCGGATGGGCGCTGCGCGCCTGGCCTCTACGCCGCGGGCGATGGCTGCGCCATCGGAGGCGCGGACGCAGCCGAGGAGAGCGGCCAGCTCGCAGCCTATGCGGCGCTTGCCGATCTCGGCATCGCGGCGCCGAACGCGCGGATGGCGCGGCTGCGCGCCCACGTCGCAAGACTGAGGCGGTTCCAACGCGGCCTCGCTAAGGCCTTCGACTGGCCGCATAGCTGGCCGATGGACATGCCCGACCAGGTCATCCTGTGCCGCTGCGAGAACGTCACGCTGGGCGAGGTTCGCGCGACATTGCGCGAGGACATCCCGCCCGCCGACGTCAACCGCGCCAAGGCCTTCACGCGCTGCGGCATGGGACGGTGCCAGGGCCGCTTCTGTGGGCTGGCGCTCGGCGAATTGATGGCCGCCGAGACGGGGACAGCTCATGAGCGGACAGGCTGGCTCAGGGCGCAGGCACCCGTGAAGCCGGTGCCGGTCTCCACGGCCTTCCCGTCGTGACGACGCGGTTGCGCACCGAAGTGGCGATCATCGGCGGCGGGCTCATGGGCTCGTGGACCGCCTATTTTTTGCGACGCCGCGGACTTTCCGTCGCGCTGATCGACAAGGGCGAGATCGGTGCTCAATCGAGCGGCGTAAATTTCGGCAATCTGCGCCTGCAGGGCCGCCATCCCGGCCAGATTCCGCTCGCACTGCGGGCCGACGCAGTATGGGACAGGATCGTCGAGCACCTGGGCGAAGCTTGCGAGTTCGAGCGCGGCGGACATCTCTATCTCGCTTTCGACGAGGCGCAGATGGCGAAGCTCGGACACATGGCCGAGGACATGTTCCGCTGCGGCGTTCCCGTCAAGCTCCTCGGAGCCGCCGGGCTGCGTGCCCGCTGGCCGTGGCTTGGCGCCGGCGTGGCGGGCGCCTCCTGGTCGGCGCGCGACGCCACGGCCAATCCGCGCCTCGTCACGCCCGCCGTGGCGCGTGCGGCGCGGCGCCTTGGAGCCGAAATCCTGTCCGGCACACGCGTCTCAGCCTTCGCGAAGGACGGCGAACGCTTCCGTCTCGCGACCGATCGCGACCTCGAGATCGAGAGCGACGCTCTGGTCAACACTGCCGGCGCCTGGGGACCTCAGATCGCCACCGTTTTTGGCGAGTCGGCGCCCGTCTTCGCGGCCGGGCCTCCGCAATTCGTGACTGAGCCTCTCCCATATTTCATCGGCCCGTCCGTTCAGGCGGCGGATGGGCGTGTGATCTTCCGCCAGGTCCGCCGCGGCAATGTCGTCGTCGCCGGCTATCCGCGCGGCGCCTCCGACCCCGTTGCCAACCGAGCGCCTGTCGACCCCGCACGCACTCTCGCGGCCATGCAAAGCCTCGTCGAGGCTGTGCCGCGCCTCGCCGGCACCTCGGTCATCCGCGTGTGGTCGGGCATCGAAGGTTATCTGCCCGATATGCTGCCGGTGATCGGCGTCAGCCGCACGACACGCGGCCTCTTGCATGCTTTCGGCTTCTGCGGCCATGGCTTTCAGCTCGGACCGGGCGTCGGCCTCACCCTCGCCGAGCTGCTTGTCGACGGCGGGACGTCGATACCCCTTTCCGATTTCGACATCGGCCGTTTCGCCGGCGAGGTCGCTCATGACGAGCGCCTCTCACGAGAGTTCGACAGCGCCTCGCTCGCGGCGACGGGCTGGAGTGCGGCGGGCAAAGCAACACTGCCGTGACCGAGGCGTGGTGACTGAGCCCTTTCATTGACAGGCCGGCGACAGTCGCCATAATTCGATACATAGGATCGTATTGCAATACGCGGGGTCGGCGGTGTCGGATTTCATCATGTCGGAGAAGCACGGTGCCGTGAGGCTGCTTATCCTCAACCGGCCGGAAATCCTCAATGCATGGCACGCCAAGATGCGCGACATGCTGGTGACCAAGCTGGAGGAGGCCGAGGCCGACCAAGGCGTGCGCGCCATCGTCATGACGGGGAGCGGTGAACGGGCTTTCTGTGCCGGCCAGGACCTCAATGAGACGAAGACCTTCGATCCCGACCGTGCGGAGGAATGGATGAAGGAGTGGGAGCTGCTCTACGGCACGATCCGCTCACTGTCGAAGCCGCTCGTCATGGCGCTGAACGGGCTCGCGGCCGGATCCGGCTTCCAGGTCGCGCTGCTGGGCGACTTTCGCATAGGCCATTCGGACGTGACCATGGGCCAGCCCGAGATCAATTCAGGCATCGCCAGCGTGACCGGGCCGTGGATCATGCGCGAAATCCTTGGTCTCGCGCGCACGATCGATCTGACCTTGAGCGGACGCATGATGGACGCGCAGGAATGTCACGCCATCGGCATTATCAATCGCATCGTGCCGGCAAGCCAGGTGCTGCCGGCAGCCATGGCGCTGGCCAAGGAGCTCGCCGAAAAGCCGCCGGTCGCGATGCGTCTCAACAAGGCGCGCTTCAAGGAGGTGACCGAGGCGAGCTTTCGGGAGTGCATCGCGGCCGGCATTCGCAATCAGAGGATCGCTTACGGCACGGGCGAGCCGGCGCGCGAGATGGAGAAGTTCCTGGCGTTGCGCGCGGCCAGGAAGCGCGGCTGAAGACCGCTTGCGGAGATGGTGATGCTGGAGGAGGCGCAGCAAGGCTTCATCGAGTGCTTCGTCGCGCAGGCGAAAGCCACTCCACAGCGGCTGTTCGCCTCATACGAAGGCGAGCCCGTCTCTTTCGAGCGGCTGCACCGGGCCTCCGAGGCCATCGCCGCGGCGCTGCGCCGCCGCGGCATCGGGAGCGGTGACCGCGTGGCGGTGATGCTGCGCAATGGGCCGGCGACGCTCGCCGTGCTCTTCGGCCTGGCGAAGGCCGGCACCGTCTGGGTGCCCATCAATGTGCAGCAGCGCGGCGACGGGCTGCGCTACATTCTCGACCACGCCGATCCGAAGCTCGCCATCGTCGAGGACGATCTCTTGTCCGTGGTGACCGGCTCCGGCGCGCACCTCGACGCCCGCGCGATCGTCGGAGCCCGGAATGCAGGGGGCTTGCCAGCCTGGCTCGCTCAGGCAGACCTCTTCGGCCAGCCTGCACCCACGTCAGATGACACATTCGCGATCATGTACACGTCCGGAACCACAGGCCCACCCAAGGGTGTGATGGTGTCCCACCGAATGCTGCGGCTGGCTGGCGAGGGCGCGGCGCGGGTCGCGGGCGCCCGTGACGGCGACGTTTTCTTCGTCTGGGAGCCACTCTATCACATCGGGGGCGCGCAGCTGCTTGTCGTTCCTCTGCTCAAGGATGTCGTGCTCACCATGGTCGAGCGCTTCAGCGCCACTCGCTTCTGGGAACAGGTCAAGGCCTGCGGCGCAACGCATATCCATTTTCTCGGCGGCATCCTGCAGATCCTGCTGAAGCAGCCTGCATCGCCGCTGGACCGCACCCATGGTGTGCGTATTGCCTGGGGCGGCGGCGCTCCAAGCGACATCTGGCAAACGTTCCAAGAACGCTTCGGCATCGAGATCCGCGAGTGCTACGGGATGACCGAAGCCTCGAGCATCACGACCTCCAATGAGCTCGGCATCATCGGCTCGGTCGGACGGCCGATGCCCTGGCTGTCGGTCGAGATCATGGGCGCGGATGGCCAGCCGGTGGCCCCGGGGCAGCGGGGGGAGATCGTGACGCGCGAGATCGCGCCGGGCGCCATCACCAAGGGATATTTCCGAAATCCCGAGGCGACCGCCAAGGCGTTGCGCAAAGGGCAGCTCCACACCGGCGACCTCGGCTCATTCGATGAAGCCGGCAACCTTTATTTCCATGGCCGAATGAGCGACAGCGTGCGTTGCAAGGGCGAGAACGTGTCGGCCTGGGAGGTGGAACACATCGCCGCCTCCCATCCCGCGGTCGAGGACTGCGCCATGATCGGCGTCAGGTCAGATGTGGGCGAGCAGGACATCAAGTTGTTTCTGAAGCCGCGCGCGGGGGCGGGCATCGATCTCCCGGCCTTCTCGTCCTGGATCGGCACGCGCCTCGCTCCGTATCAAAACCCCCGCTACCTCGCGCTCGTCGAGGAATTCGAGCGAACGCCTAGCCTGCGCATCATGAAGCACAAGCTGTCGCCGGCGGTCGACGACGCCTGGGACCGGCTGTCCGGCGCCGCGCCACCAGGGCCGCTTGCCGCAGCCGCAAAAGAGGACGTTTCGCCATGACTGCCACCACCAAGCCGAGCATCGGCAACGACGCCGACGCGCAGCAGGCGCGTGTCGACCTCGCGGCCATCTTCCGCATGACGGCGCGCCTCAATATGCACGAGGGCGTGTGCAACCACTTCACCGTCATGCTGCCGGGCCGCCGTTTCCTCATCAATCCAAAGGGCGTCGCCTTCGAGCGCATCACTGCGAGCGGGTTGCTGCTGATCGACGAGCACGGCGCCACTATCGCGGGGAAGGGGCGCGCGCCGACCACAGGCTTCGCCATTCACACGCGCGTCCACCTCGCTCACCCCTACGCCAATGTCGTGCTGCACTTGCACTCGCCCTACTCCACGGCGCTCACCGCCATCCAGGGCGGGCGGCTCGAGATGGTCCACCAGAACGCGGCGCGCTTCTATGGCGAGATCGCCTACGACGACCATTTCAACGGCATTGCCGAAGCGACCCTGGAGGGCGACCGCATTGCGGAGGCGATAGGGGACAAGCGCATCCTCTTCCTCGCCAATCACGGCGTCGTGGTGGTCGGCGAAACTATCGCACGGGCCTTCGACGACTTGTACTATCTCGAGCGCGCCTGCCAGGTACAGGTGCTGGCCACGCAGACAGGGCGCCCGCTGAAGGTGATGCCGGAGGCGCTCGCCAAGAGCACGCACGACCAGTTCGCCAACTTCACGGTGAACGCCGACCTTCATCTCGAGGAGATCAGGAACATTCTCGACGAGCAGGAGCCAAGCTACGCCTCATGATGCAGGCTGTATTGTGCGCTCGCAGCCCGCGCCGTTATGCGGCCCTTCTGGCTGTCGCTGACTGGCGGCAGCGGCGGGTAGTAGATGGGAGGCCAGGACCCGTCGATGGTGGCAGAACTTCACGCAAGCGGGAAGATTGTCGTGCATGGAGCAACCGGCTCTATCGCAATTGCGCGCCTGACGGCGGAACACGGCAGGGATCGGCAGCGTTCACGAATAGCGGGCTTTCCCGTAAGCAGCTCAGCTGCACGGAAAACGGCGCAATCGCTGAGCGGGCAGCCCTCTGCGGAGGCTCCAATGAACATCATCATCTGCGCGACGCGCCGCCGGTTTGCGATTTCCCGGTTTTGGCTGATAGGGCTCGCCGCAGCCGGTATTGCCGCCTTGCTACAGCCGACAGTTGGCATGGCGCAGTGGTCCGACAATGGAGGCGCGCTGATCGACGCTGCCTCCGGTCCGCGGGCATATTCCGCATACCTGCGCGGTGGGCAGCCGTTGCGTCCGAGCGATGCCAGCCACATTTTGCGGGACTGGGGCTTGAGGTTGCTGTCCGGACCGACGCGGTCTGCCACGTCGTATCAGGCGATTGTCCGGGACGCTGCCGGCCAAGACCTTTTGGCAGCGGTCGACCCCTATGACGGCAGGATATTGAACTTGGACGTTATCGATAGGGCGCTTGGTATTGCTTCCTTTCCCCGGAGCGATGCTGATGAGAGCCTCGGCCACGAAAGTAACGGCCCCTCGTCTCCGCCAATTTCCCTGTCACATGGGCGGCGGAAAACGCGGATCGCGACGGGGATTGTCTCCCCTCAATCAGCCAGCAGGGCACCGGTACGCGAAACCACTTCTCGACGGCTCGCCGCCGTCGAACCGAGTGTCGAAATTCGTGCGCCCAAGCGAGTTGCCGTGAGATCGCCTGTGTCCCAGGTGCCGAGACCTTCTGCGGGCCTGGTGCGGCCACGAGGCGAAACCGCCCCTGGTCAGGCAGCCAGCTTAACACCTACCAAGGCACAGCTTAGGAGCGGCGCAGTGCGCACGACCTCTCCCGTCGCACATGAGGAAGGTGTTTCCACCTCGGCTTCTCCGGCGCCGCCGTCGGTCTCGGAAGCCCAGAAGATCGAGAGGCAACACACGAAACCTGCGATCCCAGCCGACGCCGGTTTCGACTGATCGTCGATCCGGTGCGGCCATTGCCGATCGAACCCCTCTGCTGACGAAGCAGCATTCTGCGCAATGCCCAGCTGATCCAAAAGACCGAGGCGTGTGCTCTTAAAATCGTGATACCCGCTTTTCACCCACCAGAAGCGCTATGAAGGCGACATGCCGCTTCTCTGCGTCATGCGCTTATCGGATGTCGGCAAAGCAACGCCGGTTTCTCTGCAAGTAAAATGGGAATGGTGGCATGGCGGCGCCGTTTCGCTTTGCCGCTTAGACGAGGATGGGTAAACTCAACGGTGCCAGCTCATCGGTTGTACGTCCGCGATAATCACGGCTGACCGACGATGCCATCATGCGGTTCTGAGCTTCCGTAAGCCTCTCGCCGGCTGCCTTGTGGTCGAGCGTCGTGACTCTGCCTTCGGCCACTACTTGCCGACCCGCGATATATACGTCCCTCACCGCACGATCCGCAGCATGAAAAACGAGGGAACGCAGCGGATCGCGGACCGGCATCATGTCGGGATGATGCGCATCAACCAGCACGATGTCGGCCTTCGCGCCCGACGCGAGACGTCCGAGGTCGTCTCGCATCAGCGCCTTGGCGCCCCCCACAGTCGCGGCATGAAAGAGCATGCTGGTCGAGACGTTGTTCACGTCTCGCGAGGCGATACGGGCAAACGTTCCGGCCTTCCTGATCTCCTCGAGCATGTTGTGAGGAGTCGTATCAGTGCCGATCCCCATGTTCACCCCGGCACGCACATAATCACCGAAGTTCTCCATGATTTGTCCATAGCGCGCGAACGGAGTCGGGCAGTGCGCGACCGAGCACCCGCTGTCGGCGAGGATGTTCAGGTCATCCTTCGTCCACCAGCGAATCCAGGAATGTGTGTCGAGAAAAATGGCGTGGCCGAGAATTGAGCTCGGCTCCAGAATGCCGATGTCCTTTGCATGGCGGATGGGTGTTACGCCATGCCGACGGATCATCTCGTGCACTTCAAGGACTCCTTGCGAGATGTGGACCGTGAAGGGAACGTTGCGGTCCCTCGCGGCGGCGAAACTCTCGCGCAGCAGATCGTCCGAACAATTCTCGATCTGTAGAGGGGAAACGATGCCCGAGAGCCGTCCGGAAGGATGGTTGGCAAGGCGATCGATGAAGGCGAGCGAGATCTCCAAGCCTTCCCTGCCACGGGCTTCATCCCACTCGAACTCCAGCCTATGGTCGTTCTCGAGCTTCCAACGCGCGCTGGCGAAACCGGGTGCCAGAAAGCCGCGCATCCCGCTCCTGACGAAAGCATCGACCCATCCCTCGTAGATCGACGAGATGTCGCATAGCGAGGTGACACCGCTCTTCAACAGCTCGCACAAGGCGACCTCGACGGCTGCCCGCTTCAGGTCCGGATCGGAGATGTTGAAGGCCTGGCTGCGCTCGTAGAGGCCGGTCATGTACATGTTGCGAACGCCATGCTCCTCGCGTATGCCCCGATAAGCCGGCTCATGACCGGGGTGCGAATGGACATCGACAAGACCCGGCATCACCAGAAGCCCTTGGCCCTCGACGACGGCGTCGGCCTTTCCCTGAAAGGTTTCGCCGACATGGATGATCGTGTCCCCCCTGAACGCGACATCGGCGTTCCTGCGGTAGACGTGCCGATATTGGGCCTCGTCCCACGCGATGATCCAGTCCGCACTCCTGATCAGTGTCGTTCTCATGGCGGCCCCTGCTGCAAAACGGCATAAGCGCCCATCCGGGAGCGACGACCCGATCGGCATTTGCGATCAGCGTGCGGTCGAGCGACTTTCCCGTGCTGCCGGCATGGACATAACAAAACCGCGCGGCTTTTGAGTCCATTAAAAAGAGGAAACGCGGTCGCCGCAACGGCGCGTTCAAAGACCCCGCTTGCCGGAAGCCGCTTTGGGAAGCTTGATCTTGAAACGCGTCATGTGCGCTGTTAGCTTCGCTTGATCATTCGTCACTGGCTCGTCGGGCGTTCGTCCAGGAGGATCGGCCGTGACCTTTTCGATCGCGGCCTTATGCCGGCGGACGGGCGAAGTCGGGTGCGCGCTCGCGACATCGAGCACGGCAGCGGGCGCGCGAGCGCCCTTCGTGGCGCCCGGACGAGGGGCCGTTCTATCTCAGGCGCGGTCCGATCCGGCGCTCGGTTTTCTCGGTGTCAAGCTGCTCGAAGCTGGACGCTCCGCCGAGGAGACACTTGCGGAAATGGTCGCCTCGAATTCCCATTCCGCCTGGCGCCAGCTCGCGGTGGTCGACCAGGTCGGCAATGTCGCCCATTTCACCGGATCGGAGCCGCTTGCCTCCCGCGGGGCGCGAGTCGGCGACGCCGCGATCGCCATCGGCAACGCCCTCGCCAATGACGACGTCGTGGACGCGGTCCTCAAAGGCTTCGGGGCCGCGCCGGACCAGCGTTTGGCCAGTCGTCTCCTGATGGCGCTCGAATACGGCGAGCGGGCCGGCGGGGAAACCTACCCGTTGCGCTCCGCCGCAATTAAGGTGGCGCGCCCGAATGTGCCCTTCCCTATCCTCGATCTCAGGGTCGATCATTCGGAAAGTCCGATCGCTGATCTGCGCCGCATCTGGTTGGAATTCGATCCTATGATCGAAGCTTACGTCACGCGTGCTCTTGATCCGCAGAACTCTCCGGCGGCGGCGACAATCGAGGGTCATCCAGGGCCCTGACCCGGCGGATGGTCGCCGGCTTTTCGGGAGCATGAGTTGATGGCGACACGGGTCGATCATTGCGTCATCCGTGGCGGTCGGGTCCTCGACATCCGGCGCCATGCCGCGGAGCTGGCCGACATTCTGGTGGTGGGCGACACAATCCGCGAGATCGGGCCTCCAGGCCTGGAGGCACCGGCCGGAGCCGTTGTGATCGAGGCCGCCGACCTCCTGCTCCTGCCCGGCCTCGTCAATGCGCACACGCACGGCCATGGCCATCTGGGGAAGGGTTCAGGTGACCGCTGGACGCTCGAGCTTCTCCTCAACGCGGGTCCCGCACTCAACAGTAACCGAACGCTGGAGGACAAGTATCTCGCGTGCCTTCTCGGCGGGCTCGACATGATCCGGTCGGGCACAACTGCCTGCTACGATCTTTTCTACGAGTTCCCCCTGCCAAGTTTCGAGGGGCTGGAAGCGGCCGCACGCGGCTACCGCGACGCAGGGCTGCGGGTCGTGCTCGCGCCGATGGTCGCAGACCATAGCTTCTACGAGGCCATTCACGGCCTCCTCGAGGCGTTGCCAGCGGCGCAGCGTGAAATGGTGGAGCGGTTTCGCCTCGCGCCGGCCGCTGAAACGCTGTCGGCGCTTGAGGCTATTGTCTCGCGCTGGCCTTTCGATGCGTCCGAGGCTGGCCTAGCGCTAGCGCCGACGATCCCACTCCACTGCAGCGACGATTTCCTCACCGCTTGCAGTTCGCTCGCCCGTGGGGCCAGCCTCGGCCTTCACATGCATCTGGCGGAATCCAAGGTGCAGGCGGTCGCCGGCATGAGGCGCTACGGCCGCACTCTGACGGCGCATATCGAAAGCCTCGGCGTGCTCGGGCCGCACTTCACGGCGGCCCATGCAGTCTGGCTCGACGACGACGACATCTCGCGGCTGGCGGACCACGGGGCGAGCATCGCGCATAATCCTGGCAGCAACCTGCGTCTCGGCTCCGGGATCGCCCCGGCTCGACGAATGCGGGAGCGCGGCCTCTCCGTCGGCATCGGCACCGACGGGTCCCAATGTTCGGACAATCAAAACATGTTCGAGGCGACCCGGCTTGCCTCTTTTTCCAGCCGCATCGTTTCGCCTGACCCGGAGTGCTGGCTCTCCACTGACGAGGCCCTGACCATGGCGACGGAGGGCAGCGCCCGAGCGCTCGGTCTCGGCCGACACGTCGGCCGGATCGCGCCCGGCCTCAAGGCGGATATTGTTTTTCTCGATCTCGGCAACCTCAACTTCGTGCCTTTTAACGATCCGACGAACCAGGTCGTCCTCACCGAGAACGGCGCGGCGGTCGATAGCGTCATGATCGGCGGCCGCATCGTGCTCGACCGTGGCCGGTTCACGACCTTTGACGTCCACCGGTTACGGGAGCGGGTAAGCGAGCGCGTCGCTGCGCTGCGGGAGCAAAATCGCGATCTCGCGGCGCTGACGCTCGGGTTGGAGAAGGTCGTCAGTCATTTCTGCGTTGGCCTCGCCCGCAGCCACTATCATGTCGAGCGCTTTGTTCCCGCGTAAGGGCCGTGTGGCCGCGAGCCCAGGCGGGGGTGGCGAAGATCGCGCCACGCGATCGACGTCCTCACCGGCCGGAACCGCTCGTCATCCGGTCAATCCGAGTCGGGCAGAGGGTGGGCTGATGAGCGGCGCGAACGCGGGCAAATGGCTGGTCCTTGAACGAGTGACCAAGCGCTACTCCAACTTCCTCGCTGTCGACGGGATTGATCTAGAGCTGAGGAATGGGGAGTTCCTGACCATCCTCGGGCCGAGCGGTTCTGGCAAGACCACCACCTTGATGATGGTCGCGGGTTTTACGCCCCCGACAAGCGGCTCCATTCTCATGAACGGGCGTTCCATTGCCGGGCTAGCCCCGGAGCGGCGCAACATCGGCGTGGTGTTCCAGAACTATGCGCTCTTCCCCCACATGAGCGTCGCGGAAAACGTCGCGTTCCCGCTGAAGATGCGCAGTGAGACCCGTAGCATCACGTCCGAAAGGGTCGCCCGGGCGCTCGACATGGTGCAGCTCGGCGGGTTGGGCGGGCGCCTGCCGCGGCAGCTCTCGGGTGGCCAGCAGCAACGGGTAGCACTCGCAAGAGCTCTCGTCTTCGGTCCGGACCTCCTTCTCATGGACGAGCCGCTCGGCGCGCTCGACAAGAACCTGCGCGAGCAGATGCAGTTCGAGCTGAAGCGCCTGCATGTCAATCTTGGCATCACGGTGCTTTACGTCACCCACGATCAGGAGGAGGCGCTCACCATGGCGGACCGGGTGGCGCTGATGAATCGGGGCCGCATCGAGCAGATCGGCCCAGCCGAGACCCTTTACGAGCGACCTGCGAACCGCTTTGTCGCCGAGTTCGTCGGTGAATCCAACATCCTCTCCGGCGTCCTTGAACCCACACACGAGGCCGGCCGCGCGTGGTTCGTGCCCGCCCGGGGTCCTCGCTTCCTGGTTTCACTCGACCGGTCCGAAACGCCTCCCGGTGAAGACTGCCTACTCGTCGTTCGGCCCGAAAAGCTTTCGCTCGGGCCCGCCGCGGATGCGGGCGATGAAGGGCTCCGAGGCCGGGTTACGCAACTCGTCTATGTTGGCGATTTCACTCGCTATCGGGTCGAGCTCGACGGCGGCTTGGTGCTGACGCTGAAGAGACCCAACAGCACGAGATCGTTTCGGCCGGCCGAGGGAGAGGCGGTCCGCCTTTTCCTCGACCCCGATGATGTCTGCATTCTTCGAGACCGCAAAGGAGAGAGGACATGAACAGACGTGACATTCTCAAGGCGGCGGGCGTCGTCTCGGGCGCGGCGGCGATGGGACCCTTCTTCCATGTCGGCCCGGCTCGAGCCGACCAGGGCGAGCTCGTCGTCGTTAGCTGGGGCGGCGATTACGACCAGGCGTTGCGCGATCTCGTCTTCCCGGCCTTCGAGAAAGAGACCGGCTATCGGGTCAAGCTCGATGCCCCGCCGGAAACGGCGAAAATCAGAGCGATGGTGCAGAGTGGCAACATCGCTTGGGACGTCGTCTTGACCGACATTCCGGCTGTCCTCACTCTGATGAAGGACGACCTTCTCGAGCCGATCGACTACGGCGTCCTCGACCAGGCCAAGCTCGGCCGGATCCCGAAGGAGCTGCAGCGGTCCCATGCGCTAGGGCAGCGGATTTATTCCTTCAATATCCTCTACAATTCCAAGATGATCCCCAAGGACAAACACCCGCGAAACTGGGCGGATGTTTGGGACGGCAAAGCATTTCCGGGTGGCCGCACCTTCAACTTTCAGGGGGGTATCGAGCCTCAGCTCGAGACTGCCCTTCTGGCCGACGGCGTGCCAATCGACAAACTCTATCCGCTCGACGTCGAGAGAGCGTGGAAGATGTACGACAGGCTGCGGCCGCTCGTCACCAAATGGTACACATCCCATGCCGAGGCAATCCAGCTTCTCACGGCCGGAGAGGCAAGCATCGGCTGCACCATCGGCCCACGCGGTATCACGGCAAAGCACAACGGCGCCCCGATAGAGGTCGAGTACAACCAGGGCAAGCTCGCCTCCGACAATTGGTGCCTCGTCAAGGGCGTGCGGAACAAGAAGGTTGCGCTCGAATTCATCAACCACGCCATCGATGGCAAGGCACAAGCAGGCATCGCGCAGCGCGTGCCGTATGGGCCGAGCAACGTCGCCGCGTTCGACTTCCTCTCGCCTCAGGAGGCGGCCGATCTCAACACCTCGCCCGAGAACATCAAAGAACAGTATTGGCAGAACGTCGAATGGTGGAGCAGCGTGGAGCCGAACGGCAAAACGCAGCGCGAAATCCAGGCACAACGCTTCGCTACCTGGATGCTGAAGGGCTGAGGAGCGCCGACGTGCTCGCAATCCCCATCGTGCCTTTCGACGCAGTGCTATCGCGTAGCGAGTGGCGTGCGGCGCGATCGGACCGCGTGCCCGGCCCACAGTTGGCGGAAAGAGGGTAAGGAAGAATGGTGATGGCAGGGCAGCGCCGGCCCATGGGGCCGGGGCAGGCGGGGTTCTGGCGCTCGCGCCAGGGCTTGCTCGTTCTGCCGCCCCTGATCTTCTACCTCCTCGTCTACATTTATCCCCTGTCGCGCCTATGGGCCTGGAGCTTCTTCGACCAGCATTTCACGCTGGAATTCTACCGTGAACTGTTCGACGAGCCGGCCTATTTCAAGGCTCTCACGAACACGCTCGAGATCAGCTTCCTGGCAGCGGCGCTCTCGCTGATGCTCGGCTATCCGATGGCCTATCTCATGGCGACCACTTCGCCGCGAGCCCGCAACGTGCTGATGGCGTTCGTGCTGATCCCGTTCTGGACAAGCATTCTGGTACGCACCTTCGCGTGGATCGTGATCCTCGGCAAGAACGGCCTCGTCAACCACCTGCTGGGCAGGCTCGGACTGATTGATGAGCCAGCCAAGCTCCTGTTCAATATGACGAGCGTGCAGATAGGCATGGTCCATGTCCTTCTGCCGTTCATGGTGTTTCCGCTCTACGGGGTCATGTCGCGGATCGATCCGAGCCTGGTGCGCGTGGCGCGCAGCCTTGGCGCCTCGCCGCGCCGGGCCTTCTTGCGCGTCTTCCTCCCGCTCAGTCTCCCGGGCATAGGCGCTGGCTGTGTGATCACCTTCCTCCTGGCGGTCGGCTTCTACGTGACGCCGGCACTCCTCGGCGGCCAGGGAGAAATCACCCTGGTGATGCTGATCGACATGATGGTCAACACACTCCTCAACTGGGGGTTGGCAGCGACCCTCGGCATCGTGCTGCTCGTCGTGGTCGGGATCATTTTCGCGGTCTTCAGCTCTCTGTTGGGCGTTGAACGCGTCACGGGTAAGTAGGAGCAGCGTATGGAATCCGAGAAGATCGGCGTCTTCCGCGTCGTGCTCTGGGTCATCGGCATTCTAGTAAGTGTGTTCCTGGTCGCGCCCATCATCATCGTCATGATCACGTCGCTCAACGAGATGCCTTATATGGAGTTTCCTCCCCATCGCTTGTCGCTGCGTTGGTATCGCAATTTCTTCACCTCGCCGCACTGGTTCGAGCCTGCGCTGCTCAGTGTTCGCGTCGCATTTGCGACTGCCGTCAGCGCCGCTTTCCTCGGCACGCTGGCCGCCATCGGCATCGGACGCGGCCAGTTCCGCTTCCGCCGCGCCCTCGAAATGTTTTTCGTTTCCCCGCTCGTCGTGCCGGTCGTCGTCCTGGCACTTGGGCTTTATCTCCTGTTCTCCAGCCTCCATGTCCTCGGTACGCCGCTTGCACTCTATCTTGGCCACACGGTGATCGCGACGCCGCTCGTGATCGTCATCGTGCTCGCCGCAGTCAGGACAGCGGATCCTGAGATGGAGCTCGCGGCCCGGAGCCTGGGCGCTGGCTACATGAGCGCCCTTTGGCATGTCACCATCCCGATCATCCGGCCCGCCATCTTGTCGGGTACCGCCTTCGCCTTCCTGATCTCGTTCGATGAGGTCATCATCGCAATCTTCCTCGGCGGCCCCGACGCGACGACTCTGCCAAAGCGCATGTGGGAGACGATCCGGTTCGAGATTGATCCGACGCTGACCGCAATCTCCTCGCTGCTCACCTGTGTCGCGGTCCTGATCCTGGTCGGTGCGGAAGGGGTGCGGCGCACCTTCCAGGGCAGGTCGGCCCGCTAACTCGCAATCCGCGACTTGCCCAGTGCCATGCGCGAATTTCACTGCTTGACGCTGGCCAGAACGAAGGTGACGTTGGTGGGCGCTGCACGGAATCGACCTGCTTGCGGCCAACCGTGATCGGTGCCTATGAGGCAAAGACCGCGATGAACCCTCTCACCCTTTACTACGCACCGGGCGCGTGTTCGCTTGCGGCGCACATTGTGCTTGAGGAAGTCGGAGCAAGGTTCGAGCTTTCGCGCGTCGATCTTTCAGCCAATCAGCAGCACAGCGCCGAATATCTCCGCGTTAACCCGAAGGCTCGCGTGCCAGCGCTCGCCGATGGCGATTGGGTCTTGACCGAAGCTCCCGCCATCCTGCGCTATGTCGCGGCGCGCCATCCGGCCGTCGGCCTCTGGCCCTGGGATCCTCAGGAAGAAGCGCGCTGTGCCGAATGGCTCAATTGGCTTTCGTCGACCATTCACGTGGCGTTCGTGCGCGTGCGCCGAGCCGCGCGCTTCGCGACGGAGCCTCGCGCGGTCGATGATGTTGCCGCCACAGCCAAGAAGGCATGCCGCGAACTTTGGGGTGCGGTCGATGCGAAGTTGGGGAGCGGGCCTTGGGCCCTCGGCGAACGTTACAGCGTGGCCGATCCATATTTGCTGGTTTACTGGACTTGGGGACGAGGCCCGGCGCTCGCCTTCGACATGGCGCGGGACTTCCCCCATTGGACCGCGCATGCACGGCGCCTATCTGCCCGGCCGGCCATCAAGAGGGCTTTCGCAAGCGAGGGCCTTACGCTGCCTTCCTGATCCAGATGCATGCGATCATAAGAAAGTTGCAATCTATCCCAATGCTTCGATGAGTTCGGTCGATTTGGTCACCGCGGCGACGTTTTGCATCGCATATTCGATGGAAGCTCGGTGCCAGTCGGCGTTCATCGTCGAGCAGCAATCTTCCGGAACGATGACGAAATATCCTTTGTCGGCCCCCGTGCGAGCAGTGTGCTCAATCGACATATTGGTCCACGCGCCGGTATCGATGATCGTGTCACGGCCGCCGGATTTCAGGACGATCTCAAGGTGGCTTCCTTCGAAAGCACACATGCGCATCTTTTCGACGATATGGTCTCCGGGCTGCGGCTCGAGCCCTGCCACTGGGGCAGCGCCCCAGGAGCCGCGCACCATTGCCTTTTGATCGACCACTCCTTCGAAGAGCGGCGCATTGAGCGTAAAGCCCGGCGCCCCCGGCTCGACCACGAACCAGACATGGACGACCATGACGCCGCGCGAGCGGCACGCTTCCGCCAAACGACGGATGTTCTCGACGACATTTTGGTCCCGAGCGTGCTGGGGAGAGCCCGAAGAGGCGAAGGCGCCACCCTCCATCATCACGTCGTTCTGCATATCCTGAATGATGAGCGCGCAGCGCGAGGGGTCGATCGCGAGCGCGCCTGTTCGGATGCCCCGCTCAGGCGCAGAAGCGGAGACATTTGCAGCCGCACCACTTGCAACTCGAGCGGAGCTCGTCGGCGCGTTCGAACGCATGAACGGCTCGACCCGCGGTCCGATCTTCGTTCTGACAGCATAAAGCGAGTGGGTGGCGCAGATGAAGAGCGTTCTCCAATCCGCCTTGCCCCAGTGGATATTGGCAACGAGTTCCGGGACCTTGATTTTCCCGAGCAAGGCACCGGAGCGCGAATACACCCACACCCCGCCTGGCGCGGTCACCCAGATGTTGCCGGCGCTGTCGCATTTCATGCCGTCCGGCACGCCGGGCTCGAGTTCCGAGCGGATGCCGGAGGCGAAAATCCGGTCGGGTCCGAGCGAGCCGTCCGACCTCACATCGAAGACGCGGATGAGTGCGCGGACCGTATCGTTCACGTAAAGCTGCCGCTCGTCGGGCGAAAAGCAGAGCCCGTTCGGCTGCTCGAAGAGATTTCGATCGACGAGAAGCTGCGGCTCCCGATTCCCCGGCCGCACGCGATAGACACCTTGGAAGTCGAGCTGGCGCGGTCGTTCGACGCCGTACACAGGCATGCGTCCGTACGAAGGATCTGAAAAATAGATCGAACCGTCGGAGTGGACACACACATCATTCGGACTATTGAGTTCCTTGCCCTCGAAGTGCGACGCCAGAATTTCGCGTTTGCCATCGTGCTCGCGAACAAGCGTCGATGTCGCGTGTTCGCAAACAACCAGGGCAAGCTGCGCATCATAAGTCATGCCGTTGCATTTGTTGGAAGGTCGCGTGACCTCGCGTATGCCGGCGCGCTCGTCATAACGGCGCCTCACATCAGCCGGCATGTCAGAGAAAAGCAGATACTGATCGCGCGGATGCCAGATCGGCCCTTCGGTGAAGGTGAACCCACCCGCCAACCGCTCGACGGGAGCGTCGATGTCGATTAATTCGGAAAACTCGCGACGCAGTGCGGAATGGCGCATCCGTTGTGTCCTCTCTTCAGGCGGGGAACCACTGCCGTCGCGGCAGGGATTGGACGACAGACCCCGGGACAGTGTCTTGCAGGCGGCCCGCGACTTGTCCTGCTTCGATCAGCGCCGGACGATCATGGACCGGAAGCACGAAACGCGAGCTCGCGACGACCTTCTTGATCGCGGCCTTCTCCTGGCGCTTGGTCGTGCCGTGATTGCCGGTGACGCGCGGCTCCATGTCGCCGATTTCGCGGAAAGGTTCGACCAGCTGATCGTTAATGTCGTAGATTACATCTCCGCAGATGGTCGCGATCCCTTCATTCGTCTTGACGATCACGTTCATCGAACCCTCGGTGTGCCCGCCGGCTGCCTCGCAGATAACCCCAGGCATCAGCTCGGTTGGCCCGGAAATCTCGAGGTCGAGAAAGCGCAACGCGCCTTTGGTATGGAGGCGATCGACGAGGTGCTTGATATCGACTGCCGGATATTGGGGGTGCATGAGGCCCGAAACCGAATATTCCAGCTCGCGTCGATTGATGACGACCGCGGTGTTCATCGGAAAGAGATCGTCCTTGCCGGCGTGATCGATATGCAGATGTGTATGGAGGACGTAGCGGACGTCACCCAGCTTGAGGCCATGCTTCTTCAGCTGATTCTCTATCATGTTCTCGTAGGATTGCATGCCGCGCATCCCGAGAGTCTCCATGATCTGATTTGAGCGGTAGCCTGTATCGACCAGCACGGGCCACGTACCCCCGAGTATGAGAAAGCCCAAAGTCGGCACGCGCCGCGTGCGGCCGCAATCGCGTCCGAGGACCAGAAAGCTCGACTCAAGTTCGATATCGCCGTAGTCGAGAATCTTGATTTCGAGCGCCATTTCGTCCTCCCCGTAGGTCGCGTTTCCCTATTGGCCAAGCCGATAAACTTTTGCGGCTGTGCCATGCAGCACCGCCCGAGCCGTCTCTTCGCCCAGCCCTTCGAGCGCGCTTCGGTACGCCGAAACCAGATCGGAAAAGCGGGTCCACAATTTCTCGATCGGAAAGTTCGAACCGAAGAGGCAGCGCGTCGGACCGAATATTTCAATGGTATCGCGCACCACCGCGGTGATGTGTGCGGGATCATTGCGGTGGATGAAGGTGCCGAGACCGGATAATTTCGAGACGACGTTCGAGCACGTGGCGAGACGGCACATCCCACTCCGCCATCTATCGTAACCTTCCGCGGAAGTGTCCTCCAGCATGCCGGCGTGCTGGAGAATAAACGTGACCTTCGGAGCGCTCTCAGCCAGCTCCGTTGCGCCTTCCATCTGCCCCGAAAAGACCTGGAGGTCGAAACTCCAGCCATAGTCGGCGAGGCGCGCGACGTTGCGCTGCAGCGTCGGGTCTCGAGCCAGGTCCGGCCCCGGCGCAAACCGGTATTGCGGATTCTGGTGCCATTGCAGTTGCATGCGCAAGCCGCGCATGCCCTCGTATTTTGTCAGACGGTCCAGTTGTGGGCGAACATCCTCTGCGAGAAAATCCGCGTAGCCGACGATAGCTTGTGGAAAGCCGGTCTCGTCGGCGACGCCTTGCACATAGGAGACTTCCTCCTCGAATGCGTCCTGGCGCCAGTTGCACTGGACATAGACCGATTGGGTGACCTCGCAGCCGGTGATGTCGGCCAGGTACTCGTCGATCGGATAGTCCCTCCGGATCGCCTCGTAGCTTCCAAAGATGCGCGGCTGCATCGATCCGAGCAGCCATGGCAGGTCGGCGCGCCGCCATATGTGGTGATGAGCATCGATGATCGTCGTCATGCGGGCTTCTCGCGCGCCAGCTCGAGAACGTGAGCGCAGATGCTGTCCAACGATCCGCCGTCGCCCAATTCGTCGAGGAAGGGCCAGACCGCAGCGAGGCCGGCCGTGCGGGGCTCGAAATTTTTATCGCCGGCGAGCGGTGTCAGCCAGACGGTGCGCCAAGCGATGCGGGATAGATGCGCCACCGCCTCACGCATCGCGCTTGGATCACCTCGCTCGAGCCCGTCCGAAAGCACGACCAGCGCTGCTCCGCGCGCCAGCGCAGCGAAGCGAGGAATGCCCAGAAATGCGCCGAGCGCCTCGCCGATACGGGTGCCGCCGTCCCAGTCGGCCACAAGATTAGAGGCGCTGGCGAGGGCCCGTTGGCGATTGCGCTGGCGCAGCGCCCGGGTGACGCGCGTAAGCCTCGTGCCGATCGTGAATACCTCCGCTGAGTCAGCGGCGCGCGCAAGCGCGTGCGCAAAGGCAAGGTGCGTGTGGGTGCGCTCCTTCATCGAGCCCGAAATATCGACGAGCAGCACGATGCGGCGCTGGCGCATCCGGCGCTTGCGGCGCCGCAGCCGCACGAATTCGCCGGCGGTTCGCATGGCATCGCGAAACATCCGCCGCGCGTCGGCGCCTGGTCCCCGAGGCGCGCCGCGCCAGCGGTAGCCGCGTCGTCGGGGCGCATGGGCCGGCAGTGCGCGGCTGAAACGGCGCAATATTTCGAGTTCGCCGCCAGGGCTGAAGCGCCGCGCGGCGAGTCTTTCGGCGCCAGTGGGCTTTTCCCCGGACTCATGGGTCTCGTTCCCGAAGATCGGCTCGGGGCCGCCGGAGGAATCATCGGCCGCACGGATCGATACGTCCTCGCTCGGTGCCGATTCCACCGCAATCCCGAGCGTTCCAAGAAAATGACCGTCGAACAGAGCGTCGAATTCGTTGAGGCGCTCAGGCGGGGGAGCCAAAGTTGCACGGGCAGCGCGTCGGAGGTCGCCGATCTCCGTAGGTCCGAGAAGTTCGATCCCGGCGAGCCAAGCCATGCTTTGCTCTGGCGCGACGAAAAATCCCGCCCGCCGCAGCAACGAGGGAAAGCCGAGGAGGTGCACCAGGGGCACGCTTGTGTCCATCATGCTCCAGCCTCGACGAGAATGGAGTCGAGCTTCGGAGCCACCTGCACGAGGTCGTCCTCGTCCTTGAGAACGACACCGAGCGAGCGACGGAAAGCCTCCGGCCAACGTGCTCCTTGCTCATTGAGAAGCGTTGCGGCCTCGGCCCATTCCACCGCTTCCGCGATGCCGGGATGCTTGGCTAGCGGCTCGCGCCGCAATCGTCCCACCGCCGCGACAACGGCGCGCGCCGCTTTCTCCGCAACGCCTGATGCCCGCATCATGATGATCCGCATTTCGCGTTCGGGTGCCGGATATTCGATCCAGTGATAGACGCAGCGGCGTCGCAAGGCTTCGTGCAGCTCGCGAGTGCGATTTGACGTGAGGATCACGACCGGGCGCTCGTAGGCACGAATGGCGCCGCGCTCGGGGATCGAAATCTGAAAATCTGAGAGAAACTCGAGAAGAAAAGCCTCGAACTCGTGATCCGAACGGTCGATCTCGTCGATGAGGAGGACGGTCTCTTCCGGATGCCTCAGGCAGGCGAGCATTGGCCGCTCGATCAGGAACTCGTCGCGATAGATATCGACGGAGGCGCCCTCGGCACTCTCTTGGCGCAGCGCCAGCATCTGGCGGGGAAAGTTCCACTCGTAAAGCGCCGCCGCCGCGTCGATCCCCTCGTAGCACTGCAGGCGCAGGAGTCTGCGGCCAAGCACGCCCGCAATCGCTTTGGCGGCTTCCGTCTTGCCGACGCCGGGCGCGCCTTCGAGGAGCAATGGTTTTCCGAGCGCGAGCGCGAGATATGCGGCAGTCGAGAGCTCTTCGTCCGAGAGATAATAGGCAGCGCGCAAGGCCTGCTCGAGATCGTGCGGGCTGCCAATGCCGACAATGGTACGTCGTACCGCCACGATCGCTACCGCACGCGCGGGGGCGCTTCGGGTCGACCCCGGACTTTCAACGCCCTCAGGACCTTCTCTGGCGTGATCGGCAGCTCATCGATGCGCACGCCGACGGCGTCATAGATCGCGTTGGCGATCGCCGGAAGCGAAGGATTGGCGCACATCTCGCCCGGACCTTTGGCTCCGAACGGCCCGTCGGGCGCTGGTCGTTCGAGCACGACGATGTCGTGGGGGCAAATATCGCCGGGACCTGGCATCAGATATTCGTTAAAATCACGCGGCCCCTCGCGTGTGTCCGGATAATAGGGTTCTGGCGTCTCGAAGAGCGCGTGGCTCATGCCCATCCACGAGCCGCCAACCAGCTGTTGCTCGACCAGCTTTGGGTTGATCGCGCGCCCCAGTTCATAGGCGCTGGTCATCTTGAGCACGGTAACCTCGCCCGTCTCATCGTCGACTTCAAGGTCGACGATCTGGCAGGCGTGGGCGTAGCAGGTTGCCGGCGACATCTCGCCGGTTTCCGGATTGACGTCCGAGAGCGGCACCAGGAAAATGCCGCGTCCGGAGATCGTCTTCCCTTGCCGGAATTGTGCCGCGATAGCGACATCTCGAACTGAAATCGCACGATGCGGTGCGCCCTTCACGTGGATCGAGCCGCGTCCATCGGTTTCGAGATCACCGGGGTCGACTTCGAGCTCCTCGGCGGCCGCTTCCATCATCACCGCTCGCGCCTCGCGAGCCGCGGCCATGACCGCATTGCCGACCCGATGCGTGCCGCGAGAAGCGAAAGAGCCCATGCAATGGGGCCCCGTGTCGGAATCGGCAGTGTCCACGTAGACATCCTCGACCGGAATGCCGAGTGTCTCCGCGCAAATCTGCCGCGTCACCGATTTCATCCCCTGTCCAAGATCGATCGAAGAAAGCGCGACCGTGAATTTTCCGGTCGGGTTGGAGTGGACCAGCGCTTGGCTCGGATCGCCGCCGAGATTCATGCCGATCGGGTAATTGATGGTCGCGACGCCGCGCCCGCGATGCCTGGCCATTCTCAACGTCTCCTGGTGCCAAAAACGGATGAAAATCGTCGCACGCCGTGCGTCGACCCGGCGGGTGGCGTTGCCGGAGGTGTCGATTGGATCGGCGGCGGAGAGGTGGAACCGGCAGGCCGCTCATAGGTGACGCGCTGCGGGGCACTAGTCCCCGTTCGGACGGGCGCGGCAGGGGTGGACATACGCGTGCGATCGGCGACCCCGGCGCGCTCCGCACCGCCGTCTTTCTTCGACGACATCTTGCGGAATTCGTCGCGGAGCGGCCAATTGGCCTTTTCCGCCGCGACCTGCGCGCATTCTATGAGCGCGCAATTCTTGGCCTCGCGCCGATGGGCTTTCATATCCCCGTCGCGGTAGGCGTTGAGGAGGCGGAACTCCAATGGATCCATGCCGATCGCGACGGCGTCCTTGTCCATTTGGCATTCAAGCGCGAAGTCGAGCGCGGTAACGCCAAAGCCGCGCATTGCCGTGGCCGGTGTCCGGTTGGTGAAGACGCAGAAGACATCCGCATGCACATTGGGGATGGTGTAGGGCCCGGGAATATGGGCCACGCATTTCACGACCGCGTAGCTCGAAAGGCGCGTGTAGGCACCCGCGTCGAAATAGGCCCGTACCTGTCGCGCGACGATCCGCCCATCGCGCATGACACCATCCTTGACGTAGATGCGCTCGGCGCCCCGCGGCGAGCCGAACTGCATCTCTTCGTGCCGGCTCAGCCGATAACGCACGGGCGCGCCGGTGAGGCGGGCGGCCAAGATGGCAAGCGGCTCGGTGAGCGTATCCACCTTGCCGCCAAACCCGCCGCCCACGGTGCCGCCAATGAAATGCAGCTGGTTCGACGGCATTGCGTTGATCTTGGCGGAGGTGTCGAGCGAGAAGAACAGTGCCTGCGTGGACGTGTAGACGGTGAAGCGGCCATTGGTGTCCGGCACCGCGATCGAGCCGTTGGTCTCGGTTGGTGCGTGCTCGATCGGCGACATCTGGTAGCGTTCTTCAGAAACGAAGTCCGCCTGCGCGAACGCCTGCTCGACCGCCCCGAAGCGCAGTTTCTGGTGGTCGTATTTGCCGTGGTATTCGAAAGTGTTCTTCGGATATACCGGGTTGACGGACACTGCGCCCGGCTTCAGCGCCTCCTCGACATCGAACACCGCCGGCAGTGGATCGTAGGAGATGCGCACAAGCTCCAACGCCTCGCGCGCCGCGCGTTCGCTGGTCGCGACGACGCCGAGAATGGGTTCGCCCTTGTAGCGCACGACGTCCGTCGCAAGCGACGGCTCGTCATCCTTGCCGAATTGAATGAGGCTCAGCAGCGTGTTTAGGTTGACCGGCACGTCGGCGGCGCGAATGATGCGCTTGACGCCCGGCGCGCGCGAGGCTGCGGCGTCGTCGATCGAGCGAATCCGCGCATGCGCGTGCGGGCTCCGCAGGATTTTCAGGTGGAGCAGATTGGCGAAGCGATGATCGTCGTAGTAAGCCGAAGTTCCGGTGACATGTCCGAGCATGTCCTGGCGCTGTGTAGGCTGTCCGACTTCTTTCAGATTATCGGCGCGTTCGTCAGCAAATATATCCTTGCGCATCTCGAGCATGACAATTCCCTTCAACTACGCCGAGGGGCAGCGCGGGCCGCATCGAGGACCGCGGCGATGATCGGCTCATAGCCGGTGCAGCGGCAAATGTTTCCGCAAATCGCATCGACGACGTTCTCACGTGTCGGGTTTGGCTCCCGATCAAGGAGGGCTTTCGCCGCCATCAGCATGCCCGGCGTGCAATAGCCGCACTGGGCCGCGAAGCGTTCCATGAAGGCGGTCTGCAGAGGGTGCAATTTTGCACCTTGGCGAAGCCCGGCAACTGTCTCGATGGACTTGCCTTCGCAACTTTCGGCGAGGGTCACGCAGGAAAGTCGCGGCATGCCGTCGACCAGAACCGTGCAGGTACCGCAGGTGCCCTGCCAACAACCGCCTTTGACCGAAAGGTCACCGATTCCCTCCCGCAGCACATCGAGCAGGTTGGAGCCGCTATCGGCGAAGGTGGCGACCTCTTCGTCATTCAGGCGGAACTGGATCGAAGTCTTCATCGGCGGCTCACGAGCGCCCCGCGCCGAGGAGCAGCCGGCGCAAATGGATGGGAAGAATCTCGCGCCGCCACCAGGCGCTGGCGATGGCGTCGTCAAGTGGGGATGTGCCGTCGGCCGCGACGGCGAGAGCGGGTGCGATGGCGTTGTCTTCGAGCGGACGCCCTTCGAGAGCGCGCTCAGCCGCTTTGGCGCGCAGGGGCATCCGGCCCATGGCCCCGTACGCAATGCGCGGGCCCGCAATTCGACCGTTCGCGAGGGGCAATTGCGCGGCGATCGCAAGAACCGACAAGCCCTTGGGATGCACACGGGTGACCTTCGTAAACCGGAACACCTCATTCGCGGGCCGTTTGAAAGCAATGCTCGATACGAGCGAAGCTCCGCGTTCGCGTCGCCCAAGGAACTCTTCGAGCGACAACTCGCGCTGACCGTAGCCACCGGCGAGCGTCACTGTCGCGTCGAGCGCAAGCAGGGCCGAGGCGAAATCGCCATAGGGGCTCGGTGCGAACAAGTTGCCCCCGATAGTAGCCGCTTCGCGTACTGCCGGCCCGCCGACAGCTCGTGCCACCGGGTGCAGAAACGCGAGTTCGCGCTCGCCAAGAATAGCGGCCATCGTCACGCCGGCACCAAGCTCGACGCGACCCGAAGTCACCGCGATGCCGACGAAGCTCGGATCCGTCGAGCGGACGAGCGTTTCAATCGAAGGCTCAGCTTCGTTGACAGCGCGCATGACGAGCGTGCCACCCGCGAGAAAGCGCGCGCCGCGTTCGGTCGAGAGGGCGCTGGCAGCCTCGGCCAAACGGGCGAAGGTCTTCACAGCGATGGTCACGGGCGGCCCTCCCCGGCCATCCCTGCGAAGTGGGCGCGGACGGCCGCGAATCCCGCGTCGTAGATGTCAATCCCGATCATCCGCGTCATTTCCTCTTCCTCACCCATGCGCGTTGAAAATGAGCAGCGCCATTCCCAGAAGGTCCGGTCTCCGTCGGTGACCGGAGCGAGGCGCACATGCGCCACGTAATTGAACAAGGGAACCGGCGTGTCTAACAGGCAGTAGGAGAAGCTCTGCTCGAGATCGGAGAGGCTCAGCAGCCGTTCGCGCAGCTCCGATCCGTCGCGCAGGAAGAAGCGTCGAATGCAGCCAAGCTTGTCTGCGCTTTGCCCGCGCTCGATCGCGCTCTTGGCGACGGCGGGATGCCATCGGTCATGGCCATTGAAATCTCGCAAGAAGAGCCAGACGCGATCGGTCGGGGCCTCGATAATCGTCGAGCGCACGAGACGGATCATAGCCTCAGCCTCCAAACTGGCGCTTGAGAGCATCGAAGCCCCCCTGGAACACACCCCCGCCGATCGACGACATCAAATCGGCCTCGCGCTCCGGCGGGCAGTCGAACTCCGCCGTCCACTCGACAAAGGTGCGGTCGCCGTCGGTGATCGGGGTGAGGCGAAGCGTGGCCACGTAGTTCTCGACGCCCATTGGCGATTCCAGGATCGAATACGTACAGAACAAATCGAAATCGGAGAGTCCGAGGAGCCTCTCCCGGATGCGATCGCCATTGCGCAGGCGAAAATCGCGCACGCATCCGACCTTGTCCGCAGGTTCGCCATTCTCGATGCGGCTCTCCGCGATCCCAGGATGCCACAAGGGAAGCGCATTGAAATCGCGAACTCGCGCCCAAACGCGGTCGGAACGGCTGTTGATGACGCTCGAGACGTAGACGCGGGGCATCGTGAACTTCCTTGCTCCGTTCGCGGGACGTTTTTATCCGCGCGACGACCCCCCGCCTGCGGGTGGCTTCTTCGGCTTGGTCTCCTTGCCGATGGCTTGCATGTCGCGCGCTTCCCGAATGAGGCCCGGCAATCGCGAGAGGCTTCCGCCCTCGATGCCGATTTCGGCGAGGATCTGATCGATCATCGGGGCCTGGACGCGATATCGTAGCGCCGAATCGATCACCTCGTCGGTGGCGCTGCGGCCTCGCGAGCCGCCCGATCCACTCCCACCATTGAGGCCGTCTACGTGCAGGATGCGGATGCCCTCGATTTTCTCCATCGGCTTGACGCTTTCGCGCACGATGCCCTCGATACGTTCGAGCAGCCTGCGGCGGAAAAGCGACGCACGCGATGCATCCGAGAGCACGTTTTCCGCCTCATTGAGAAGCCGCTGGGCTTCGGCTTCGGTTTCCGCGCGCACCTTTTCAGCCGCCGCCGCGATCCGCACTTCGTCGGCCTCTTTTTCGGCGATGAGCACTTCGACCGTGCGACGACGACGCGCCGCCTCGCTTTCGCGGACCGTCTTGACCCGCTCCTCGGCCTCGACCGCCTCAGCGCGTGCCGCCTCGGCTTCGGTCTGTGCCGTCGATTGTTCGAGCGATTTTCGGTGAATTTGCACCGCGCTTTCCATCCTCGCCGTTTCGACCGCAGTCTCGCGACCGATTTCGAGCTGGCGCAGTTCCCGCTCACGAATGATCCGCGCCTCATCGAGGCCCCGTTCCGAGGCGATGCGCGCCCGCTCGACCTCCTCGCGCGATGCGATCTCCGCTTCCTGGAAAGCTTGCATGCGGCCGATCTCGGACTGTTCCACCGCGCGCCGGCGCTCCAAGCGCGCGAGATCGAGAGTTTGCTCACGCACGACGTCGGCGCGCTCGATGCGCTGGGTCGCCAGGATGTTGGCTTCCTTCACCCGCCGATCGGCGTCCGCTCGTTCGGTCAGCTTAGCTGCGACCTCGATCGAGCGATCCTGATCGGCGATCTCCAAGATCTTGCGGCGATCGATGTCGAGCGTCTCGCGGGTCCTTGACGATGCGATCCGCTCGCGCTCGAGGGTAAGCTCGCTGGTGATGCGTGCAGCTTCGACGACCTCGCGTCGCTTGATCTCGGCATCTTCGATTGCCCCCTCGCGCGCGATTTCGCGACTGCGCGTCTCCTGCTCGGAGCTGATACGCTCGAAGGCGATCTTTTTCTCCTGGCTTATGCGGGAAGCCTCGACCGCTTCGCGCGCCGCGATTTCCGCCTCATCGAGCGAGCGTGTCCGGGCAATTTCGAGGGCTCGGACATGTTCCTCTTGCTGGATGCGTGCCGCCGCGGTGACCTCGCGTGCCGCGATGTCGGTTTCTTCGAGTGTCTTGGTGCGTTCGATCTCGAGGGTCCTTATGGCGACCTCCGACGCGATACGCTCGGCGGAAAGAGCTTTCTCTCTCGCGATGCGTGCCGCTTCCGTGGCCCTCGCGGCGGTGATCTCTTCCTCGTCGACCACGCGGTTGCGGGTGATCTCGCGCCGGCGGATCTCTTCCTCGAGTGCGATGCGCTCGTCGGTGACGACCCGTTCCTGGGCGATGCGGGCGCGCTCGGTGATCTCACGGGCCGCGATTTCGGCCTGCTCGAGATTGCGCGTGCGTTCAATCTCCAGGCGGCGGTTCTCCTCATCCTTGGCGATGCGTGCCGCGGTGACCGTGAGCTCTTGAGCGATGCGCGCCTTTTCAGTCTCCTCCCGCGCTACGATTTCGGCCTGCTCGACGTTTCGCGTGCGTTCGATTTCGCGCCGCTGGTCCTCCTCATCGCGCGCGATGCGAGCCTCGGTGACCACCCCCTCCTGGACAATGCGGGCGCGCTCGACGCGTTCGCGCGCGGCAATCTCGGCTTCGTCGATCAGGCGTCCACGCTCGATCTCGCGCTCGCGGATGTCGCGCTCGGAAGCGATGCGCGCTTCGGAAAGCGCGCGCTCATGGGCGATGCGCGTCTTCTCCACTTCCTCGCGGGCGGAGATCTGTGCCTGCTCGGCTTCGGTGTCGCGCAGCGAGCGCTCTCGGGCGAGCTCGGCGCGCTGCACCGCGCGCCTGACCTCGATGTCGCGTTCCTGGTTAAGGCGGGCGGTCTCACTCTCGCGATCGATTTCGAGCGCCTGCTTCTCCGCTTCGAGGTTGCGGCTGCGGATCAGGATCATCGAATCCTGCTCGATGTCGTTGCGCAGCTTGCGGCGCGCTTCGATGTCCTCGATGAGTTTTGTCAAACCTTCGGCATCGAACCGATTGGATGGATTGAAGAATTCGAGATCCGTCTGATCAAGATCGGTGATCGCCACCGATTCGAGTTCGAGGCCATTCTGCTGCAGGCCCTCCAGCGCCGCGTCCTTGACGCGAGACACATACTCGCCGCGCCGCTCGTGCATCTCGACCATGGTCATTTCGGAGGCGACTGATCGCAAGGCGGAAACAAACTTGCCGGACAGCAAGGCATCGAGCTCTACGACGTTGGTGGTGCGCCGGCCAAGTGTCGCCGCCGCGATGGTCACCGCCTCGCGCGTGGGCGGGACCCGAACGTAGAACTCCGAATCGATGTCAACGCGCATGCGGTCCTTGGTGATCAGTGCGTCTCCCTGGTTACGAACGACCCGCATGCGCAAGACGTTCATGTTGACCGGAGTGACTTCGTGAATGAACGGAAGAACGAAGGCTCCGCTGTTGATCACCACCCTTTCGCCAAAGAGCCCCGTGCGCACGAAGGAAAGCTCCTTCGATGAACGGTGATAAAGCCAATTGACGAGGTAGACGAGAATGGCGATGACGACGACGGCGACAATGAGCCAGATGATTAGGTTACCGAGAATGGCAACAGACATCTTACGTCCTCCCTCTCGCTGACCGCTGGTAGAGTGCGCGGCTAACCTTTGTTTTACTATCAGATTTCTTGATTGCCTTGAATTTTGCAACTTGGTCGGCAAGAGCGCGCTCGACCGGCAGGCGCTCCATCGACGAGGCTCCGAAGAACCCGTCGCAACGACGAGACTGAGCGAGCACATAGGCGGCGTCGGCTGGCTCGGCGACCGGTCCGCCATGCACGAGCACGAAGATGTCGTGCTTCACCGCGAGCGCCGCCTCGGCCATGGTGTCGGTGAGGGCTGGACAATCCTCCAGTCGCGTCGCGGTCGCTGCGCCAATCGAGCCGCCGACCGTGAGCCCGAAATGGCACACGAGGATGTCCGCGCCGGCCTTGGCCATGGCCGCTGCCTCCCAGGGTTCGAAGACATAGGCAGCTGTCAGAAGGTCGCGCTCACGCGCCTTGGCAATCATGTCGACCTCGCGGTCATAGCCCATGCCGGTTTCCTCGAGCCCCGCGCGAAAGCGACCGTCGATGAGCCCGACCGTGGGAAAGTTCTGCACGCCGCTGAAACCCAGCCGCTTGAGTTCGAGCAGCAGATCATCCATCTGGCGGAACGGATCGGTCCCGCATACTCCGGCGAGCACCGGCGTGCGAGCGACGACGGGGAGCACCTCGCGAGCCATATCCAGGACGACGGCGTTTGCGTCGCCATACGGCATCATGCCGGCGAGGGACCCCCGGCCAGCCATGCGGTAGCGCCCTGAATTGTAGATGACGATGAGATCGGCGCCACCCTTCTCCTCGCTCTTGGCGGAGATGCCGGTGCCCGCACCGGCACCGATGATGGGTTCACCCCGCTCTTTCATGGCGCGGAAACGCGCGAGAATGTCCGAGCGCGTGACACGGGGCACGGGCTACCTCCTTGCGTGACGCCGGGTGCGGCGCCCACCGACCAACCGGCGGAATTCGGAGACGATTTCCGTCGAGAATTGCGGATCATTGATATGCGCGCGCAACCGGATGAGCCGGCGCGCGGCGGATTGCCGAACGGTGGCTTCGAGAGTTCGGAAAAGCTCTTCGTCGGCATTCGGATCTGCAAACGGCCCGCGCGGACCGTCCAGCGCCGAGAGCCCACCCTCGGGCAGGAAGAAACGGACCGGCCCCTCCATCAGATTGAGGCGCTCGCCGATCCATCGGCCGATCCGCACGTTCTCGTCCGCGGTCGTTCGCATGAGCGTCACCGTCGGGTTATGCACGTGGAACCTGCGGCCACGGTAACGCTCAGGGACGCTGTCGATCGGCCCGAAGTTCACCATGTCGAGCGCGCCGCACGAGCCGATGTAGGGAACTCTCGTGCGCGCGATGGCTCCGAACCGATCCTCGGTGGCGGGCAACACGCCACCGAAGAGAAGATCGCAGACTTCCGTCGTGGTGATATCAATCACGCCCATAAGCGCGCCGGCATCGACGAGCTTTTCCATCGATTGTCCGCCGACGCCGGTGGCGTGGAAAACGAGGCACTCGAAATCGTCATCGAGCGCGTGTGCGATGGCGTCGACGCAAGGGGTCGTGACCCCGAACATGGTGAGGCCGATCCCCGGTTTGCCGCCGCCGCGCGCCTGCAGTCGATCGCGTTCCGTCGTGCTTGCGGCGCGCGCCTTCACCATACCGACAATGGCCGCGGCCCCATTGGCGAGAACCTGGCGTGTGATCGAATTCAGTCCCGCAACGTCGGCCACGGAGTAAAGCATCATGATATCCGAGGGCCCGACATACGGAGCGACGTTGCCGGAAGCGACGGACGAGACGAGCACCTTGGGCACGCCGATCGGCAAGGCCCGCATGGCCGGCGCAACCAACGAACTTGCGCCAGATCCTCCCGCGGAAATCAGGCCGCCGATCGGCGCCTGCCGCCTGATCCATGTTTCGAAGGCTTCGGCCATGGCGGTGATCGCGGCGCCGCGGTCCCCCGAGAAAACCGAATTTGGCCCGCCACGGTAATATGTCGCGACGTGATGGGGCGGCACATCGGCCGGCGATGGCCCGCCCGAGGTGGACAGATCAACCAGCGTCACGCGCACGCCTGCGGCGGCGATCTGATCGCGAATAAAACGAAGCTCCTCGCCTTTGGTGTCCAGCGTCCCAGCGACGATCACCGGGGCCACACCGCCGCGGTGGACTGGCCGCAGGTCGACCGCCGGGGCCGTGGGCTCGGCCGTCGCCTCGGGCACCACCGTGCGCGTGCGCGCGGCCGTCTCGATCTGTAGAATGGAAGCTGGCAGTGACCAGCGCGTCGGCGTCGCCGGGTTGGAAATAAACACGCGGACGGGGCCGCGTGGCTTCCGCGGGCGGGCAGCGTTGCCGGGAGAAGGCTTTTCGGCAGGCTCCTCGGTCGTCCCTTCCTCGCCGTGCTGGCCCACGCCAAGCAATCTTTGTTGAAGTTCACGATCGGCTTCGAGGCGCGCCGCGTCCATGACGCGATTGATCCGACCATTGATCATGATCGCGACTTTTTCCGCTATCGCGGTCGCGACCCCGATGTTTTGCTCAACCACCAGAATGCCGATGTCGCTTTGCTCGCCCAGTGTGACCAGGATCTGTTCGACCTGGTCCACGATGACGGGTGCCAAGCCCTCGGTCGGCTCGTCCATCACCAAGAGGAGCGGGTTGAGAAGCAGGGCGCGTGCAATGGCCAGCATTTGTTGCTCGCCACCGGAGAGCTGATTTCCCCGATTGTTGCGTCGTTCCGCCAGCCTCGGGAACGTGTCGTAGATGCGCGAAATCGTCCACTGTGATCGGCTTGCCCCGCTCGCGAGCTGCAGGTGCTCGGCGACGGTGAGTGAAGGCCACAGCCGGCGGCCCTGCGGCACATAGCCGACCCCCAGTCGTGCGATCTCGGCAGGGCTACGACCGATGAGATCTTCGCCCATGAAACGGATGGAGCCGCTCGCGGCAGGGATCAGCCCAAGGATTGCCTTGCACAGCGTCGTCTTGCCCATGCCGTTTCGTCCCACCAGGGAAAGCACGCCGCGCTCGAGTTTCAGATCGACGCCCTGAAGCGCATGGCTGCGTCCATAGGAGACGTTCAACCCTTTGATCTCGAGCAAATGGGACGAGCGAGGCTCAGCCATGCCCTCCTCCCAAATACAATTGCTGCACCTGGGGGTCTGCTTCGATTTCGCGCGGCGTTCCTTCCTTGAAGATCCGTCCGTTGTGCATCATCGTCACGCTCTCAACCACCCGCAGCGCAACGTCCATGTCATGCTCAATGATGATGTAGCCGATATGGGCGGGAAGCGCGGTGAGGATCGCGATGAGATCGCCTCGCTCGTTCGGCGAAAGCCCCGCTGCCGGTTCGTCGAACAGGATGAAGCGCGGTGCGCCTGCGAGTGCCAGAGCGATCTCGAGCTGACGTTGCTGGCCGTGCGCCAGCTCGCCGACCGGACGATCGGTGACGGATTCGAGATGCACCAGCGCAATGAGGCTGGTGACCGATTGCATGATGGCGTCGCGGGCGTGCCTGCGGGCAAACGAGAAACGGCCGCGCGAAACGCCTAGGCAGGCGAGATAGACGTTGTCTCGGACCGAGAGGCCCTGGAACAACAGCGAGATTTGGTAAGTGCGGCGCAGGCCTCGGCGAATGCGTTCGTGGGGCGGCAGATTAGTCACATCCTCGCCGTAGAAGCGCACGCTACCCGAGGTTGGGGGAAAATCGCCGGTCACGCAATTGAGCAAGGTGGTTTTGCCCGCGCCGTTGGACCCGAGCACGGCGCGTCGCTCGCCGGGTCGAACGCTGAGCGTGATGTCGGACAAGGCTGCGAGACCGCCGAAACGCCGGCTTACGCCGCGCAATTCGATCGCATTGCCGGTGCCGGCGACAGCAATCCGTTCGGCGATCGTGCTCAACGCGGGCTCTTCCCGGTCTGGGAGCGAGCGCGCGCCGACCACCGCCGCCAAAGGCCTATCATCCCATCGGGCGAGAAGAGCACGATGACAAGAAATCCCAGTCCGATGATCGTCTGGAAGCGGCGTCCATCGAGTCCGACGGCGACAAGCGAGTCGAGGGCGAAGGTCCGCAATATTACGTAGATCAACGCACCGATGAAGGCACCGATTGGGTGTCCGAGGCCCCCGACCACCGCAATCACGAGAAGGTCGATCGTCGCCTCGATGCCGGCGGTGCCTGGAGAGATCTGGTTGTTGAGCCACACCAAAAGGATGCCGCCAATCGCCGCGATGAGGGCCGCGAAAGCGTAGGCGGCGATGCGGTGAGCGGTGACATTGAAGCCGATCGCCTCCATGCGACGGGGATTATCGCGGGTGCCTTGGAGAGCGAGGCCGAACGGCGCGCGGGAGATGTAGAGAACAGTAACGTAGCTGAGACCGGCAAAAAATAGGATCAGATAATAGAGGGCGACGGGAGATTTCCAGTTGATACCAAGGAAAATCGGTGCCGGTATCGTCGTAAAGCCGTTGAAGCCGTTGAAGATCGACCAGTTCTGGAGTGTCAGGTAGAAGAAAGCGCTCGCAAGTGCGAGGGTGATCATGATCGTATAGATGCCTTCGGTGCGCGCGGAGAGGGCGCCGGCTAGCGTTCCGAAAGCGACGGCAATGATGATCGCAACAGGGGCAGCCACCCACCACGGCCAGAACAGGCTAATCGAGGGAAGTGAACTCGCGCCGAAAACGGTGATCATGTATCCGGCAAGGCCCGCGACCGTCATCTGCACCAGGCTCACCATGCCGCCGTAGCCGGCGAGAAACATCAACGACAGCGCGATCATGCCGAGGATCAAGGTCCAGCCGACGATCTGGTCGAGCACGAAATTGCTCGCGACCGCCGGCAGCAGCACCAGGACAAGCCCGAGCAGCAGAATGGCAAAATGATCGGCGATCCAGCGCGGCGGCGCCGCGCTGTCGACGCCGCCGATCCTAGTCTCCCTGGTGTGCGAGATCGCCACTCAACGCCGTCCCAGAAGCCCTTGCGGGCGCAAGGCGAGAACAACCACCATGATCACGAATGTCGCGACCGTTGCATAATTTTGGAAGTAAACCAGGCCAAACTGCTCCGAGAGGCCGATGATGAGAGCGCCGAGCGCGGCACCCGGAATCGATCCCATTCCCCCAACGATCACCACGACGAGCGATGCCAACAGGAAATGCGAGTCTTCGCCGAGGGAGATCGATTGGAATGTCCCGCCCACGATGCCTGCCATTCCGGCCAATCCGGCGCCGAACGCGAAGACGAGGATGAACAAGAGTTGCACCCGGTATCCGAGCACCGAGAGCATGTCGCGATCATCGACCCCGGCGCGGATCATCATGCCGATCCGCGTACGGTGCAGGGCAAGCCACATCCCGACGCCGATCAGGACGGCGGCGATAAAAATCACGAGCCTGACGCGGGGGTATTGAAGAAAAACCGCGTCACCGCTCGATTTGATGGCGACAATGATGGGGGTTGGCACGGGACCCATCAAATAATCCGGCGTATCGATCTGGATGGCGTTGCCGCCCCAGACCCACACCATCAGATCGGAGAAGACGATCGAGAGCCCAAGCGTGACAAGCGTCTGGCGGAGATCCTGCCCCTGCATTCGACGGAAGATCAGGACCTGCATGGCGGCGCCGACCAAGGCACAACAGGCAAACGCGAAAACATAACTGAGGAGCCACGAACCGGTCCACACACCCGCCTCGTAACCCATATAACCACCAAACAAGTAGAGCGAGCCGTGCGCGAGGTTGACGTTGCGCATCAGGCCAAAGATCAACGTGAATCCGGCGGCAACGAGAAAGTAGAGCCCGCCGAGCGTAATGCCATTGAAAAGTGCGTTGATGAATAGACGCTTCCTGCCGAAAACGTTCTCGAACTCTTCCGGCCATGGCGCGAACACCAGCCAGAGCACGAAAATAACAGCAATGGCGATCGTCAGCGCCGCGACGGGACGACGGCTTATCCAGCGCGCGAACCTGTCACCGCGCTGCGCGGTTTGTGGTGCAACTTCGTGGCCAAGAGCCGTGGTCAATCCCTGCCGCCTCCACGTTCCTCGACAAAATTACCTCAAATGAGGCGACGCGGCATGCTCGACAGTCTGATTTTTTGCCAAGTCTATTCGACCACGACCCGGGCTATAGTCCGATAAAGATTGGGTGCCACGCCGACATGGGCTGAGAAGAAATGGGTGAAATGGCTCTGAGATGAGAAGCCGAGCTCAAAACCGATATCGCTTACTGAGATTTGGGGGTCCATCAGGCGCTCAAGGGCCCGCTCGATCCGCATGGTATTGGCGTAGAGTGCGGGTGTCACCCCGGTGTTTTCGCGAAACAACTTGAAGAAATGCGGCCGGGACAGGCCGACATGTCGCGCGATGGCATCGAGCTCGAGGCCTTGTGAACAGCCGTCCTGCAGCAAGTGCAACGACTTACGAACGCGAAAGTCGATGGAGGTTCTGCAGGCCGAAAGGGTTGCCGGTCGACGATCCTTGCTCCAGGAAGCATCAAAGCTCGCATCGAAGAGCTGGTTCAAGTAGCGCTCGACGATCCGACAGCTCGCGTGAGTTACAAGCACGTGGGCAAGGCTCACGGCAATCGAGCGGATCGTTGTTCCTACCTCGATCGTGTTGGCACCAAAACGTAGGCTGCCGCGACCGTGTTGATCTCGGTCAAGCCATCGCTCGCAGAGATAGGCCACCAGAAAGACCGAACCTTGATTTCCAGGGCTTGGGCAAAAAGAATGCGGCTGCCAAGGATTGATGGCTACCCCTCTCGTCTCGTTGACGACGTGGGGAACATCACAAATGGTGACCACTGCCGGAGGGCCACTCAACAGGTAAGTCAGATGCCCTTCACGATGCGCATGCGTGCGCATGGGCCGATCGAGCTTATAAACGGTCACTCGCCCGAATGCGCCATGGCAGACTGACAGAGCATTGCTCATCGATCGCCTCCCACACAGGTTTTCTTGTTTTGTGGATTAAGCGCCGACCTGTTCCGGGTGACAAGTGGGTGTGCGGTTGAACTTGAGAATTGGGCAAGATCGGACCCCAAGACAGGCAGGCGCAGCCCGTGTACTTGGGTTGCGACTACACAAATCCGGCGCGCAAATTCTAAGATTCCACAGTAATGGACTTGTGGCGGACGCCCGCCAACTGTTACGATTTCGTTGCTGGTCGATAGGACGGTGAGTTATTCCCCCCGCAACAACTAAGCTTCAGCAGCCGGTGCCGTTTCACGGTGCACCAACAGGAGGAAACCTCAATGCGCAAGGGCATGGTACTCGCGTATGCGGCGGCTTGCGTCGCGCTCGCCAATAGCGGATCTGCGCAAGCTGCCGATAAACTCAAGGTTGGCGTCACCGCGACGCTCGAAGGCACGTACACCGTGCTAGGTGAAGACGGCATGCGCGGCTACGAGCTCGCAGTGAAGGCTCATAACGGGAAGGCCGGGGGCAGGGAAATCGAGACCATCGTCGGGTCAACGGATGCCAGTCCGGACTCAGCGCTGCGGGCCGCCAAGAAGCTGGTCGAACAAGATAAGGTCGACGTCCTTATCTCCCCGCTCTCGGGCGCAGAAGGCATCGCGATCAGGGATTATTCCAAGACGCAGCCGCAGATCACTGTCATCAACGCATCCTCTGGTGCGCTGGAAACCACTTATGTGGACCCCTCCCCCACATTCTTCCGCTTCAATATGGACGGTGCGCAGTGGCATGCCGGGCTTGGCGACTACATCTACAACACCAAACACTATAAAAAAATTGCTACGGTCGCAGAAGACTATGCGTTCACGTATACCCAAGTTTTTGGACTGGCACTGGAGTATTGCCAACTAGGCGGGCAGATCACCAAGAGGTTTTGGGTGCCGCTCGGTACCAAGGATTTCGCTTCGGTCATCGCGGCGCTCCCTGATGACGTGGATGCCATTTACCTCGGACTTGGCGGCGCCGACGCCGTGAACTTCCTCAACCAGTATCAACAAGCCGGCGGCAACGCCAAGCTCATTGGCGGGTCGATCATGGTGGACCAGACGGTGCTGTCGTCGAAGGGGAAAGCGAAAGAAGCGCTGGTCGGTGTCGTCGCGGCAAGCGGCTCTGCCGATACCGATCCTGATCCGAAATGGCAGGCGTTCGTGAAAGCCTATCAGGAAGCCTGGCCGGCCGATAAGCGCTTTGCCGCTCCATCGCTCCTTGCCATCAGCTACTACAATTCGGCGGATGCGGTGTTTCGTGCGCTCGACCAGGTCAACGGGGATCTCAGCGACGGCAATAAGAAGTTCCGCGAAGCCCTGAAGAACATGGTTCTGGACGCCCCGAATGGGAAAATAACTCTGGACGAAAATCGCCAGGCCATTGGCACGAATTTCGTGACAGAAGTCGTGAAGGACGAGCGTGGCGATCTCGTCAGCAAGGTCGTCAAGGTCGTCCCGAACGTGCAAGAACGGCTCGGGTTCTCAAAGGAAGTCTTCGACAAGATCGGCCTGCCCGGACGGGATGTGCCCGAGTGCAAGAAGAGCTATCCATAAAGGACACGAAAAACCTCGACGCCGTGGCCGGCTTCCCAATCACCGGATCGTCACCCCCTACGACCTGGGCAACTCACCCAAGCTCAGGCTCCCGGCCACCGTCGTCCGGTCATGCTGCCGATCAGCGCGGGGGCACCAGGAAATCCCTGGTGCTCCTCTGTTGCCGAGTGCAGCGATAGGGGGTGACGGTTCTTCTTCTAATCGGTGTCCAGATGAAAACCCGTTGTGATTTTGGCATTTCGCTCCGTAACATCGCGGCGCGCCCTCCGGTTTCATCGCTATGTTACACGTCGAGTCATTACAGCAGGGTTATGAAGGTGACGACAACGATGGCATGGGTGTCGAGATCATCGGGGGAATCAATCCGGCGATGGCGAATAAACACATGAAGGCGATCGAGAGAAGGTGTTAACGGTCGAAGGCTGTGAGGCTTGGGCGCCTGCTTTAGGCGGCTCGCCAGCGGCCACTGTCGCAAGTCACCACGGCTGGACCCAGGACTTCATCTGATCTTCTCGAAATCGCCGTGCCGGCCGAGACCGTCCTTGAAGCGCGTCGCTCCCGCTACGCCGTCCTCGATCAGCGCTTGACGCCCGTTATACCATTCTTGGATCAGGGCCTCACGTACAGCCAGCCCGTGGCTCCTGATAGCGGAGCGTCGATCAGCGCGCACGCATACCTGCGGAAAGCGCGCGATCTCCCGTGCCAACTCCTCTGCCTTTGCCCGAGCGCCGCCCCTGGGCGTGACGTATTCGCACAATCCAATTTCCAAGCATTCCTCCGCGGGCACTTTTCGTCCTGTCAGAATGATCTCCAGGGCGCGGCCCTGACCGACGATACGCGGCAGGCGCACGGTTCCCCCGTCGATCAACGGCACGCCCCAGCGGCGGCAATAAACGCCGAAGTAGGAGCCCTTCGCCATCACCCGGAAGTCGCACCACAGGCCCAACTCCATGCCGCCGGCGACCGCCGGACCCTCGATGGCGGCGATCACCGGCTTGTCGAGCTCCAACCGTGAGGGTCCCAGGGGTCCGCGCGGAATTTCGCCGCCATTGCCGCGCGGGGCGGCGACCGGAATGTCGAGCTCGCCGAGCGGATAACCGCGATCGAGCGTACTAACGTATTTGAGATCCCAACCCGCACAGAATGCGCCGCCCGCGCCATAAAATACCGCAACGCGCGCTCCCTTATCGGCATCGAATTCGAGAAAAGCGGCGGTCAATGCATCGGCGCTTTCAGGGTCCATTGCATTGCGTGCCGCCGGCCGGTCGTGAATGACCGTCCAGACTGCGCCGTCTTTCTCGATTCTGACCGTCATGGTCGCTTCCTTCGATAGCTAAATTGTTCGAGCAATGTAGTGCGGCAGATAGTGAAGACCCAGCGAGTTCCTGCGACTATGGCAGACATTCTCACACGAAAGGTTGGGGAATTCGCTTCGAGCCAAGGAACCTGTCGTCATGGCGCTTACCGGGGTAGGCTTTTCTTATTGGGCACGCCCCGAGCAGACATCCAATGGTTGTCTGGTGGCAAATGTGGCTTTCTGGGCTGAAGACCTCGGCTCGAAGCGAGTCCAGTTCTCACCACCACAGAGGAGCCCTAGTACGCACCCTTCTATTCGCAATGTACTGGGATCCAGCATGCTGATATGGGCAGTGTAGGTCTTGCCGTTCTTGGCGTTGTAGACCTCTCCGTCCCAGCGGCCATCCGGGCCTGGTTTCATATCCAAGAGGACGGGAAGTCCGAGCGTCGGCCGGGCACGCTTTGTGGGATCTGGATTTTGGACATCTTGACCGCCGGGACTCTCTTCCCAAGAGACCGCGCCCCACATTACGCCCCCGCAATCCTCGATGCGTATCCTGGCGGTCCGGTCGTTGACCAGCCACTCTCCCACCGGGCTTTTGTCGGTCCTATGGGCGAGGCCGCTCCTGTTGGAATGGCTCTGTTCTTCAGTGGCCAGGGCGGTGCCGCCGATAATCATGACGGCACAAACTGCCAGAATTTTTAGTCGCATTGCTGTTGTCGGTTGCTGGCCCATTGACCGGCCGCTACGGCGCAGCGCCTCATCACGAGCCCGGATGGCGGCGGTGAATGGAGGCTGACAGCCAACTGCTTGAACGACCGAAGTGGCCAGCCACTTTTGCAAGCTGGCAGGGGTGGTTGCGGGAGCGGATCTCGACGCGTTCGACATCTGCGAGCACTGTGCACGATCTTCCGCATCAAGATTTGTTCTCGTCGACGTGGTCCAAGCGACACCCTTTCGAGCTTCGCTGCTGTCGGTTCCAGGGATATTGGTGTTCGCCGCTCACCTGGATCGGGCGCTTTTCCCTCCACGATCGCCGCAAGCGCGTCGCCATCATCTCTTGAAAATTCAGCGCGGGCAAGCCTATTAGTCGCCATGCCGCGACACTTGGCGAGTTCACCGATCAAAGAGCGCGGAGCGGCCTCTGCTCGAGGCGCAACTGCGAGAGGCTCTGTCGAGAACGGATGTTGCGATCGCCTCCTTCTGCATGTGCCGTAACGTCGCGCTCACCCTTGGATGCTGCGATTAGGTTGAGTACTTGGCGA